>NZ_CP109432.1:6058516-6373145 GCF_036227065.1 Spirillospora sp. NBC_01491
GTCCGCCGATGCCTCCTCGGGGAGAGCGGCATCCCAGATGCGCTCAAATGTCAGGTTACAGCGGGCTACTTGGGTCGCGCTTTCGAGGAAGAGGCTGCCTCCGATGCTCTCGACGTAGCCGACGTCAGGGTCGAGCTCATCTGCGAAGCCCAGGACCACGAAGGAGCCTTCGACTCCGATCGTGCCTCGGGTGAACGGAAGTACGCGCATCTTCACGGTGGGACGAGCGGCCTGTGGAAGGAGCGCGCGGAGCTGGTCGTGCATGATCTGTGGGGTGCCGACCAGTCGTCGCAGTACGGCTTCGTCCACGACGGCAGCGAGCGACGGTGGCACGGACCTGGTCAAGAGCGCCTGCCGGGCCAAACGAGCTTGAACGCGTCGTTCGGCGCCGGCGTGGTCATAGGGGATCGCGGTTTGGATGAGAGCTCGTGCGTAGTCGGGCGTCTGGAGGAGGCCGGGCACGGTCTGGACCTGGCGGCTTCGGATCGTGGTCGCCTCGTCCTCAAGCCCTACATAGGAACTGCCGAGCACATCGCTGAAGGCGGCCCACCAGCCGCGCTGTGCAGCTTCTCTGGCGAGTTGGACCAGGGCCGTGCGCACTGAAGCGCTGGCCCCGTAGAGGTCGACGGCGTTCTCGACGTCCTTGACGCTCGGCCGAGTTCTGGCGGTCTCGATGCGGTTGACCTTGTGGCGGGACCAGCCGAGCGCCGCGGCTGCTCGCTCTGCGGACATGCCGGAGTTCTCACGGACGACGCGGAGCTCTCGGGCAAGGCGCCGCCCGCGCACGGTCGGGCTGTGGTGAGCGATGTTCATGGCGCCAAGCGTGCACGCAGTGTCGCCGGCCATGCCTGTCCGTGACCGGATGCGGCCAAGGCAATGTGCTCATGTGCAGGAATCGATCGTGAAAAACGGGTCATCGTGATGCGCATGTGCATTGACGATCCGTTGATGTGCAGTCACTAACGGTGCTCTTCCTCTCTGCTGTCCATCGGGTGGGCGCTGAGCGGGACGAGAGTTCGGGAGGTAGGCCATGGGCGGTCCGGTGACGTTGATCCTGGCCGGAGGGTGCGCCGTTTGGGCTCTGCCCGGCGACGGGACCTGCGCGGGGTTCGCGCGGACAGTGGTCCGGCAGGTCGCCGGTGGGCTGGGGATGCCGGACGGGCTCGCCTATGACTTGGCGGTCGCGGTCTCGGAGATCGCCACCAACGCGTTCGTGCATGCGGGTCCGCAGGAGGCCGGGCCGGCGGAGATGTGGATCTACGTGCGGAGGGCGCGGTCCGAGCTCGTGGTGAAGGTGTTCGACACCGCTCCGTGGCGAGGGCCGATCCGGTACGGGCCGTTGCGGCCCGGGACGGAGTCGGAGGGCGGGCGCGGGTTCGAAGTCGTCGATGCGCTGGCCGTCGAGCATGGCGGCGCCTGGGGGATGCACCGGACGCGTTCGAGGCTGGGGGCGTCGGCACCTGGGAAGGCGGTGTTCGTATCTGTGCCGGTGTCCGGAGTGGTGAGTACGGAGTCTCGGCCTGTACGGCAGGTGGCCTGGGAGCTCTACGCCCTGCTGGAGGCGCGCGGGGTGGGGGAGGTCCGGTGTTCTCTGGGGCACGGGATGGCGGTCATCTGCGTGCAGGGGGCGGTGAATGTGTGGGTGGGGGAGAGGGGGATCTCATACTGCGTTCCCGGAGGCGGTGTGGCTCGGCACGCGTTGTGCGACGGGATCGAGGTTGTTGAGCGGGTCGTTCGGCATTGCGCGGACCTTGGTGCGGGTGGATGACACTGGCAGTCGGGTCAGGGGGTGGAGTGGGCTTGGTTGATTTTGCGGGCCAGGGCTGTGGTGTCGGTTCCGGTGAGGCGGAAGATGTAGCGGCCTGAGCGCATGATGATGCCGTCCTTGGTGCGGAAGGCGTCGTCGCCCAGGTGGACGCTTTCGGTGTTCTCGGGGAGCGGGGCGGTGGGGAGGTACGCCTTGGCCAGCTCGGGGGTGCGGGCTACCCAGGCGACGGTGACCGTGACCGGTGAGGTGCCGGACGGGACGTCCAAGTTGCATGTGACGTTGGTCAGTTTGACCGGGCCGATGTGCGCGTCCTCGGACTCGTCGTCCAGGTACCGGGGCGGGTGGACGCCGGGGGCGATCTTGCAGGCGTCCGGCCAGTCGGCGACGGGGACGCCGCCGAGTTCGGCGGGGCCGTGGGCGCGAGGGAGCGGGGCGGACGACGAGGTGGACCAGTTCATGTCCGCGGTGTCCCGGACGGTGAGGATGGCTCGGCCGCCGGCGACCCGCAGTGCCGCGGGGGCGGTGGAGCCGAAGCGGTGGTGGCCCACGGCCAGGGGCATGGGCATGGTGGTGGCGTCGCCGGTGGTGGGGTCGATGGTGTCGAGCCCGGGGGCGAGGAGGCCGGGCGCGATGGTGTCGCGGAGGCCGTAGAGGCGGTCGCCGGTCATGGTGAGGAGCGAGTACGGGCCGAGGGGGAGACTGTGCTGCTTGCCGGTGCGGCGGTCGATGGCCAGGAGGCGGTCCCTGGAGATGAAGACGCGGTCGGGGGCGGCGTAGAAGGCGCATTCGCCCTGGCAGGTGCTGCCGTCGCGGAGCAGTTCGCGGCCGTTGGCGTCCAGGAGCAGGGACTCGGAGTCGGTCGTGAGCTGGGTGACGCCGTTGTGGACGGTCGCCTCGGCGGCGTCGTCGGTGGAGCCGGCGTGGCGCCAGCGTTCGGCGCCGGTGGCGGGGTCGACGGCGATGGTCCATCGCTTCGAGCCGCAGCCGACCGGGACGAGGAAGAGGCTGTCGTCGCCGTGCACCGTCCTGACGGCAGTGTCGAGCGTGTCGATGACGCAGCCCGATGCGGCGAGCTTGCCGGTCGCCCAGCGGACGTGTCCGGTGCGGAGGTCGATCGCCTTCAGAATTCTGGCGTTGAAGCCGTTCAGCGCGGGCACGACGCCGGCCGCGGCGGCGGCTCGGGTCTGCATTCCGGACGGGAAGGTGAAGCCCTGACTCGCCTTGGTCCAGTTGACCTTCCCGGTGGCGGCGTCCAGGCTGACCCACCGGTCCGGGATGACCTTCCGGGAGCCGGTCGCGACCAGGATCGCGCCGCCGGTGACCGTGGACGCGATGAGATGGCGGCGGATTTCGGCGTAGTGCCAGCGGACCTTGCCCGTTCTGACGTCGCGGACCTCGATGCCTTCGGGCTTCGCGATGACGAGCTGGCCGTCCACGACGCTGTGGCCGCGGTCGCCGCCGAGCCGCCAGGCCGTCTGGAGGCCACCGGGGGCGGGGCCGGTTTCGGACAGCGGCGGGACGCCCGATCCGGCCGTGGTGCGGACGGCGCGCACGGCCGGGCCGACCTCGTCCTCGGCGGGCGCGGTGCAGGAGACGAGGAGGAACGCGCTCGTCAGGGCGGCCAGAAGGGACGTCGTCGGACGCTTCATGGTTCCTTCCGGTCGGCACGGATCGGGTGAGCGTACCGAAACGCATTCGCGGACGAATGGCACTCTCGAACCGGTGACCGATCGCGGACGTCTATTTTCTGGACGGGCGATCGTAGGGAGGGTGATGTCGTCGGTGAACGACCCATTGCGGCCTCGGGATCCGGAGGTTCTCGGACCGTTCCGGCTGCGCGCCCGGCTGTCCGAGCACGACGCGGGACTCGTTCTCGCAGGCGCCGATGGGAACGGTGCGGAGGCGCAGGTCGTCGTCCTGCATCCGGCCGCCGCGGACGACTCGGCGGCGCGGGACCGGTTCGAGGCGGCGGTGGGGGCGCTCGCGCGACGCGGGAGGGTGCCGTCGGCGGGGCCGCGTGACCCGGTGGCCTGGGCGGCGGTGGCCGGCGGCGCTCTCGAGGACGCCGTGGCGCTGCTCGACGCCGTCGCGCTGACCTCGGGTGACGGCGGCGGGCCCGCTTTCGCTCCGCACTGGGCGGACGTTCCGGACAAGGGGTGGGCGCTACCGGATCCGGTTCCGGACGCGTCCGCGGGGCGTCGGCCCGCGCGGCGCGGGGCGCTCGTGGTGGGGCTGGCGGTGGTCGTGGTGTCGGTGCTGCTGCTGCTGGTGGTGTGGGCGGCCTTCTCACTCAGCGGGCCGGGCCTGCGCAGGAGCGAGACCGGGAGCGGCCAGGCGGCCGAACCCACCGTGCCCGCGCCGCTTCCGTCCTCGCCGCGGAGGACGCCGCCGCGTCAGAAGGGGAAGGACGGGCCGCCGGGTCCGGTCGCGGGTCCCACGTTCGGGAAGGACGAGGACACCTACCGGATGAAGCCGGAGGGCCTGCCGTTCGTCTTCGACGCGCCGGGCACGTGGGGGTGCATGGTCAGCGACGAGGCGCCGTTCGTCAGCCGCTGGGTGTGCGCCGACGACGATGACCTCGGCGGGGCGGGCGGGCTGGTCGCGGTGCAGGAGTGCCCGAAGCCGTGCCGGAACGACGAGCGCGCCGCGCTGCGCGAGGAGCTCGCCCTCGAGTCCGGCGATTGGCGCCGGACCGACGCGACGACGATGTACGCGGAGGTCGAGGGCACCGACGACGAGGGCGGGCGCATCCTGCGGGTCGCGATGAGCCACGTCTTCGGGGACGGCGGCCGGCGGCCCGACAGCGGTGTCGCCGTGGTGCTCACGGGTCCGCCTGACCAGAAGAGGACGATGCAGAAGCTGGTCAACGAGATCCGGACGCGTTCGGGCTGAGATGGTGGGGTGTCAATGTTGGTTGACGCGCTGGTGATGTCAACCTATGTTGACACCTATGGCTGATCCATCCGTCCGGCTGCCGCTGCTCTGCGGTGCCCTCGCCGGACCGCTGTTCACCGTCACCTACCTCGTCGAGGGCGTCACCCGTGCGCACTACCGTCCGCTGCGCCATCCGGTCAGCTCGCTGGCGCTCGGTGACGCGGGCTGGACGCAGGGCGCCGCCTTCCTCGCCGCGGGGCTGCTCACGCTGGCGTTCGCGACCGGTCTGCGCCGCGCGTCCGGGGAGCGGGCGGCCGGTGCGTCGGTCCGGGGGCCGCTGCTGGTCGGCGCGTGGGGGGTCGGGCTGCTCTGCGCCGGGACCTTCGTGACCGACCCGGTGGGCGGCTACCCGTCCGGCACGCCCGACCGGGTCGTGGACGCCTCCGTACACGGTGTTCTCCACGACCTCTTCTCGTTCGCCGGTTTCGTGGCGCTCACCGCAGCGTGCCTGGTGTTCGCACGGATGTTCGCTCGCGCGGGCGCGCGAGGGTGGGCGCTCTACTCGGTCGCGAGCGGGGTGCTCTTCGCGGGGACGATGGTGCTGGCGTCCCGGGCGTACGGGCAGGACGCCGGACTGGCGGACGTGGGCGGGTTGCTCCAGCGCGTCGCCCTCACCATCGGCTGGACGTGGCAGACGCTGCTCGCCGTCCGCCTTCTGGGTCAGGACGTCGAGCGAAGGTGGCGGAGCAGTTCCTGATGCCGCCGCCAGTACTCGGGCGAACGGCCGTCGCCCAGGCCGAACCAGGTCATCGGCGCGTGCTCCGGTCCGATGCGCTGCCTGGTGAAGCCGGGGGGACCGGTGAGCGCGCCCGCGGCGGCCAGGCCGATGGGCGCGGGCGAACCCGTCCAGCGCGGTTCGGTGGTCAGGTCCGCGCTGCCCGGGGTGAGCTGGGCGAGCAGGGCGCCGAGGTGGTGTTCGGCGGCGAGCCGGTCCACCAGCGCCGGGAGGTCCGCGACCGGCGGTGGATCGTCCGGCGCGTAACCGACCGTCAGTACCGACATCTCCGCGATCCCGGTCGCGGGCGGCGCGAACGCGGAGAACTCCAGTGTCGCGATGGCGGTACGCGGGCCGGCGCCGATCGCGATCAGCTTGGCGATGCCGCCGCGCCGCACCGCGTCGCGGGCGGACGCGGTGAGGGCGGCCGGTTCCCAGCGGTGTTCGAGGGGTTCGGTGGCGCCCCAGCCGATCGGCGGACGGCCGGTCAGCATCACCATCAGCCGTTCCACCTGTCCGCCGAGCGTCCCGTCCGATGGGTGCCGCACCTGGAACGTCAGCGCGACCTGTGCGCCGGTCGGCGCGGTCGGACGCGCGATGAAGCCCGGCGCGTAGTCGAGCGCGTCGGGGACGAGGGCGAAGGACGAGCCGTCCCAGTACAGCGGCCGTCCGGTCGCGCCCTCGTAGTACGCGTCGCCGTCGCAGACGACCCACCGGGCCTCGGTTCCCGTGACGACCCTGTGCAGCGGAAGGGTCAAGCGGCTGCCGGGCGGCGTGACGATTTGAAGGACGCGCCCAGAGCGTTCGCACTCGGCGAGCATCTCGGCCAGGTCGGCGTTCAGGGCCACGACGGGCCGTTCCAGCAGGACGACCATGGCGCGTTCGGTCAGCGCGTCGGCCCCGCCCGCGGTGGGCTGCCCGGTCCGTTCCGTCACGAGCTGCTCTCGCTCCAAACCGTGCCGTCGTGGCGGGACGCGAGCTGTTCCGCGCAGTGCCGCGCGACCATCCGCGCCTCTGCGAGGTCGGCCGCCGCCCGTACGTCCGTCCACCACACCGGCGCTTCGACATCGGTGTCCAGGAGCCGTTCGACTTCGCCGGGGACCATCACCAGGATCGGTTCGCGCACGCGCACGAGCAACCGGTCGCCGGCGTCGAACACGTACGCCCCGCCCACGCTCAGGCCCCTGTCGCCGACCAGATCGGGCAGGACGGCCAGGTCGGGACGTTCCCGGGTCAGCACCACCAGTTCCCTGCTCACGTCGCGCCTCCCGAGAGGGAACGGGCGAACGCCTCGGCCGCGATCAGCGTCGCGGCGTCGCGGGCCGCCCCGCCGACCCGTTCGGGGGTGATCGCGATCCCGGCGGCGAGATGCCGGTCGTAGGGGATGTGCACGACCAGCAGGCCCGCGGCGCTCAGCTCCTCCGCGGCCCGTTCCAGCTCGGCGCCCGGACTCGGGGTGTGCGCCACGAGCGCGATGACCGTGCGCGACAGCAGCGGCCCGTGGCCGTTCTGCGCGAACCACCCCAGCGCCGCCCGCGCGCTCGCCGCCCCGTCCGTGGTGCCGGGCGCGACGAACACCTGCGCGTGGGCGCCGGACAGGACGCCGCGCTGCAACCCCGACACCAGCCCGGCGCCGCAGTCGATCACCGAGGTGGAGAAGTAGCGGCCCAGCCTGCCCGCGCCGGCCCGGAAGATCTCATCGTCCAGATCACCGCCGAGCTTCCGCTCGGAATGCGCGGGCAGCACCCACAGGCCCTCCTCGGTACGGGTGAGGAACGCGGCCGTCTCGTCCCAGCTCTGCGGGCGCGCCGCGGCCAGGTCGCGGAGCGAGCGCGCCCCCCGCACGTCCAGCCGGAGCGGCAGCGAGCCCAGTCCGGGGTCGGCGTCGATCGCGATCACCCGGTCGTCGCGGTGCCGCCGGATGACGCCCGCGACGAGCGCCGCGATCGTCGACTTCCCCGCGCCGCCCCGCACGCTGGTGACCACGATCCGGCGGCAGGACGGCACGGGCGCGCCGAGCTGCGCCGTGAGCCGCGCCAGCTCCCTGGCCTGGCCCGCCGCGGAGGCCCCGATCCCCTTCCGCATCCCGCGTCCCAGCCGCCGCAGCATCGGATCACCGTGCGGATTGCGGCGGACGAGGTCCTGCCCCTGCGCCCACGCCTCAGCCGGTGGGACCACAGGTGCCTCGGCCCCTGGGCTCCGCACCGGCGGCGACGCGATCCCCGGCGCCGTCCCGCCCCAGGAAGGCGGCACTCGAGGTGCCGTCCCGCCTCCCCCCGATACTGGCGGCGCTGCGAGCTGTGGTGCGGCTCGCTGCGTCTGTGGGGCTGGCCCGGGCGCGTGGGGCGCCGGGGGCGGCGACTGGGGTGCCGGGGCTCGGGCAGGTGGTGGTGTGTGGGGCGGCTGAGGAGGAGCGCTCCGGGGTGGCGTTCGGGGCGCGGCGCCCTGCATCTGGGGTGTCACGTTGTGCGTGTGCTGTGTGCCGTTCCACGCCGGTGGTGCCGCTTCGACCGGGGACGGCGCCGGGGGGAAGATCATCGTGCCGACGCGGGAGGGGTCCGGACGCCGGACGGGCGGGGGGCTCGGCGCCGGCCGGGCGGTGGGCGGGACGAGTCCGGTCTCCGTGGCACCGAGGTGGTGCAGCACGGTGTGCTGCCAGTCCCGAACGGTCACCGATCACCTTTCAGGGCCTCGTCGGCGGATGTGATGGCACGAGTCTAGACAAGGGGAGAGCACCGCTTCGCGCCCGTCCGCACCGGTGGCGTCAGGGGTCGTCAGGGACCCCGTGAAGGGCTGCTCCGGCGCGGTTCACAGGTAGAAGCCGTGGCGGTCGGCGGTGCCGGGTGCGGTGGACGGGAGGTCGGCGGCGCGGAGGGTGACGACCTCGTCGTTCGCCGGACGGTCGCCCGAGGTGAGGCGCTGGGCCTGGGCGGCGATGGCGGCGTCGAGGAGGTTGCGCATCAGCCGGCCGTTGCCGAACGAGGCGCCGCGGGGGGCGGTGGCCAGGAGGGCGCGCAGGGCGCCGGTGAGGTCGGGGGCGAGGGTGAACCCGTCGGCGGCGGCGAGGTGCGCGAAGATCGCGACGAGCTCGCCGTCGGCGTAGTCGGGGAAGGCCAGCCGCTTGGCGAACCGCGACTCCAGGCCGGAGTTGGCGGTGAGGAAACCGGCCATCTCGCGCTCGTAGCCGGCGGCGATGACCAGCAGGTCGCCGCGGTACTCCTCCATCAGCCGGGCGAGCGCGGCGACGGCCTCCTGACCGTAGGCGTCGCCGGTGAGGGCGTACGCCTCGTCGATGAACAGCACGCCGCCGAGGGCCTGCTCGACGGCGGCCTGGACCTTGGGCGCGGTCTGCCCGAGGTAGGGGCCGACGAGGGCGGCGCGGTCGACCTCGACCAGGTGGCCGGACGACAGCAGTCCGAGCTGGGCGTACACGGCGGCGATGAGCCGGGCGACGGTGGTCTTGGCGGTGCCGGGGTTGCCGGTGAACACCATGTGCCGGGTGGGGGCGGTGACGGGCTGCCCGGCGGCGCGGCGCAGTTCGGTGCCGCGCGCCTCGGCGACCAGGCGGTGTACCTCCTGCTTGACCTCGCGCAGCCCGATCAGCCCGTCCAGCGTGGTGAGCGGGTCGGTGACGGGGACGGCGCGGGTGACGCCGCTGAGGGTGTCGGGGACGTCGTCCGGGAGCAGCGCGGTCAGCTCGCCGGGGGTGGTCTTCTTCTTGCTGGTGATGCGGCGGGCCTGGAGGGCGATGGCGCGTTCGCACAGGTTGCGCATGAGCCGGGCGTTGCCGAAGGACCGGCCGCGCGGGGCCCGCCGGAGCAGCCCGGTGATCTTGTCGCGGGCGGCCGGGTCCGGGGCCAGCCCGACGCGCGCGGCCTGGCCGTCGAAGATGGTCAGGAGCTCGTCGTCGGTGAAGTCGGGGAACCGCACGGTGGTGGGGAACCGGGAGGCCAGGCCGGGGTCGGAGGCGATGAAGCGCTGCATCTCGCGCTCGTATCCGGCGACGATCACCACCAGGTCCTCGCGGTGGTCCTCCATCATCTTGACCAGCTCGGCGATGGCCTCGGGGCCGTAGTCCTCGCTCAGCTCGGAGTGGGTGAGGGAGTACGCCTCGTCGATGAACAGCACGCCGCCGACGGCGCGCTGCACCACGGCGCGGGCCTTGACGGAGGTCTCCCCGATGTACTGGCCGACGAGCTGCGCGCGGGACGCCTCGACCAGGTGCCCGGACGACAGCACGCCGAGGTCCTTGTAGATGCGGGCGAGCAGCCGCGCCACCTCGGTCTTGCCGGTGCCCGGGTTGCCGGTGAACACCATGTGGCGGGACGGGGTGGCGGCGGGCAGCCCGGCGTCGCGGCGCAGCCCGGCGGCGCGGGTGCCGGCGATGAGGAGCTCGATCTCCTGCTTGACGCTGCGCAGCCCGGTGAGCGCGGCGAGCTCGGCCATCGGGTCGCCGGCGTTCCCGGCGGTGTCGAAGGCGCCGGGCACGTCGGCGCGCTTGACGACCAGCTCGGCGCCGGGCTCGGTGCGTTCGCGGACGTCCGCCACCACGACGTCGGCGAGGCGGTGCGCGAGCCGCGCGTTCCGCAGGTTGCGGACGGGCGGGGTGCGGACGAGCAGCTCGCCCGCGGCGGCGAGGGCGCGCTTGTGCGCGCGGGCGCCGCGCTGGTGCAGGGCGCGGTCGAACAGCTCGGCGTAGCCGTCGGCGGTGAAACCGTGCGTGCGCACCACGGTGAAGCGGAGCGCGAGGCCGGGGTTGATCTCGCGGATCCGCTCGTCGCCGCCGGGCTCGCACAGCGCGACGACGTGCAGGTCCTCGTGGACGTCCAGGGCGCGGTGCAGCTCCTCGACGATGGCCTCGCCGCTGCGCGGGTCCTGCGACATGTCGTCGAGCCCGTCGATGACCATCAGCCGGGCCCCGGCGGACTCGCGAGCGTCGTTGTACAGGTGGGTGGTCGCGGCCGACACCTCCTTCCCGGCGAAGAAGTCGTCGGCCAGCCACAGCGGCGGCGCGGTGATCAGCCGCTCCTGGAGCAGCCGGGCGATCTCCTGCGCGGCGTCCCGCTTGCCGGTGCCGTCCGGCCCGACCAGCAGCAGCCGGACGGGCTTGGTGCCGTCGGGGATCTCGGCGAGCGCGGCGACGACGTCGGGCTGCCCGACCAGCTCGGAGCCGGCCTCGGGGGCGCGCCGGCGGCGGGTGCGCGGCTGCGGGGCCTTGCCCATGTCGGCGGCGAGGGGGTTGACGACGCGCCGCCGCGGGGTGCACAGCCGGCGCAGGTCGGCCTGGAACTCGCCGACCGGGATCCACTCCGGCTCGGGGACGCGGGGCTCGCCGGGGAGGCCCTGCACCGTCCCGGTGAAGCGCATCGACATGTCGAGCCACGCGCGGCAGGCGTCGGCGGCGCCGGCGCCGAGGGCGCGCGACAGCCAGGCGCGGGCCTTGACGAACCACGGCTGCGCCTCGAACCCGTCCCGCCGGGCGGCGAACCGTTCGAGCAGTTCGCCGTAGCGGTCCTGGTCCAGCGCGACCGACAGCTCGGCGGGGACCTGGTCGAGCCCGCCCTGGAGCAGCAGGTTGACGAGCAGATCGAGGACGGGCTCGTCGTGCGGCGCGACCTCCAGCAGGTGCTCGTGCACGGGCAGCAGCCCCGAGCACACCCAGTCGAGGTAGCCGATCGGCCCGGCCAGCTCGGGCAGCGCCGCGAGGACGTCGTCGGGGGCGTGCGCGGCCCAGCGGTCGCGGTCCTCCTGCGTCGCCTTGATCTCCAGCTCGGGCGGCGGGTCGTCGTACAGCCGCGCCAGCGCGGCGCGCCGCGCCTCGAGCGGCTCCAGCCCCTCGAGCACGTCGAGGGACTCGCGGGCGAGGGTGAGGGCGAGGTCCTTGTCGGGGATGTCCTCCAGCCATTCCAGCGGGCGGAAGCCGCCGCCGGTGACGCCCCAGTCGGTGCGGGCGCGCAGCGGGTCGCGCGGCTCGCGGTGGTAGCGGCCGAAGATCAGGTGCTGGAGCCGGGCGTGGGTGCCGGAGTTGATGGCCGCCGATCCGGACAGGAAGTCGACGGTCAGGAGCAGGTCGGCGACGACCAGTGGCGCGGGCGCGGTGAGCAGCGAGTGCTCGTCGGTGGTGAGGTCGCTGAAGCGCGGGTCGGACACGAGCTTGTCGAGGCGCGCGCGGATCTCCTCGAACAGCCCGTCCGGCACCCGCCAGGGGCCGTACGAGTACAGGTCCAGGACCGGCTCATCGGTGACCAGTAATTCCAGATGCTCCGGCAGACGCACCGCGATCCCCTCGTAAACGCATCAATCGGCGCGGAACAGCCTAGAGCGTCGGTCAGGGCGAGGAGGCCGGGTCGGGGTGGCAGGGGTCGCAACCCTCCAGGCCCTTCGCCGCGATGTTCACCACTCGCCAGGCGACCGAGGGAGCGCGCTGGTCCTCGGGGGAGTACGGGGGGCCGAGCAGCGGGTCGCCGGCCTTGACGGGCTTGACGGACGGGTTCTTGTAGCCGACCTCGATGAGGACGTTGCCGTGCCGCCCGGCCATGGTGGCGGTCGAGGCCGAGCCCTTGCCGGTGCCGAAGCCGCTCCGGGGGAGGCTGCCGATCTCGTCCATCGCGCCGACGGCGCCGGCGCCGGACGACTCGCGGACGCGCGCGGTCAGGCGCCTGCTGCCCGCCTTGAGCTCCTTCCCGGCGGCGGCCTTGTCGACGAGGGTCAGCCGCAGGGTCAGCTTCCGCGCCGTCGGCTGCCCCTTGGCGTTCCGCGCGGGGGACGTCCAGAGGCAGTAAGCGGTCTGCTTCCCCGGGAAGATGCCGTCGCCCGCCTTCTTCCCGGCGCGGGACTTCGCCTTGGGGACGATCCGGGCCTGTTCCGCGGACCCCAGCAGCTTGCACGGGTCGGGCAGGCTGCTGAGCGCCCGAGGCTCCCGGGGCTGGTCGGCCTTGTCGGCGGCGTCGAGGAACCCCCCCATGACCAGCGCCGTGATCTGGGCTATGCCGGCTGTGGCGGCGACGCCCACGACGATTATGACCGGCAGCGTGTACCTCTTCCGCTGCCGCCCGCTCCTCGTCCCGGGGAGGACGGGCGCGGTGTGCGGCCCGGCCAGGTGGGCGCCCGCGGGCGGCGCGTGCCGGGACCGTCCCGGCGGCGGGGCCGGGAACGGCGGTGACAGCGAGGGCGGCGCGGTCGTCGCCGGGGCCGACGGCGGTGGTGCCGGTGGCGGCGGCGCGACCAAGGACGCGGGCGCGGGCGCCGGCGTCTGGGAGGCGGACCGCGGGGGCGGCGGATGCGTGGCCGGCGACGCCTCCGGCGGCTGGGTCGAGGCCGGGGACGCCGCTGAAGCCGGGGACGCTGCGGCCGGGACGGGGGCCCACTCGTTGGTGATGATCCGGCTGGCGGTGTGCTCGGGGTCCTCGGCGCCGACGAGCGCGACGAGCAGCTCCTCGGCGCTCGGCCGGGCGGCGGGCGAGGGGGTGAGCGCGGAGTGGACGAGGGGCCGCAGGTCGTCCGGGACCTTGTCCAGGTCGTGCTTGCGCTGCTGCGCGCGGGAGGCGAGCACCATCATGGTGCCGGTGCCGAAGGGGTGGGCGCCGGTCGCGGCGTAGGCGACCAGGGTGCCCCAGGCGAACACGTCGGCGGCGGTGTCGACGGTGCCCTCGAAGACCTGCTCAGGAGCGATCCAGCCGGGGCTGCCGACGATGAACCCGGTCTGGGTGTGCTTCTCGGGGGAGTCGAGCGCGCGGGCGATGCCGAAGTCGATGACGCGCGGGCCGGTGGCCGACAGCAGCACGTTGCCGGGCTTGAGGTCGCGGTGCACCAGCCGGACGGCGTGGATCGCGGTGAGCGCGGTGGCGATGCCGATGGCCAGGCCCCGCACCCGGGCCTGGTCCAGCGCCCCGTCCCGCTCGACCAGGTCGCCGAGCGAGACGCCGTCGATGTACTCGGTGACCATGTAGGGGCGGCCGTCGTCCTCGCCGTGGCCGAGGACCCGCGCGGTGCAGAACGAGGCGACGCGGCGGGCGTTGGCGACCTCGCCGGCGAAGCGGGCGCGGAAGGAGTCGTCGAGCGCCAGCTCGCGCCGGATGACCTTGATCGCGACCTGCCGTCCGGCCGGGTCCTCGCCCAGGTAGACCGCGCCCATGCCGCCCGCGCCGAGACGTCCCACCAGGCGGTGCTCGCCGATGACCTGCGGGTCGTCGTCGGCCGATGACCGTTCTGCGGGTCCCGGCGATGGGTGCCCGACACTCACGAAGTCCCCCCGGAATCGGCGATCTTGCCCGAGTAGCGTAACGAGTACGACGGTCCGGGGGGTATGCAGCGTTCCCTACTGCTCGCCCCGGGAGTGCCGGAAGTGCCGGGCGATGCATGACCTCGGCGAGGCCGGGTAAAGCCCGTCCATCGACGGCCCGCTATGTTGGCCACGCTCGAAGCCGTTCCCAGGGTCATCGTCCTGGGCCGGCCGGTCACCTTCACCGAGGGGCCGACCCCGGGAAATCCGCCGACGCCTTCGCTAGCACCCCCCCGGGATCGGTCTCGCACAACTCCTCTCCTGGGGGACGCCGTGATCAGGAAAGTACTCGTCGCCAACCGGGGTGAGATCGCCGTACGGGCGTTCCGCGCCGCCTACGAACTCGGCATCGCCAGCGTGGCGGTGTACGCCTACGAAGACCGACTGTCCCTGCACCGCCAGAAGGCCGACGAGGCGTACGAGATCGGCGAGCACGGGCACCCGGTCCGCGCCTACCTCGACGTCGCGGGCATCGTGGAGACCGCGCTGCGCGTCGGCGCCGACGCCGTCTACCCCGGCTACGGATTCCTGTCCGAGAGCCCCGAGCTGGCCGAGGCGTGCGAGCGCAACGGGCTGACGTTCGTCGGCCCGTCCTCGGCCGTGCTGAACCTGGCCGGCAACAAGATCGAGGCGGTGGCGGCGGCCCGGCGCGCGGGCCTGCCGGTGCTCGGCTCGGCCACCCCGGAGCCGGGCGCCGAGCTGGCCTGCGCCGACGAGGTCGGCTTCCCGCTGTTCGTCAAGGCCGCCGCGGGCGGCGGCGGGCGCGGGCTGCGCCGCGTCGACCGGCGCGAGGACCTGGAGGCCGCGGTCGACGCCGCGCGCCGCGAGGCAGAGAGCGCCTTCGGCGACGCGACGGTGTTCCTGGAGCAGGCCGTCGACCGGCCCCGGCACATCGAGGTGCAGGTCCTCGCCGACGGCGCCGGGCACACCGTGCACCTGCGCGAGCGCGACTGCTCGGTGCAGCGCCGGCACCAGAAGGTCGTCGAGATCGCGCCCGCGCCGCGGCTCGACCCCGCCGTCGCCGAGCGGCTCTGCCAGGACGCGGTGACGTTCGCCCGCGAGATCGGCTACGTCAACGCAGGCACGGTCGAGTTCCTCCTGGACGACCGCGGCCGGCACGTCTTCATCGAGATGAACCCCCGGATCCAGGTCGAGCACACCGTGACCGAGGAGGTCACCGGCATCGACCTGGTGCAGGCCCAGTTGCGCGTCGCGGGCGGCGAGACCCTCGCCGGCCTCGGCATCGCGCAGGAGAGCGTGCAGGTCTCCGGGTTCGCCGTGCAGTGCCGCATCACCACCGAGAACCCGGCGAACGGGTTCCGTCCCGACACCGGCAAGATCTCCACCTACCGGTCGCCGGGCGGCGCCGGGGTGCGGCTCGACACCGGCACCACCCACGCGGGCGCCGTCGTCACCCCGCACTTCGACTCGCTGCTGGTCAAGCTGACCTGCCGGGGCCGGACGTTCGAGGAGGCGGTGCGGCGGGCCCGGCGCGCGGTCGCCGAGTTCCGCATCCGCGGCGTCGCCACCAACATCCCCTTCCTCCAGGCCCTGCTGGACGAGCCCGACTTCGACGCCGGCGGCGTCACCACCGCCTACATCGCCGAGCATCCCGAGCTGCTCACCGCCCGGTCCAGCGGCGACCGCGCGACCCGGCTGGTCCGCTTCCTCGCCGACGTCACCGTGAACCGGCCGAACGGCGAGGCGCCCACCGACCTCGACCCGGCCGGCAAGCTCCCCGCGCTCGACGCCGACGCGCCGTTCCCCGAGGGCTCCCGCGACCGGCTGCTGGCGCTCGGGCCGCGCGCGTTCGCCGAACAACTCCGCGCGCAGGACGCGCTGGCCGTCACCGACACCACGTTCCGCGACGCGCACCAGTCGCTGCTGGCGACCCGCGTCCGCACCTACGACCTGGTGACCGCCGCGCCGCACCTGGCGCGGACGACCCCGCAGCTCCTGTCGCTGGAGGCGTGGGGAGGCGCCACCTACGACGTCGCGCTGCGCTTCCTCGGCGAGTCGCCGTGGGACCGGCTCGCCGCGATCCGCGAGGCCGCGCCGAACCTGTGCATCCAGATGCTGCTGCGCGGGCGCAACACCGTCGGCTACACGCCCTACCCCGACTCGGTCGCCCGCGCGTTCGTCGCTGAGGCGGCGCGCACCGGCGTCGACATCTTCCGGGTGTTCGACGCGCTCAACGACGTCGAGCGGATGCGTCCCGCCATCGACGCGGGCCTCCAGACGCACGCGCTCGTCGAGGGCACGCTCTGCTACACCGGCGACCTGTCCTCGCCCGCCGAGACGATCTACACGCTCGACTACTACCTGCGGCTCGCCGAGCAGCTCGTGGACGCGGGCGTGCACGTCCTGTGCGTCAAGGACATGGCCGGGCTGCTGCGCGCCCCCGCCGCCCGCACCCTGATCACCGCGCTGCGCGAGCGCTTCGACCTGCCCGTCCACCTGCACACCCACGACACCGCGGGCGGCCAGCTCGCCACCTACCTCGCCGCGATCGAGGCCGGGGTGGACGCGGTGGACGGCGCCGCCGCGCCGCTGTCGGGGACGACCAGCCAGCCGCCGCTCCAGGCGATCGTCGCGCACACCGACTACACCGGGCGCGCCACCGGCCTCGACCTGGACGCGCTCACGGCGATGGAGCCCTACTGGGAGGCCGTCCGCACGCTGTACGCGCCGTTCGAGATGGGCATCCCGGCGCCGACCGGCCGCGTGTACCACCACGAGATCCCCGGCGGGCAGCTGTCCAACCTGCGGCAGCAGGCCGTCGCGCTCGGCCTCGGCGACCGCTTCGAGGAGATCGAGCGGCTCTACGCCGCCGCCGACCGGATCCTCGGCCGCCTGGTCAAGGTCACCCCGTCCAGCAAGGTCGTCGGCGACCTCGCGCTGCACCTGGTCGCGGCCGGCGCGGACCCGGACGACTTCGCCGAGAACCCCGAGCGGTACGACATCCCCGACAGCGTGACCGGGTTCCTGACCGGGGAGCTGGGCGACCCGCCCGGCGGCTGGCCCGAGCCGTTCCGCGGCAAGGCCCTCGCCGGACGGCAGCACACCCCCGCCCGCGCGGAGCTCACCGCCGACGAGGAGAAGGCCCTCGCCGGGCCGGGCGTCCGCGACACGCTCGACCGCCTGCTGTTCCCCGGCCCCGCCAAGGACTACCGGGAGGCCCGCGCGTCGTTCGGCGACCTGTCGGTGCTCCCGACCGGCCCGTTCCTGTACGGGCTGCGGCAGGGGCACGAGGTGTCGTTCGACCTCGAACCGGGCGTCCGCGTGCTGGCCGGGCTCGAAGCGGTCGGCGACATCGACGAGGCGGGCGTCCGGCAGGTCATCTGCACGGTCAACGGGCAGCTCCGCACGCTCGGCGTCCGCGACAAGTCGGTCGCGTCCGACGTGGCGCCGGTCGAGCGCGCCGACCCGAACGACCCCGGCCAGGTCGCCGCGCCGTTCGACGGCTCGGTCACGCTGCGCGCCGCCAAGGGCGACGAGGTCGCCGCCGGCGACGTGGTCGCCACCATCGAGGCGATGAAGATGGAGGCCGCGATCACCGCCCCGGTGGCCGGCACCGTCACCCGCCTCGCCGTCGCCGGGGCCACCCCGGTGCAGGCGGGCGACCTGCTCCTGGTCATCGCCTGACCGACGACCCGACGACCCGGCGACCCGGCGACCCGGCGACCCGACGGCCCCGACGGCTCTCGGACGCGGGACCGGGCCCGGTCCCGCGTCCGAGGACCCGGCCCGGCGGCAGCGACACGCGAGCCGCTGAGCCGCCCGCCTTGCCTCGTCCGGCGGGCTCGTGCGCACCATGCGGTATGAGCCGAGTCCTGTATGTGATCTGCTGCGGTGCGTTTCCGTCGGAGAACGCGCATGAACTGGTCGAGCCGGCCCAGGCGGACGGGTGGACGGTGTGCGTCCTGACCACGCCCTACGGACGGCGCTTCGTCGACGTCCCGCGTCTGGAGAGGCTGACCGGGTTCCCTGTCCGCAGCGAGTACAAGCAGCCCGGCGAGCCGGACGCGCTGCCGATGCCGGACGCGCTCGTCGTCGCGCCGGCGACCGTGAACACCATCAACAAGTGGGGTGCGGGCATCTGCGACACGGTCGCGCTGGGGTACCTGGTCGAGGGTTACGGGCTCGGGCTGCCGACCGTCGTGGTGCCGCACAGCAACCGGGCGCATATGGCGCATCCTCGATTCCAGCAGAACCTCGCGCTGCTGCGTTCGTGGGGAGTGACCGTCCTGCTGGACGGTCCGCGCGAGCCGAAACGGCTTCCCTGGCGGATGGTGCTCGACGCCGTGAACGAGCGGTATGCGGCCCGCGATGCCTGAAGGTCGCCACGGGCCGCGCGCCGCCGGCGTTCAGAGGCCGCCCCCCTCCTACGGGTGTGTGCGGCCTTCCCGCGGGGTACGGCCACGTTGCGCGCCGGACACCCTCCGACGGACGAGAAAGAGGAAGCGCCCTGAACCGTAGACACGCCCGCGCCACGCCCCCCAGCGCCGGCGCCGACCCGATGAAGGACTACCTCTCCCGCATCGGTCGGACCCCGCTGCTGACCGCCGAACAGGAGGTCGACCTGGCCAAGCGGATCGAGGCCGGGCTGTTCGCCCGCGAGCGCCTGGCCGCACCGGCCGCGCTCGCCGAGGACGACCGGGATGACCTGGAGTGGATCGCCGCCGACGGCCGCCGGGCCAAGGACCACATGGTCGAGGCGAACCTGCGGCTGGTCGTCTCCCTCGCCAAGCGTTACCTCGGCCGCGGCCTGCCGCTGACCGACCTGATCCAGGAGGGCAATCTCGGGCTGATCCGCGCGGTGGAGAAGTTCGAGTACCGCCGCGGCCTGAAGTTCTCCACCTATGCGGTCTGGTGGATCAAGCAGGCGATCAGCCGCGCGCTGGCCGACCAGAGCCGCACCATCCGCATCCCGGTGCACGTGGTCGAGGTGATCAACCGGATGACCCGGGCGCAGCGCAGCCTGGCCCAGGACCTCGGCCGCGACCCCACCCCGGCCGAGCTGGCGGTCGAGCTGGAGCTGACCCCCGAGCGGGTGCGCGCGCTCCAGCGCCACGCCCGCGACCCGATCTCCCTGCACACCCCGCTCGGCGAGGAGGGCGCGGGCGAGCTGGGCGACATGATCGAGGACCTGGACGCCGGCGACCCGGCCGACGTCGTCGCCGCCTCGCTGCTGCGCGACCGGCTCGACAGCGTGCTCGACACCCTCAGCGAGCGCGAGGCCGGGGTGATCTCGCTGCGCTTCGGCCTGGCCGGCGGCGAGCCCAAGACGCTGGAGGAGGTCGGCCGGATGTACGGGGTCACCCGCGAGCGCATCCGGCAGATCGAGTCGAAGGGCCTGCACAAGCTGCGCCACCCGTCCCGCCGCATGGTCCTGGCCGACATGCTCGGCTGAACGGACGCCACGGCCGCCCCGGCAGCCGTGCGGACGCCCCGGTCGTCAGCGGCGGCCGGGGCGTCCGCCGTGCACCCGGCCGGCGAGCGGCGGGCCGCGCTCATCGCCGGCACGGCCACCGGGCGGGGCCGGGACCACGGGTGACGTCGCGGCTACTATCGCGTTCCCCGCGTCGCCCGGAGCCGGGCACATCACGGGACAGATCGTGCACGTCAACGGGGGCGCCCACCTGGCCGGCCGAGCCCGTTGTGATCATCCTCTCCCGGGGTGACTTCGGCGGAATGTGGAACTCCTCCTGCGGTGGGATGACACTGGGGAGATTGTCCGGGAAGACTTCTCCTGGCACGGCATGGACGGGAGAGTAGGCGGAATGGCGACGAGTCGGTTCGTACGGCTGAGGCTCGCGGGAGCGGGCATGGCGGCGGTGCTGGCGGTGACGATGGTGCCGGGCTCCGCGTCGGCCGCCGGACCCGTCACACCGGGGGCGGGCACCGTGCCGATGCCGGGCGGCGCGTCCGTCCCGGGCGTCGGCGCCGTCCCGGCGGCCCCCGCGGGCCCGGGCCTCGCCGCCCTGCCGGCCTCGCCGCCGCCGAGCCCGGCCGGAATGGACCGCGCCAAGCTCTCGGCCACGCTCGACGCCACCCACGCGGCGGGCATGTACGGCCTGGTCTCGGCGGTCCGCGACGGGAAGCGGCAGTGGGACGGGGCGTCCGGTGTCGCCGACGTGCGCTCCGGGCGTCCGGTGAAGCCGGGCATGGAGCAGCGCATCGGGAGCATCACCAAGTCGTTCGTCGCGACCGCGGTGATGCAGCAGGTCGAGCGCGGACGGCTCGGCCTCGACGAGCCGATCGGCACCTACCTGCCGGAGCTGTTCCCCGGGGAGCTCGGCCGGCAGGTGACCGTCCGGATGGTCCTGAACCACACCAGCGGGATCGGCGACTACGTGAGCATCGCGTTCCCCTCGCTCGCCGAACTGTCGCCGTCCAGCCTGGACGAGGGCCGGCACCGGAGGCTGCGGCCCGAGCAGCTCGTCAACTGGGGGCTGTCGCTGCCGCGCACCGGCACGCCCGGCGAGCGCTGGTCCTACTCCAACACCAACTACGTGATCGCCGGGCTGCTCCTGGAGAAGGCCACCGGCGGCAAGGCCGAGACCTACATCGCGCGCGAGGTCATCGGGAAGGCCGGGCTCAAGCACACCTACTTCCCGAAGGGCGCCCGGCTCGACGGGCCGCACTCCAAGATGTACGAGTCGCTGTACCAGCACGTGAAGCCGCCGCGCGACTACAGCACCTATGACATGAGCTGGGCCTGGACGGCGGGCGCGCTGGTCTCCACGATGGACGACCTCAACCGGTTCTACCGCACCCTGCTGACCGGCGGCCTGACCTCCAAGGCGTCGCTGGCCGAGATGCAGAAGACGGTGCCGGTCAAGGACGCCGAGGGCAACGTCACGATGAACTACGGCCTCGGCATCTACGCGCTCGACCTGCCGTGCGGACGGTTCTGGGGCCACGACGGGGCGGTGTTCGGTGCCGGGACGCAGTCGCTGTCGAGCGCCGACGGCCGCCGCCAGGTGTCGGTGAGCCTCAACCTGATGAAGTACCAGCAGCTCAACGGCGAGGGCGCGCCAATGCCGCACCCGGTCGACAACGCGCTCTCCGCCCACCTGGTGCAGGCGCTGTGCGGCGGCGAGGGCGCCACGACGAAGTCGGGCGGCGAGACCCCCGTCCAGCCGCTGCCGTTGCAGTTCCGGGCGTTCCGTCCCTGACGCCGCGGCGCCTCTGACACCGTTGTGTCAGAGGCGCCCCCTAGCGTCCGGGGCATGTCGAGCCTGACGCAGCAGCGCGACCTGACCGACGCGTGGAACGAAACCGCCGCCCGCATCGACGCCCACGACGCGGACGGGGTCGCCGAGTTCGTCCGCGGCCTCGACGACGACGAGCGCCGCGAGGTCGCCCGCAGGCTCCCCGAGCTGCTCAGATCGGCGGCACCCCGCGGCCCGCGGCCGTTCATGGGCGACGACGCGGCGTTCCGCGCGGCGGGCGCGGGCACCCTCGGCGGCGCGGCGGCGGTCGCGGCGTGGCTCAACCGGCGGGAGTTCACCTCCCGCTGGGCGGGCGAGCACGACGACACCGGCCGCCTGCTCGACCTGTGGGACGACCGCGACGACGCGTGGCGGACCGATCTCGCGCGGCGGCTCGTGCTGCGGCTGCGCAGCCCCCGGCACATCGGCCTCGACCTGGCGCTGGCCCTCCTCGCCGAGACCGGCGCCGAGCCCCCCGAGCACGATCCCCTCGTCGTCGGCTGGGTGTCGACCGCGCCACCCCGCGCCAAGGATCCGATGCTGCCGGTGCTGCTGCCGCGGATCTTCGAGGCCGAGGGGGTGGGCCGGGCGCTGCGCGGCAACACCTCCTGGCTGCGGACGCTGGCCACGCTCGCGGACCGCGGCGCCGTCGACCGCCGCGCGCTGCTCGACGGCTGCGTCCGCCGGTTCCTGCGCGGCGGGACGGCCACCGACCTGCGCTTCTTCGTCAGCCTGCACCGGCTGCTCGAACCCGCCGATCTCGACGCGCGGCGGCGGCACGTGCGCCGCCACGCCCGCGACTACGTCCGGCTGCTCCCGTCCGCCCCCGGCCCGGTCGCCGAGCTCGCCGCCGGACTGCTGCGCGAGCTGCCCGACCTGAAGCCCGAGTACGTGGTGGAGGCGCTCGACGGGCTGCTGTTCCGCGGCGAGGTCGGCCTCGTCCGGGGCGGCCTGGCGTGGCTGGAGTCGACGGTGCGGCGGTCGCCCGAGCTGGCCGACGGCTGCGCGGCGGCGCTGGCCAGGGCGTTCGGGCACACCTCTCCCGGCGTGCGGCGCAGGGCGGTCCGGCTCGCGCTCAAGCTGCCCGACACGACCGCGCCCGACGCGCTCCGCGACGCCGTCCCGCTGCTGCCGGACGATCTGGCCGCGCAACTGACGGCCCGCTACGCCCCACCGGGCCCACCGGCCGCCTAGCCAGGGTCTGTCCCACAGTGGCCTCAGGTAGCGTGACGTGGGGAAACGCCGAACGGGGGAGGCCCACATGGACGAGTTCATCGCCGGACTGCCCAAGTGCGAGCTGCATCTGCACATCGAGGGGACGCTGGAGCCCGAGCTGAAGTTCGAGCTCGCCCGGCGCAACGGGATCGAGCTGCCGTACCGGAGCGCCGAGGAGGCGCGGGCGGCCTATGTCTTCGACAGCCTGACCTCGTTCCTGGTCGGCTACTACGCGAGCATGGACGTCCTGCGGACCGAGCCCGACTTCTACGACCTGGCGACCGCGTACCTGGTGAAGGCGGCGGCGCAGAACGTCCGGTACGCGGAGATCTTCTTCGACCCGCAGGCGCACACCTCGCGGGGCGTGCCGTTCGACCTGGTGATCCGGGGGCTGCGCCGGGCGATCCTGGACGCGGAGCGGCGCGAGGGGATCAGGGCGCAGCTCATCATGTGCTTCCTGCGCGACTCCGAGGCCGGCTTCGCGATGGCGACGCTGCTGGAGTCGCTGCCGTACCGGGAGTGGATCGCGGGCGTCGGGCTCGACTCCGACGAGCGCGGGAACCCGCCGGTGAAGTTCGAGCGGGTGTTCGCGCGGGCCCGGGAGGAGGGCTACCTGCTGACGATGCACTGCGACGTCGACCAGGAGAACACCACCGAGCACATCCGCCAGTGCCTGGACGTCATCGGCGTCGACCGGATCGACCACGGCGTGAACGCGCTGGACGACCCGGCGCTGGTCGACAAGGCCCGGGAGCGGGGGATCGGTTTCACCGTCTGCCCGGTCTCCAACGGCTTCGTGACCGACGGGCCCAAGGCCGAGGTGGTCCGCCGGATGCTCGACCTGGGCCTGCGGGTCACGATCAACTCCGACGATCCCGCCTACTTCGAGGCGTACGTGGCCGAGAACCTCCAGCTCGTCCGGGACGAGCTGGGGCTGAGCCGGGACGAGCTGGCCCGGCTGGAGCGCAACGCGTTCGAGATCGCCTGGCTGCCGCCGGCGATCCGCGACGGCTACCTCGCCGAGCTGGCGGAGTACACGGCCACCGCCCCCTGATCAGGGCGCGGCGAGGTCGGACGGGTCGGTGTTGGCGCCGCACAGGACGACCGCGATCCGTGCGGCCGGGGCCGGGCGGTAGGCGCCGGTGCGCAGCGCGGCCACGGCGGCAGCGGTGCCGTGCTCGACGACCAGGCGGTACTCGTCCCAGAGCAGCTTGCGCGCGGCGATGATCGCCGAATCGGGCACCAGGACGTCCCGGACGCCGGTGCGGGCGGCGACCGCGAGGGCGATGCCGCCGACCCTGGACGCGCCGAGCGAGTCGGCGGCGACGCCGGAGACCGGCACGTCCACGGGTGTCCCGGCGCGCAGGGCCTCGTGCAGGGTCGGCGCGGTCTCCGGCTCGGCGCCGACGACGGCGGCGTGCCCTTCGACGGCGGCGGCGACGCCCGCCATCAGCCCGCCGCCGCCCACCGCGAGCAGCACCGCGTCGATCTGGCCGCCCGCCTGCTCCAGGAGTTCCAGGCCGAGGGTGCCCTGGCCGGCGCAGATCTCCGGCTGGTCGTAGGGGTGGCAGAACAGCGCGCCGGTCTCGGTCGAGCGGTCGACGGCGGCCTCGGCCGCCTCGGCGTACCGGTCGCCGACCTGCACGACGGCCGCGCCGAGGGCGCGCAGCCTGTCGACCTTGATCTGCGGGGCGGTCTCGGGGACGTACACCTCGGCGGGGACGCCGAGCCGGGCGGCGGCGTAGGCGACGGCGAGGCCGGCGTTGCCGCCGGAGGCAGCGACGACCCCGGCGCGGGGGAGCGGCCCCTCGTCGGCGGCCGACAGCAGGCGGTTGAACGCGCCGCGCGCCTTGAACGAGCCGGTGTGCTGCGTCTGCTCCAGTTTCAGCCACATCCGCCGGGCCGGTTCGGCGCCGGCGGGGGCGAACGCCGCGGGGTCGGCCTCGATGAGCGGGGTGCGGCGGATCCGGCCCGAGATGCGGGCCTCGGCGGCCTGGACGTCGATGCGAGTGATCACCGGTGCATCCTGCCCGAAGGCGGCGAGAGTAAAGGTTCTTAACGCGCTCTTGACGCGGAATTGCACAACCCTCCACACTTAGCCCCATGGACGGTCAAGTTCCCACATCAACGGGCAATCATGTTGCCCGCTGAGCGGCACGCCCGGATCGGCGACGCGCTCCGCAGCACCAGGGTGGTCGGCACCGACGAGCTGAGCCGCCTGCTCGGCGTGTCGGCCGAGACCGTCCGCCGTGACCTGGTGGTGCTGGAGCGGCGCGGCGCACTGGTGCGGGTGCACGGCGGCGCGACCGCGAAGGCCGACGGCTCGGGCGAGGAGGCCCCCTTCACCGAGCGCGCCGTGATCGCGGGCGAGGCCAAGGCCGCGATCGGCCGCGCCGCCGCCGCGCTGCTCCGCCCCGGCCAGACCGTGATCATCGATGTCGGCACCACCGCCGTGGAGGTGGCGCGGGCGCTGCCGGCCGGGTTCCGCGGCACGGTGGCGACCTGCTCGCTGCTGGTGGCCGCCGAGCTGGCCGGACGCCCCGGCGTCGAAGTGCTGACCTCGGGCGGGCGGGTGCGCGCCGGCGACCTGGCCTGCTCAGGCGCGCAGACCGCCGCGTTCTTCGCCGACCTGCGCGCCGACGTGGCCTTCCTCGGCTCGGGCGGGGTCGACGCGGGCGCCGGGCTGACCGACTTCCATCTGGACGAGGTGGCGGTGCGGCGGGTCATCATCGCCAGCTCGCTGCGCTCGTTCGTCCTCGCCGACTCGGGCAAGCTCGGCCGGCTGGCGCCGCACCGCGTGTGCGGGCTGGACGAGGTCGACGGCCTGGTGACCGACCGCCCCGTCCCGCCCGGGTTGCAGCTCGCCGTCGAACGCGCCGACGGAGTGATCGTGTCCGCATGAGCGGGCCGGGCGGCGTTGCAGCGCCGCCCGGCCCGGACCGGAAGCCCAGCCTCTGACCGCAAGGAGTCCGACCCATGACCCAGTCTTCCACGCAGCCGGCACCGCGTGACGCGGTGCCGGCCGGACCCGGTGCCCCCGCCGAGGACGGCGCCTACACCGCGCAGTTCGCGCGGACACTGGGCCGCTTCGAGTCGTTCGCGGTGGCGTTCTCGTTCATCTCGATCACGACCGGGCTGTTCACCACCTTCGGCACGGTGCTCGGTTACGGCGGCCCGGCCGGCATCTGGACCTGGCCGATCGCGACGGCCGGCACCCTGCTGGTCGCGCTGGTGTACGGCATGCTCGCCAGCCGCATCCCGCTGTCGGGGTACAGCTACCAGTGGGCGAGCCGGCTGGCCTCGCCGGTGCTCGGCTGGTGGTTCGGCTGGGTGTCCTTCACCTTCCTGGCGATCGTGGTGGTGGCCGTCGACTACGGGCTGGCGCAGGTGGCGCTGTTCCCGCTGTTCGGGCTGGAGTACACCGCGATGAAGGGGGCCGGGGTCACCGCGATCGTGCTGCTGCTCCAGATGGCGCTGATCATCTGGTCCACCCCGATCGCCACCAAGATCAACAACCTGGCGGTGGCGGCCGAGGTCGTCGCGATGATCGGGCTGACCCTGCTGATCGCCGGCGCGGTGATCTTCTTCGGCAAGGGCGAGTGGGGCAACCTCGGCTCGTTCGGCGAGATCAAGTCCGCGGGCTACTTCGGCTTCCTCGGGCCGTTCATGCTGTCGGCGCTGCTCGGCGCGTTCACCCTGGTCGGCTGGGAGTCGGCGGCCAACCTGGCCGAGGAGACGCACAACCCCAAGCAGGTCGTGCCCCGGGCGATGATCCGGGCGATCCTGATCAGCGGCGTGATCGGGATGCTGTTCCTGATCGTGATCACCGTCGGGATGGGCGGCGACCTGGCCGGGGTGACCGCCAGCTCGGCGCCGGTCGCCGCGGTGATCGAGAGCACCGTGGGGCACTTCATGGCCAGCGCGATGCTGGTCGTGGTGAGCATCGCGATCTTCGCCTGCGGCCTGATCATCATGACCAGCAACAGCCGGCTGGTGCACTCGATGGCCCGCGACGGGCGGCTGCCGTTCTCCCGCGCGCTCAGCCAGGTGCCGCGCTCGACCGGCGGACCCACCTGGGCCACCGTGCTGTGCGCGCTGACCTCGGTGGGCATCGTCGCGATCTTCTCCAAGAGCGAGACCGCGCTGGCGGACCTGCTCGGCGCCGGCACCCTGATGCCCGCCATCCTGTACGCGGGGACGGTGCTGCTCTACATCTTCACCCGGCGCGGGTACACCCCGTCCGAGGGCGACTTCCGGCTCGGCAAGTGGGAGATCCCGGTGGTCGTGGGCGCGGTGGTGTGGCTGGTCGTGGAGCTGTCGATCTTCGTGATCCCGTCCGACTTCCGGGCCGCGCAGCTCTACGTGCTGGCGACCGTCGCGGTCGGCGCGGTGGTCTTCGCCGTCGTGTGGACCACCCGCCGCGCCCAGCTCACCCGCGTCCCCGACCTGGAGACGCCCGTGCTGGAGACGCCCGTGCTGGAGACGACCGTGATGGAGACGCCCGCCGGGGAGGGGAAGCCGTGACCGTCCTCGCCATCGACCAGGGCACCTCGGGCACCAAGGCGATCGTCGCCGACCCGGTGGACGGGGTGGTCGGTCTCGCCGAGGTCCCGGTCAACCCCGTCTATCTGCTGGGCGGCGGCGTCGAGCAGGACCCGGGCGAGCTGCTCGCCTCGGTGCTGGAGGCGGGCCGCCGGGCGATGGAGCAGGCCGGACGGCCGGTCGAGGCGGTCGCGCTCGCCAACCAGGGCGAGACCGTCCTGGCCTGGGACCCCGCCACCGGACGGCCCCTGACGCAGGCGATCGTCTGGCAGGACCGCCGCGCCGAGGGCCTGTGCGCCGAGCTGGCCGAGCACGCGGACTGGATCGCGCGCCGCACCGGGCTGGTGCTCGACCCCTACTTCACCGCCCCGAAGATGGCGTGGCTGCGCCGCAACCTCACCACCGAGGGGGTGGTGACCACCACCGACACCTGGCTGGTGCACCACCTCACCGGCGAGTTCGTCACCGACGCGTCCACCGCGAGCCGGTCCCTGCTGATGGACCTCGACGCGGCCGACTGGGATCCGGAGCTGGCCCGGCTGTTCGGGCTCGGCGACGAGCGGCTGCCCAGGATCGCCGCCTGCGACGAGGTCGTCGGGACGACCCGCGCATTCGGCCCGGAGATCCCGGTGGCCGGCCTGGTCGTCGACCAGCAGGCGGCACTGCTCGCCGAGGGCTGCCTGACGCCGGGCACCGCCAAGTGCACGTTCGGGACGGGCGCGTTCCTGCTGGCCAACACCGGCGGGACGGCGCTGCGGTCCCCGTCCGGGCTCACCTCCTCGGTGGCCTGGCGGGTCCGCGGCGACACCCCGTACTGCGTGGACGGGCAGGTCTACACGGCCGCGTCCGCGGTCCGGTGGATCCGCGACCTGGGGTTCATCGGCTCGGCCGCCGACCTGGACACGGTCGCCGCGCCGGACTCCGGGGGCGTCCTCTGCGTGCCGGCGCTGGCGGGCCTCGCGGCCCCCTGGTGGCGCTCCGACGCGACCGCCGCGTTCACCGGCATGACCCTGTCGACGGGACGGGAGCACCTGGTGCTCGCGGTGCTCCAGGGCATCGCGGCCCAGGTGGCCGAGCTCGGCGGCCTGGTCGCCGCCGACCTCGGCGCCCCGCTGACCGCGCTCCGCGTCGACGGCGGCCTGACCCGCAGCCGCACGCTGATGCAGGCCACCGCCGACCTGATGCAGACGCCGATCGAGGTGTACCCGTCGCCGCACGCCACCGCGCTCGGCGCCGCCGCCCTCGCCCGGCTCGCCGTACGGCCCGAGCTCGCGATCGAGCAGGCCGTCTTCGACTGGACGCCCAGCACCGGCTACGAGCCCCGCTGGACGGCCGAACGCGCCGCCGAGTTCCGCTCCCGGTGGCGCGACGCCGTGTCCCTGGGCCTGCCGCGGGAGACCCCCGCCCGGCCGGCCCCGAACTCAGGAGGATCCGCATGACCGATGTCGACGTGGTCGTGATCGGCGCGGGCGTCGTCGGCTCGGCCATCGCCAGGGACCTGGCGGGCCACCGGCTCTCGGTCGCGCTGCTGGACGCCCGCGACGATGTGGGCGACGGCACCAGCAAGGCCAACACCGCCATCCTGCACACCGGCTTCGACGCCAAGCCCGGCACCCTGGAGGCGCGGCTCGTCCGGCGCGGCTACGAGCTGCTGTCGGGTTACGCCGCCTCGACCGGGATCCCGGTCGAGCGCACCGGCGCGCTGCTCGTCGCGTGGACCCAGGAGGAGCTCGAGGCCCTGCCGGGCCTGCGCGACAAGGCCGCCGCCAACGGCTACGAGCGCTGCGAGCTCGTCGGCGCGGACGAGGTCTACCGGCAGGTGCCCGCGCTCGGCGACGGGGTCCTCGGCGGCCTGACCGTCCCGGACGAGTCGATCATCTGCACCTGGACGACCACGCTGGCCCTGGCGACCGACGCCAAGGCGCGCGGCGCGCGGGTGCAGCTCGGCCACCGCGTCACCGCCGTCCAGCCGGACGCGTCGGGCACCCTGCTGCGCACCACCGGCGGCGACGTCCGGGGCCGCTGGATCGTCAACGCGGCCGGGCTCGGCGCCGACGTGATCGACCGGCTGTTCGGGCACGACCGGTTCACCGTCACGCCCCGCCGCGGCGAGCTCTTCGTCTACGACAAGCTGGCCCGCCCGCTGGTCGACCGGATCGTCCTGCCGGTGCCGACCTCGCGCGGCAAGGGTGTGCTGGTCAGCCCGACCATCTACGGGAACGTGATGCTCGGCCCGACCGCCGAGGACCTCGCCGACCGCACCGCCACCGGCACCTCCGAGGACGGCTTCGCGTTCCTGCTCTCCAAGGGCGGACGGCTGATGCCGAGGCTGCTGGAAGAGGAGGTCACCGCCAGTTACGCCGGGTTGCGCGCGGCCATCGACCACGGCGACTTCCTCATCGACGCCGACGCGGACGCCCGGTACCTGCTGGTCGGCGGCATCCGCTCCACCGGCCTCACCGCCGGGATGGCGATCGCCGAGCACGTCCGCGCGCTGATCGGCGAGGCGGGCCTGGTCCTGGAGCCGCGCGACGACCTGCCCGCGCCGCCGCGCATGCCCAACATCGGCGAGGCGGACCGGCGGCCCTACCAGGACGCCGGGCTGATCGCGCGCGACCCCGAGTACGGACGGGTGGTGTGCTTTTGCGAGCGGGTCACCGCGGGCGAGATCCGCGACGCGTTCGACTCGCCGCTGCCGCCCGCCGGGGTGGACGGCCTGCGCCGCCGCACCCGCGCGATGAACGGCCGCTGCCAGGGCTTCTACTGCGGCGCCGAGGTCGGCGAGCTGGTCGCGACCCGCGCCGCCGCCGTCCGTCCCTGCGCGGACCGTCCCTGCCAAGCAGGCGACCGCGACGCCGAGGAGGCCCGCCGATGACCGCCCGAACCCCGGAGACCCCCGGAACCCCTGGAACCACCGGGACCGTAGAGCCCGCCGTGCTCACGCCGGACGTGGTCATCGTCGGCGCCGGCCCGGCCGGGCTCACCGCCGCCGCCGAGCTGGCCCCGCGCCTGGACGGGCAGGTGCTCGTCCTCGACCGGGAGCGCGAGGCCGGGGGCATCCCCAGGCACAGCGACCACACCGGTTACGGCCTGCGCGACCTGCGCCGCGTCATGACCGGGCCCGCGTACGCGCGGCGGCTCGCGGACGCCGCCGTCATCGCGGGCGCGGCCGTCCGCACCGGGGCCACCGTCACCGGCTGGGCGGGGGACCGCTCGCTGGAGGTCACCTCGCCGCAGGGGCGGCTGCGGGTGGACGCCCGCGCCGTCGTGCTCGCGACCGGGGCCCGCGAGCGGCCCCGTCCGGCCCGCAAGATCCCCGGCGACCGCCCGGCCGGCGTCTACACCACCGGCCACCTCCAGAACCTGGTCCACCTGCACCACGGCGCACCCGGCACCCGCGCGGTGGTCGTGGGCGCCGAGCTGGTGAGCTGGTCGGCGGTGCTCACGCTGCGCGAGGCGGGCTGCCGGACGGTGCTGATGACCACCGAGCTGCCCTCCCCGGAGTCCTACGCCGCGTTCAACCTGCCGGGCCGGGCGCTGCTCGGCGTCCCGGTCGCGACCCGCACCCGCCTCACCCGGATCATCGGGTCCGGCGGCACCGGGTCAGACGGCAGCGGGTCCGGCGTCGGGTCCGGCGTCGGCGGGCACAAGCGGCTCGAGGCCGTCGAGATCGAGGACCTGGCGACCGGGCGGCGCCGCACCGTCGAGTGCGACACCCTCGTCCTCACCGGAGACTGGATCCCCGACCACGAGCTGGCCCGGTCGGCGGGCCTGGAGATCGACCCCGGCACCCGCGGGCCGCTCGTCGACACCGCGCTGCGCACCAGCCGCCCCGGCGTGTTCGCCGCCGGCAACGTGCTGCACCCGGTCGACACCGCCGACATCGCGGCGCTGGACGGACGGCACGTCGCCGGCGAGGTGCTGGCCTTCCTCGCGGGCCGCGAGCCGAGCCCGGACGGCGTCCGGTTCGTCGCCGACGCCCCGTTCCGGTGGGTGGCGCCGGGACTGCTCCGTCCCGGCGACCCGGCCCCCGCGCGCGGGCGGCTGCTGCTGTGGACCGACGAGCTGGTCCGCGTCCCCCGGGTCGTCCTGCGCCAGGACGGGCGGGTGCTCGCCCGCCGCACCGTGCCCTGGCCCGCGTCGCCGGGACGGGTGTTCCGGGTGCCGTGGTCCATGGTCAGGTCGGTCGACCCGCACGGCGGCCCGGTCCACGTCGGCCTGAGGTAGTCCTGACCCGCGCCCCGGCTCACCCCTCGTCCGGAGGGGGAGCCGGGGCGCGGTCGCGGAGCGGCACTTCCTTCACGAACCAGGCCAGCACGAACGCCAGCAGGCCGAACCCGGCGGCGACCAGGAACGCCTGGTGCGTACCGCCCGCGACCGCGTGCTCGTAGGCGTCCCGCGCCGCGGCGGGCAGCTTCCGCAGCGCGGCCGGGTCGAGCTGCGCCGACCCGCCGGTGGCGCCGCCCGTCCCGGCGCGCTCGGCCATGATCTCCTGCACCCGGCCGGCGAACAGCGCGCCGACGACCGACGCCCCGATCGAGCCGCCGATCGTCCGGCCGAGGGTGGCGGTGGACGACGCGACGCCGAGGTCCTTCGGCTCGACGCTCTGGAGCGCGACGATCAGCGTGGTCTGCATCAGGCAGCCCATCCCGGCGCCCAGCAGCACCATGTACAGGCCGGTGGTGAGCCGGGTGGTGCCGGTGTCCATCGTGGACAGCAGCACCAGCCCGGTCGCGAGCAGCGCGCCGCCGGCGACGAGGAACACCTTGTAGCGGCCGGTCCGGGTGATGACCGGCCCGGCGACGAGGTTGACGGCCACCATCGCCAGGAACATCGGCATCCCGAGCATCCCCGCGCTGGACGCCGACGCGCCCTGCACGGTCTGCTGGAACAGCGGCAGGAACGTCATCGCGCCGAACATCCCGAAGCCGAGCAGGAACGCGATCACCGTGACCAGCGAGAAGTTGGCGCTGCGGAACAGCCCGAGCGGCAGCACCGGTTCGGCCACCCGGCGCTCGGCGGCCAGGAACGCGCCGAACGCCACCGCGGCGAGCGCGCCCAGGCCGAGGATCGCCGGGGACGTCCAGCCGTACTGCCCGCCGCCCCAGGTGGTGATCAGCACGATCGAGGTGATCGTGGTGGCCAGCGCGGCCACCCCGGCGTAGTCGATCCGGGCCGTGGCGCGCAGCTTGGGCAGGTGCAGCACCAGCCCGACCATGACCAGGGCGACGATGCCGAGCGGCAGGTTGAGGTAGAAGCACCAGCGCCAGCCGAGATGGTCGGTGATCGCGCCGCCGGCCAGCGGCCCGCCGATCATCGCCAGCCCCATCGTGCCCGCGATCATCCCCTGGTACCGGCCCATCTCGCGGGGCGGCACCAGGCTGCTGATGATGGCCAGCGCGCCGACCATCAGCCCGCCTGCGCCGAGGCCCTGGACCGCGCGGAACGCGACCAGCTGGGTCATGTCCTGCGAGAGCCCGGCCAGCGCGGACCCGGCCAGGAAGATCACGATCGAGGCCAGGAAGGCGCCCTTGCGCCCGTACATGTCGCCGGCCTTGCCCCAGACGGGGGTGGAGACGGCGGTGGCGAGGGTGTAGGCGGTCACCACCCAGGACAGGTGGTCGAGCCCGCCGAGCTCGCCCACGATGCTCGGCATCGCGGTGCCGAGGATCAGGTTGTCGAGCGAGGCGAGCAGCATCGCGATCAGCACCGCGCCGATCACGACGTACAGGTTCCGCGCCTGCGGCACGGCTTCCGGCGGAGTGTCGTCCGGCGGTGGTGTTCCAGGTGGGGAAGGGGGCGAGGTCGTGGTCATGGGGGTCGTCTCCGCTCGGTAACTTACTTGCCGCCCGGCTAGTTAGCGAGACGACGGTAAGGCGCTAACTAGCCGGTCGTCAAGTAAGTTGGACGCGATAGCGTGGGACTCCGGCGACCGGGAGGGGGAGCGACGTGGACGCCAGACCGCGGCGGCGCCGCAAGGACACCAGGCAGCGGATCCAGGACGTCGCCCTGGAGCTCTTCCTCGAACGCGGCTACGACCAGACCTCGCTCCGCGAGATCGCCGAGCGGCTGGACGTCACCAAGGCCGCGCTCTACTACCACTTCAAGACCAAGGAGGAGATCGTCGGGGCGCTGGTCGGGGGTGTCCGCGCGTCCGTCGACGAGATCCTCGCCTGGGGCGCCGGGCGGCCCCGCACGCTGGAGACCAGGGTGGAGCTGCTGCGCCGCCTCCACGCCGTGCTCGACGAGGGCAGGCGGATCTTCCGCTTCCTCCAGGAGAACCAGGCCGCGCTGCGCAAGCGCGAGTCCGGCGACTGGTTCCGCGACCAGCTCGCCACCCTGGGCGGCCTCATCTCCGCGCCCGAGGCGAGCATGGTCGACCGGGCCAGGGTGATGAGCGCGATCTTCACGATCTCGTTCGGCACGTTTGCGATGGCCGAGACCGAGGGCGATCCGGGGGAGAAGCGCGCCGCGCTCCTCCAGGTCGCCGGGGACCTCCTGGCGGCGATCGAGCCCGAGGCCGAGTAGCGCCTCGCCCCACCCGCGCCTCCGTCCCGGGCCGTGCGCGTCCGGTCAGCGTTCGGTGCGTGCCCGGTCAGCGCGCCCGAGCAGTCTCTTCATCACCGGGGCGATCCCGGTGGACGGTCAAAGGAGAGGCTCAGATGAACAACCCCGACATCCTCATCTCCGGCGCCAGCGTCGCCGGTCCCGCGCTCGCGTACTGGCTGGACCGGTACGGCTTCAACGTGACGGTCGTGGAGCTGGCGTCCGGCCCGCTCCTCGGCGGCCAGGCGATCGACGTGCGCGGCCCGGCGCTGGAGGTGGCCGAGCGGATGGGCGTGCTCCAGGAGATCCGGGACGCGAGCGTCGACATGCGCGGGATGTCGATGGTGGACGGCGAGGGCAACGAGCTGTACCGCTCCGAGGAGCACACCATCACCGGCGGCGACCTGGCCAGCCCGGACGTGGAGCTCCTCCGCGACGACCTGGCCGGGATCCTGACCCGCGCGGCCGGCGACGGCGTCGAGTACCTCTACGGGGACTCGATCGCGGCCATCGCCCAGGACGAGGACGGGGTGCAGGTCACCTTCCGCGGCGGCTCGTCCCGCCGGTTCGACCTGGTGGTCGGCGCCGACGGGCTGCACTCCAACACCCGCCGCCTGGTGTTCGGCCCCGAGGAGGACTTCATCACCCACCTCGGCACCTACCTCGGGGTCTGGACCGCGCCGAACCACCTGGACCTGGACCGCTGGCAGATCTTCCACCAGGTCGCGGACAGCGACTGGGGCGGCGGCGTGATGGCGGTGCGCGGCAACACCGAGGTCCGCGTCTACCTGGGCTTCCAGACCGAGGAGCCGCTGGAGTACGACTACCGCGACGTCGCCGAGCAGAAGCGGATCATGGCATCGCGGTTCGACGGGCGCAGCGGCTGGGAGATCCCGCGGCTGATCGAGTACATGTGGAACGCGCCCGACTTCCACTTCGACGAGATGGCGCAGATCCACCTGGACTCCTGGTCGCGCGGCCGGGTCGCACTGCTCGGCGACGCGGGCTACTGCGGCTCGCCGCTCTCGGGCCAGGGCACCAGCATGGCGATGGTCGGCGCGTACGTGCTGGCGGGCGAGCTGAAGGCGGCGGGCGGCGACCACGTCAAGGCGTTCGCCGCGTACGAGGCCGAGCTGCGCGAGTACGTCGCGGCCAACCAGCAGCTCGCGCTGACCAACCAGGCGCGGGTGGAGGCGCAGACCGCCGCCGAGATGGGCGATGCGGAGGAGGCGGAGCACGCCGCGGCGGAGCACGACTTCAGCGACTTCGGCGAGGCGGGCGGGGCGATCGCCGTCAAGGACTACTGAGCCGCGCCGGAGCGGGCGCAGGACGCCGCCCGCTCCAGCAGCACCCGGCGCTCGGGGGCGTTGCGGGTCAGGTCCGCGGCGCGCTCGAACTCCGTCCGGGCCTCGCCGAACCGGCCCAGCCGGGCGAGCAGGTCGCCGCGCACGCCGGGCAGCAGGTGGTAGCCCTTGAGCGCGGGCTCCCCGGCCAGGGCGTCGACGAGGGCGAGGCCCCGCTCCGGCCCGTACGCCATGCCGAGCGCGACCGCGCGGTTCAGCTCGACGACGGGCGACGGCGCGGTCCGGGCGAGGAGCTCGTACAGTCCCGCGATGCGTTCCCAGTCGGTGTCGTCCGCGGTGCGGGCCTGCGCATGGCAGGCGGCGATCGCGGCCTGGAGCACGTACGGCCCGGGGGCCGGCGCGGCGGCGGGCGCTGCGGCCCGCTCCGCGCGCAGGAGCGCGGCGAAGCCGCGCTGGATGAGCAGCCGGTCCCAGAGCGCGCGGTTCTGCTCGCGGATCGGGACGGGCTCGCCGGACGGCGCGGTGCGGGCGCGGGTGCGGGACGCCTGGATCTCCATCAGCGCGACCAGGCCGTGCACCTCGGGCTCAGCGGGGGCGAGCCCGGCGAGGACGCGGCCGAGCCGCAGCGCCTCCAGGCACAGGTCGGCCCGGACCCAGTCGTCGCCGGTGGTCGCCGCGTACCCCTCGTTGAAGATCAGGTAGACGACCTCCAGCACCGAGGCGAGCCGCCCGGCCCGGTCGTCCCCGGCCGGCACCTCGAACGGGACGCCCGCCTCCGCCAGCGTCCGCTTGGCCCGGACGATCCGCTGCGCGACGGTCGGCTCGGCCACCAGGAACGCCCGCGCGATCTCCTCGGTGGTCAGCCCGCCGAGCAGGCGCAGGGTCAGCGCCACCCGGGCCGGGGTCGGCAGCACCGGATGGCACGCGGTGAACACCAGCCGCAGCAGGTCGTCGCCGATGTCGTCCTCGTCGAGGACGGCCGCGTACTCGGCCGGCTCCGCGCCGTCCGCCAGGCCGTGCCCGAGCTCCTCCAGCTTGTGCTCGAGCCGCCGCTCGCGGCGGATCCGGTCGATCGCGCGGCGCTTGGCGACGGCCATGAGCCAGGCGCCCGGATTGTCCGGGACGCCTGACTCGGGCCACTGTTCGAGCGCGGTGACCAGCGCGTCCTGCGCCAGCTCCTCGGCGAGGCCGACGTCGCGCAGCATCCGCGCGAGGCCGGCGATGATCCGGGCCGATTCGAGCCGCCAGACCGCGTCGATCGTGCCTTGCACCGCGGCGCGTTCCACTCGGGCATCCGTCACGGAGCCGATCAGAGCACCACCGGCCGCCGCGCGCAAGCCGGTGCCGGCGGGCCGCCCGCCGGGCGCCGGCGGGTCACTGGCCGGGGAAGGGGTCCTCCGGGCCGAACACCTGCTGGATCACGCCCGCGCCGTTCCCGATGATCTGCCAGAACCGGGTGGACAGCTCGACGGCCTCCGCCTTGGACGCCACCTCGATGAGCGCGAACCCCACCACGGCCTCCTTGGCCTCGGTGAACGGGCCGTCGGTGACGGTGACCTTCCCGCCGGACGCGGAGAGGTGGGTGGCCTTCGGGTCGAGCCCCCCGGTGGCGAGCAGCGCCCCGGACCGGGACATCTCCTCGACGAAGCGCCCCATCTCGGCCATCATCGCCTCGTCCGGAAGACCTCCGGCGGCCGAACCGTCGTCGGTGGTCATCATCAGGAACCGCATCGTGTCTCCTTCGCTCCGCGAGCGCCGTGGTCCGGCCTCTGCTCACGCGTCGAACGAAGGACGCCCGGATCGACAACGCGGACGACCTTTTTTCCGAGAAATTCTCAGTCCCGCCGTCCTGGCCGGTCAGCGGGGTGGAGGCGGGCGGGGGATGTGGCCGTCCGGAGAGAGTTCCCCTGCCCGGGCGGTCCGGGTCCGTTGGGGATCCTGGTGGGGACGAGTAGCTTTGCCTGGACGGCATGAGCGAGTTGCGCCCTGGGAGGCGTCCTGTGACAGACCCATCACCCGGAGCCGCCGCGTCCGTCGGGATCACCGCGGCGCAGGGCGCCGAGCAGGCGGGCCCGACGGTGCTGCGGATGCTGGTGGGCGCGCAGCTCCGCCGGCTCCGCGAGGCCGCCGGCATCTCCACCGACGCCGCGGGGTACGAGATCCGGGCCTCGCACTCCAAGATCAGCCGGATGGAGCTGGGCCGGGTCGGGTTCAAGGAGCGCGACGTCGCCGACCTGCTCACGCTGTACGGCGTCGCCGATCCGGGCCTGCGCGACCCGCTGCTGGAGCTGGCCGAGCAGGCCAACGCGCCCGGCTGGTGGCAGCGCTTCGCCGACGTGGTGCCGAGCTGGTTCGAGCCGTTCCTCGGGCTGGAGCAGGGCGCCGAGATCATCCGGGTCTACGACGTGCAGTTCGTCCCCGGGCTGCTCCAGACCGACGACTACGCCCGCGCGCTGATCCGGGCCGGCCATCCCGAGGCGGGCGAGGACGAGATCGACCGCCGCGTCGAGCTGCGCGCGCGCCGCCGCCGCATCCTCGAGCGTCCCGGCCCGGTCAGGCTGTGGGCGGTGCTCGACGAGGCCGCGCTCCGCCGCACCGTCGGCGGCCCGGCCGTGATGCGCGCGCAGCTCCGGCACCTGGTCGAGGAGGCCGCCCGGCCGCACGTCACCGTGCAGATCCTGCCGTTCAGCTCGGGCGGGCACGCCGCCGAGGGCGGGTCGATGACGATGCTGCGGTTCGCCGAGCCGTCCCTTCCGGACGTGGTCTACCTGGAGCAGATCGCCGGCGCGATCTACCCCGACCGCGCCGCCGAGGTCATCCGCTACCGCGACGTCCTCGACCGGCTGGGGGTGCAGGCCGAGCCGCCCACCGCGACCCCGGCCCTGCTCCAGCGCATCCTCGACGAGACCTGATCCGCGCGCCCCGGCGCCGACGATCCCGGCCTACGCCCCGGCCCGCGAAGGGTCGTGGTCGCGGGCGCGCGCCGCGCCGTTCCCGACGTTGAGACGGGTGCGGAGCCAGCTCCGGACGTCCTGGTCGACGCCCGCGACCGCTCGTTCGAGGCGGCAGCCGAGGGAGTCGCCGAGGACCCGGAGTTCGCGGTCCCTGCTCTTCAGGCTCCGCCAGAGCTGCTCGATCTGGTCCTGGAGGAGAAGGTTCTCGGCCCTGAGGCGCCGCACTTCCTCTTCGGCGGATCTGGTGGGGGCCTCGGGGTCGGTCACGTGAACTTCCTCCTGCTTGCGTGCGGTGCCGGGTAGGGGACCCGTCGGAACGGGGGCGGGTGCGGCGGTCACGACGGGCCGAAGACGCGCTCGATCAGCCGTTCTGACGCCCGTCCGTCGTCGTGGGGGCAGTACTTGGCCGTGAAGGCCCGGTAGGCGCCGGTGTAGTCGGCGGCGATGTCGTCGAGCCGCGCGATCGAGTCGATGACCTCGGCGGAGGTGCTGAGCAGCGGGCCGGGCGCCTCCTGCTCGAAGTCGAGATAGAAGCCGCGGACGTGGTCGCGGTAGGCGGCCAGGTCGTAGGTGAAGAAGAGCTGGGGCTTGCCGGTCGCGGCGAAGTCGAACATGGCCGACGAGTAGTCGGTGACCAGGGCGTCGGCGACGAGGTAGAGCTCCGCGATGTCGGGGTAGTGCGAGACGTCGATGACCGACCCGTCCGAGCGGGCCCAGGACCGGTCGCTGATCAGGTAGTGGGTGCGGATCAGGATCACGTGGTCCTCGCCCAGCGCGGCGCGCGCCCGCTCCAGGTCGAGTTCGAGCGTGAAGCCGCGCTTGCCGGGGGCGAGATGGTGGTCGTCGCGCCACGTCGGCGCGTACAGCACGACCCGCTTGCCCGCGGGGATGCCCAGCCTCGCCCGTACCCGGGCGGCGATCTGGACACGGTCGGGGCTGTGCAGGATGTCGTTGCGGGGATATCCGGTCTCGAGGATCTCGCCGTCGTAGCGGAACGCCCGCCGCATGATCGGGGTGGTGAACGGGTTGGGGGAGACCAGCGCGTCCCAGGCGGGGACCTCGCGGTCCATCCAGTCCAGTGACTCGGTGCGCCGGTAGGACATGTCGGCCAGGTCGAAGGCGAGCCGCTTGAGCGGGGTGCCGTGCCAGGTTTGCAGGTAGGTCTGCTCGTCGCGCTTGACGAACCAGGAGGGGATCCCGAAGTTCCCGACGATGTAGCGGGACTGGGCGAGGGCCTCATAGTGCTCGCGGCTGTTGTACAGGACCACGCGCCCGTCGCCGGGCACGGTGAACCGTCCGTCGGACGAGGCCCACACGCACTCCAGGTCGGGCCGCAGGCGCTGAAGGTGCTCGTACAGGGCGCGGGGGTTGCAGGAGTACTGGTTCCCGGCATAGGAGTCGAACACCACCGTCTCGCGCAGCGGTCCCCGGCGCAGCGCCGGGTAGTCGACCTCCTGGACGCGGCGCTGGTTGTAGGCGCCGCGGTCCTCGTCGGGGTGGGCCACGCGGACGCGCAGCAGCAGCGCGTCGATCTGGTGGGCGTCCACGCTCACCCAGTGCGCGCCCGCCGCGCGGGGCGCCGGCAGCGCGGCCATGGCGCCGCGTTCCACGCCCACCAGGACCTCGCCGTCCGTGCCCGTCGGGCTGAGGAGTTCCCACACCCCGCTGCCCAGGGCGCGTCCGGCGCCGAACACCTCGATGGCGCCGGGACGGATCTCGGCGGTGAACCGGTCGCCGTCCCACGTCAGGTGGACGTCATGGGTCTCGCTGGAGCGGCGGCGCCGGAGCATCAGCCGGCCGGGCCGGTCGTCCGGGTCGCAGTGCTCCCCGGTGAGGAGCAGCCGGCCGCCGGACTCCCAGCGCACCGCGGTGACGACGGGCCGCCGGGCCCGCTCCACCGCGCGCAGGTTCCCGTAGCGGGTGCGGGTGAGGGAGAACTCCCGTCCCGGGACCCGGTAGCGGTCCTCCCGGAAGTCGCTGGGCACGGCCGGCTTGACGAGGCGGCCCGCGACGGACAGGTGGACGTCCCAGTCGACGCCGTCCCGGACCGGGACCGTTCCGGTGAGCCCGTTCGGGCCGTCGGGGTCGGAGACCAGGCGGTCCAGCGGCAGTCGGGCGGTGAAGGCGACGGTGCCGTCGGAGCCGGGGACGAGGGTCACCGGCCCCTGCACGGCGTGGCCGGTGTCGCCGGACGCGTGCAGCCGCGACGCCCGCACGCTCACCTCGCCGCCCGGATCACGGGCCAGCACCCCCTGGAGTTCGAGGTGCCCGTCGACCTGGCGGTGCCCGGTCACGGTGACGTCCTCGCGGCGGACCTGGACGATGAATCCGTCCGGGCCCGTCACCGGCTGGATCCGGGTGCGCCCGTCCACCTGATGGGCGTGCGGCCACTTGGCGCGGGCCGCGGCGGGGCCGGCGACCTTCTGGGCGCGCTTGAGCCCCGTGACGGCGGCCTCGGCGTGCAGGCGCCAGGTGGACGACTTCCCGCCGTTCCGCTTCAACCGGGCCGGATCGACCGTGACGACGAACCCCGACCAGTCGTAGCTGACCGCGCCCTGGGACGAATCGGCCGTGACGTCCGGGCGCAGGACGCGCTCCACGTCGAGGGACACCCGGCCGCCGCGATCGTTCTGGAGCCAGATCTTCAGCTCCAGGTCGCTCGGCCGGGCGACCTGGAGGCGCTCGAAGTTGGCGTGCCCCTCAAGGCGGAGCATGCCGTCCTGCCAGCGCACCTCGTCGACCTGAGTCCATAATTTGAGCTCTTCGGAGACCTGGTAGACGTCGAGGGGAACCTTCGTGGACGGGTCGTCGAAGAAGGGGTACTCGGCGTACCACCGCTTGCGCAGCCGCCCGCGGCACACCATGCGCACGCTCTTGGCCCCGGTCTTCTCGAACTGGAGCACCTCCAGCAGTTCGGGGAGCATCCGCCGCCCGAGCAGGTGGAAGCGCAGCCTCCGGTTCACCGGGAGGTCCCGGAGTGCCTCCGGCTCGGACCGGCCCAGGCACTCCACCCCCATGTCGAGGATCCGCCCCTGCTCGGCCTCGTCGGCGCCCGCCAGGCTCTCGGTGAGGATCCCCAGGTCCACGTCCAGCGCGTACCGGTCGTAGGTCTTCTTGAGCGCGGGCGCGCGCTCGGCGAGGAAGGTCTGCACCATCCGCACCGACTCCATCCGGTCGGTCAGGTTCGCCAGCTCGTCGCGGCGCCGGGTGATCGACCCTTCCCGCCGCCGCCAGTAGTAGACGGTGTTCGACAGCACGTCCACCGAGTCGGCCAGCACATGCGCCGCGATCATCACGGGCGGGTCCTCGTACAGCATGTGCGGGTAGACCAGCTTGTGCCGGTCCCAGAACGACCGCCGGAACACCTTGTTCCACACCGTCCGGTCCTGCAACAGGCCGGGGTCGCGGCTGATGTGCGTCCGCGTCCGGGTCGTCGCGCACGCCTCGTGGTGCAGCCAGCACGGCCAGCTCTTGGCCGCGTCGAACCGGCGCACGTTCCCCGAGACGAGATCGGAGCCGGTCTTCTCCAGGGAGCCGACCATCAGCTCGTACGCGTACGGGGCCAGCACGTCGTCACCGTCGGCGAACGCCAGGTACTCCCCGCGCGCGTGCTCGATGCCGGTGTTGCGGGCCGGTCCCGGCCCCTGGCCCTCCTGCTGCACCAGCGTGAAGCGCGGGTCCCGCGCCGCGTACCGCTTGGCGATGACGGCGCCGCCGTCGGTGGAACCGTCGTCCACCATGATCACTTCGAAGTCGCGCAGCGTCTGCCCCGCCAACGACTCCAGGCACGCTCCGAGGTACTCCTCCAGGTCGTGGAAGGGAACGATGACGCTGAGCTTCGGGGGAGATACAGGGGGCTGCGTCATATGTGCGGGGCCTCTCTGACGAAGGGGTCAAAGAGAGTTGTCCGAAGTCCCGATCTTTCTTCACGCTTTGGGAAGAGATCTTCCGGACGAGGTGAACCCCGAGGCTGAGTCCCCGAGATCCTCCGCTGCGAGGATGGGGCCATGAGCGACGACGTCTGGGCTTCCCTCGCCGGCGGGTTCGTGGACGGCGCGTACGCCACGGTGAAGGGGCAGGTCCGCACCTACGTGCTCCACCAGCAGCTGATGGAGCACCTTCCCGAGCCGCCGGGAGCCGTCCTGGACGTGGGGGGAGGGGCGGGCCATCAGTCGTTCCCGCTGGCCCGGGAGGGCTACCGGGTGACCCTCCTGGACTCCTCCCCGGCGATGCTGGCCCAGGCCGAGCAGAGGCTGGCAGCCGAAGCCCCCGAGGTGCGCGACCGCGTCCGGCTGGTGCGGGCCCGCGGTGAGGACGCCGCCGAGGCGACCGGCGGTGAGCGCTTCGCGGCCGTGCTCTGCCACGGCGTCCTCATGTACGTCGACGACCCCGGCCCGCTGATCGCCGCTCTGTGCGGGTGCGCGGCCCCTGATGGAATCGTTTCGGTGATGGCGCTCAACGCCGAGACCCTGGCGATCCGCCCCGCGCTGGAGCGGCGCTGGGCCGACGCGCTGGGGGCCTTCGAGGCCGGCGGTGAACGCGGGGTCCTCGGCGTCGACACCCGGGCGGACACCGTCGAGGGGCTGGCGGAGCTGCTGCGGGCCAACGGGGTGGAACCGGTGGCCTGGTACGGCGTTTGGCTCTTCGCCGACTTGATGGACCTCGCGCCGACCGAGGAGGTCTCGGCCGTGGCGGCCGTCGAACTGCGAGCGAGCCGCCAGGACCCCTATCGCCGGCTCAGCCGGGTCTTCCACCTGCTGGGCCGCAGCCGGGCGAACGCCTGAGGCCCGCACCTCCTCCAGCCCTCCTCCAGCCCTCCTCCAGCCCTCCTCCAGCCCTCCTCCAGCCCTCCTCCTTCATCCCTTCTTCGGGACGAAGGTCGCGAGGATGACCCCGGTGTCGAGCACCTTGGTGCCGGCGGTCTCGAACGTGGCGGAGAAGCCCGCCTTGGTCAGCAGGTCGGCGGGCTCACCGGAGCCGACCAGGACGGGGTAGATCCAGAGCCGCAGTTCGTCCAGTAGACCGTTCTCCACCAGCGTCCGCGTGACGTCCCCGAAGCCGAACTGGACGATGTCCTGCCCGTCCTGCTCCTTCAGCCTGCGGATCTCGGCGACGGCGTCGTCCCGCTTGATGATGGTGGTGTTCCCCCAGTCGCCCTTCTCCAGGGAGTCGGAGACGACGTAGTGGTCCATCTTGTTGATCCGGACGCCGTAGTCGCCGGTCTCGGCCTCCATCGCCGGCCACGCCTCGCCGAACCCGAGGTAGGTCTCGCGGCCGGCCAGCACCGCGTCGCAGGAGAAGAGCAGCTCGTGCTCGTACGTCCCGGACTCCTCACCGGCGTGGTCCATGGTCCAGTTCTGCGGGTTCTCGATGACGCCGTCGAGCGAGATGTACGTGGAGCTGATGATCTTGCGCATGAGGTCCTCCGTGCTGTGGGGCGGCGCCCGTCCGGCGTTCGCTGCACTCAGAGTGCGCGAACCGCCTTACGAAATCCCTACGGTCCCCTTTTCCCCCCGTTAGGCGGAAGGCCACTTCAGACCCTGGACGCCCCGAAGGCCGGACCTGCCGGCATGGACCTGACCCTCCGACGTGAGGGCGGATCGTCTACCGTCTGTGTCATGACAGGGACGGTCGCGGTGGACTTCGTCGGTGTCGGCGGCGGCATGCTGGCGTTGACGCGCCGGCCGAAGGCGAAGTCGCTCCCGGCGATGAGGTCGCTCGGTGCGACCCATCTGGTGACGCTGCTGTCCCGGCGGGAAGGAGCAGGGGCCGTCGGGGCCGCCGCGCGGGCGGCGGGGTTGGAGTGGGTCTGGGTGGACCTCGCCAATGCCGATCCGCCGCCGCCGGCACGCGACGGCGAACTGGCCAAGGTCCTGCTCGACACCGCCGGGTCGCTCCGCGATGGCGCGGCGGTCGTCGTCCACTGCTCCGCCGGGATTCACCGGACCGGGATGTTCGCTCACGCGCTGCTCCGTGCGAGCGGGCTGAGCGGCGACGACGCGAGGCTGACGCTCGCGCGGCTGCGAACCCCCACCTCCGAGGGCGTGGGCGAGCACCGCCTCGCGTGGGGTGAACACCTCTGCACCACGATGGGCTGGCGCTGAGGAGCCGTCGGCCTCGGCACCGCGCCCGGGTGGCCCGTGGTGGCCGGCCCGGGTGATAGTGGGGGAATGACGATCAGCTTTCGCCGTCCCGGCTTCGTGTGCACCGACCATGTCCTCGACGTCCCGCTCGACCATGCCGAGCCGGACGGGCCGAAGATCGAGGTGTTCGCGCGGGAGGTGGTGGCACCCGGGCGGGAGGGGGACGACCTGCCGTGGCTGGTGTTCCTCCAGGGCGGGCCCGGCAACAAGGCGCCCCGGCCGGGGGCCTCGCCGGCGGCCTGGCTGCCCCGGGCGCTCAAGGAGTACCGGGTGCTGCTGCTCGACCAGCGCGGTACGGGACGGAGCACGCCCGCCACTCGGCAGACGCTGCCGGAAAAGGCCGCCGACCACCTGCGGCACTTCCGCGCCGACTCGATCGTGCGGGATGCCGAGCTCTTCAGGCGGCGGCTCGTCGGGGACCGGCCCTGGAGCGTGCTGGGGCAGAGCTTCGGCGGGTTCTGCGCCGTCACCTACCTGTCGCTGGCCCCGGAGGGGCTGCGCGAGGTGTTCATCACCGGGGGACTGCCCAGCCTGACCGCCACGCCGGACGAGTGGTACCGCACCGCGTATCCGAGGGTGCTCGCGGCGAACGAGCGGTACTTCGCGCGCTACCCCGGCGACCGGGACGTGGCCGGGCGGATCGCGCGGCATCTGGCCGAGCACGATGTGCGGCTGCCCACTGGGGAGCGGCTCACGGCGCGCCGGTTCCAGACGCTCGGGCTGGGGCTCGGCTCGTCCAGCCGGTTCGACGACCTGCACTACACCCTGGACGAGGCGTTCGTGGGGGACGGTGTCCTGTCGGACACGTTCCTCCAGGACGTGGGCGCGACCGTGTCGTACGCGGCGCAGCCGCTGTACGCGCTCGTGCACGAGGCGTGCGTCTGCAACGGGACGGTGTCCGACTGGTCTGCGGAACGGGTCCGGGGCGAGTTCCCGCAGTTGGAGGCCGAGCCGTTCTCGTTCGTGGGGGAGATGATCTACCCGTGGTTCTTCGAGGAGGACCCGGCGCTGACCCCGCTGCGCGAGACCGCCGAGCTGCTGGCGTCCCACGAGTGGCCCGCCCTGTACGACGCGGAGCGGCTGGCCGCGAACACCGTGCCGGTGGCGGCGGCCGTCTACTACGACGACATGTACGTCGACCGCGAGCTGTCGCTGGAGACGGCCGCGTCGATTCCGGGCGTCCGCACGTGGGTCACCAGTGAGTACGCGCACAACGGGCTGTCGGCCGACGCGCGGGTGCTCGACCGGCTCATCGCGATGATGCGGGGTGAGGTCTAGGCGGGGACGTCCTCGGGCAGCAGGATCCGCAGGGCGTCGTCGCTGACGGGGTGGCCTTCGCGTCCCAGGCGGGCGATCCGGCGGGCGTGGCGGGTGCGCATCTCCTCCAGGAGTTTGCGCACCTCGCGGCCGTTCCCCTGCGCGTAGCGGTCGCTGGACGCCAGGTGGGCGCGCGCCGCGGCGGTGGTCGCGTCCGGGAGCTCGAACCCGGACGTCTCCGCCGTCCGGGTGAGGATGGTCAGCAGGTCGTCCAGACCGTACGGGGCGAACGTGAGGACGCGGGCGAAGCGGGAGGCCAGGCCGGGGTTCGCGCCGAGGAATCCGTCCATCTCGGCGGCGTAGCCCGCGACGATGACCACGACCTCGTCGCGGTGGTCCTCCATCAGCTTGACCAGGGTGTCGATGGCCTCCTGGCCGAAGTCGTGGCCGTCGCCGACCGACCGCGACAGCGCGTACGCCTCGTCGATGAACAGCACGCCGCCGCGCGCCTTCTCGAAGACCTCGGTGGTCTGCTCGGCGGTGCGCCCGACGTACGAGCCGACCAGGTCGGTGCGGGACGCCTCGACGACCTGGCCGCGGGCGAGGACGCCAAGGGCGGCGAGCAGCTCCGCGTAGAGCCGCGCGACGGTGGTCTTCCCGGTGCCCGGCGGGCCGGAGAAGACCAGGTGGCCGGGGACGGGGTCGGCGGGGAGGCCGGCCTGGTCGCGGCGGCGCGCGGTCGCGATCAGGTCCAGGACGTCGCGGACCTGGCCCTTGACCTCGTCCAGCCCGGTCATCGCGGCGAGCCGGTCGAGGACGGCGGTGAGCCGGCCGGGGTCGCGGGCGTCGCCGAACCGCAGGGCGAGGCCGTCGCCGGCGACGCCCGCCAGGTCCTCGGGCACGAGGGTGGTCAGGGCTTCGGGGGACGCGTCGGTGTCGAGGTCGGCGAGGCGCAGCGCCTGCTGCTCGATCGCGGCCTCGAAGACCCGCCGGGACTCGCGGCCGTTGCCGAACGACTCGCCGCGCCGCACCCGCTGGAAGTGGGCGAGCAGGACGTCGCGGGCCTCGGGGCTGAAGCGGAAGCCGTACTGGTCCGCGAGTTGCAGGGTGATCGCGGTCAGCTCGGCGGGGCCGTGGTTCTCGAACTCGATCGTGCGGCTGATCCGCGAGCCCAGCCCCGGGTTGGCGGCCAGGAACCCGCGCATCTCGGACGGGTACCCGGCGAAGACCACCACGACCTCGTCGCGGTGGTCCTCCATCAGCTTGACCAGGGTGTCGATGGCCTCCTGGCCGAAGTCGGCGCCCGTGCCGAAGCGCCGTGACAGCGCGTAGGCCTCGTCGATGAACAGGACGCCGCCGCGCGCCTCCTCGAACACGCGGGTGGTCTTCTCGGTCGTCTCGCCGAGCACCGTGCCGACCAGGTCGCCGCGCGACACCTCGCTGAACCCGCCGGACGCGACGGCGCCGAGCGCGGCGAGGATCTTGCCGTAGAGCCGCGCGACGGTGGTCTTCCCGGTGCCGGGCGCGCCGGAGAAGACCATGTGCCGTCCGATGGCCGGGCCCTCCGGCAGCCCGGCGGCGCGGCGCCGCTCGGCGACGCGCAGCAGCTTGACCAGCTTGTCGATCTCCCGCTTCACCCCGTCGAGCCCGATCATCGCGTCGAGCTCGGCGAGCAGCGCGGCGACGTCCTGCCCGGGGGCGCCGGTCTCGGTCCCGGCGCCGGACCGCCCGGCGGCGGAGGCGGCGGCGGCGCCGGAGGCGGGCGCGGGCGCGGACCGGGCTTCGCCGCCGGACGACGCGGACGCGGGCGCGCCGGCGGCCTCGAACTCGATGCCGATCAGGTCGGGCCGGGTGTTGTCCTCGGAGACGAGGCCCTCGGAGCGGACGTCGGCGCCCCGCTCGAACACCAGACCCGGCCCGGTGCCGCCCGTGACCGTGCAGCCGCGCAGGTCGGCGTGCGCACGGTCGTGCACCGCGATGCCGATGGCCCTGTGCTCGCGCACGCGGGTGCGGTCCAGGTGGAGCGTGCCGCCCGTCAGCACCAGAACGCCGATGTCGGTGCGCGTGAGGGTGCCGCCGGTGACGGCGGCGGTGGTCTTGTCGCACACGGCCACGCCGGCCTCGCCCGCGTCCTCGACGGTGCAGTCGGCGAAGCGCCCGGTGCCGCGCTCGTCCAGGGAGAACCCGTGGTTGCCGGAGTCTCGGACGGTCACCTCGGCGGCCGTCAGCGAGCCCGACGTCGTGACCCACACCCCGTCCGCGCCCGCGCCCTCGACCAGGAGGCCGCGCGCGTCGGCCGCGGCCTTGTCGCGGACGACCAGGCCGCTCTGCCCGGCCCGCCGGATCGCGCCGCCCCGGATGGAGGCGTTGGCGTGGTCCTGCACCAGGATGCCGGCGAACTCGGCGTCCTCGACCATGCAGTCCTGGATCAGCGGGGACGCGCCGGAGCTGACCCAGACGCCGTGCTCCCCGGCGCCGCGCACCAGGCTGCCGCGCACGGTGACCTTGCTGCCGCTGTGCAGGGCGATCCCGCAGGCGGACGCGTCGATGACCGCGCTGCGCTCGATCATCCCGGCGGAGTCGTTGTAGGAGATCCCGGCGTCCCGCACGAGGCTGTCGCGCAGGAACAGCTCCGCCGCGTTCCAGGCGTTCAGCGCCGTGTCGGACGCGTTGACGAACTCGCAGTCCTCGACGATGGCGGTGCCGCCGGTCACGTCGAGCACCGTGCCGGAGTCGTGCCAGTTCCGCAGGACCAGGCCGCGCAGCGTGAGGTGGCCCTCGGACCGGAGGAGGTACTCGTCGGAGCAGTCGATGACGACCGACCCGCGCCCCTCGGCCGCGGTGATGACCGCGGTGCACCAGCAGCGGCAGGCGTCGGCGCGGTAGGTGCCGGGCTCGATCAGGATGTGCCGCGGTCCCGATCCGGGCGCCTGGAGCGCGTCCAGGATCGTGCGGAACGCGTTCGGCCTCGTCTGCGACACCACCATGCCGAGCATGCGTCTCCTCCGGGGGTCGATCGGGTCGCCCCCATCGTGCCGGACTCCGCCACCGTCACGCGGCCGGGGTCGTGACATCCGCCGGACGGGGCGTCACCTGGTGTGGCAGGACGTGCGCGTGTGGTCAATTTGGCGGAGTGTGTGGCGAGATTCTCAGTTATCTGACGGGTTTTCCGGTTGTCGGAGGATTCGCTGACCGGTGATCGGAGCATGCCGTCAGGGGCGCCAAGCCCTCCCCTCGTCGATCTTGTGGCGAAAAGTGAGCTATGTGATACTTGAGTGCAAGATCATCACTCCTGTTCTACATGTGACTTCTGCCCGTTATCGGCCAATGTCCGAGAGCCAGCGAGGGAACCGTCATGTCGACCGCCATCCGATCCGGGACCGCCGCCACGTCGCCCCGTCCGCCCCACGCGCCCCACGTCATCCCGCTGCGCCGGCTGCTGTCGGACGTGCGGCGCGGCGGCGCCCTCGGCTTCCTCGACTCGGCCGGCCGGCAGTCGCAGGGGTCGATCACCCGGATGAACGTCGGCCCGTTCCGCCCCTTCCTGGTCACCCACCCCCGGGACCTGGAGCACGTCCTGCGCGCGCACGCGGAGAACTACCCGCGCGGCGCGGCGATGTGGAGCGCGCTCGGGCGGCTGACCGGCGGCGGGATCGGCGGCGAGGGCAACCAGTGGCAGGCCAGCCGGGAGATCCTCCAGTCGGCGTTCTCGGCCAGATACCTCGCCGCGATGAGCGAGCAGATGATCACCTCGGTCAGCGGCGCGGTGGACGACCTCGGCACGCGGGTCGGGCCCGGCCGGCCGATCGACGCCGGCCTGGAGATGACCCGGATGGTGCAGCGCGTCATCAACCCGGTCTTCTTCGGCAACCTGGTGCCCGACGAGGAGGGCGACCGGCTCGGCGCCGCGATCGCCACCGCGATGGGGTCGCTGCTGTGGCGGATGGCGATGCCGTTCGTCCCGCACCGGGTCCCGATGCCGGGTGACCGCGCGTTCCACCGCTCGACCCGCACGGTGAACGAGATCCTGCGGCCGGTCATCACCGCGGCCCGGAAGGGCCCGCGCGACGGCGACGACGTCGTCACCCGGCTGCTGAACGGGACCGGTGCCGGCGGGGAGTCGCTCACCGACGAGCAGATCTGCGACGACATCGTGGCGCTGTTCGTGGCCGGGAGCGAGTCCAGCGCGATCGCGCTGACCTGGGTGTGGGTCGCGCTGGCGCAGAACCCGGAGGTCTACGCCCGGGTCCAGGAGGAGGTCGACCGGGTGGTCGGCGGCGGCCGGCCGCGGCGCGAGCACATCCGGCAGCTCACCTACACCAACCAGATGCTGAACGAGGTGCTGCGGATCTACTCGGTCGGCTGGGCGGTGCCCCGGATGGCCACCGCGGACGACGTGATCGGCGGCGTGCCGATCCCGGCCGGGTCCACGCTGGTCATCTCCCCGTACCTGACCCACCGGGTGGAGGACGTGTGGGAGCGCCCGCTGGAGTTCGACCCGGACCGCTTCACCCGCGAGCGGGTCCGGGCCCGGCACCCGCTGGCCTACCTGCCGTTCGGGGACGGCGGCCACCAGTGCCTCGGGCAGCACTTCTTCAGCCAGGAGGCGTCGCTGATCGTGGCGACCCTGCTGACCCGGTACCGGGTCGGGCTGCACGGCGCACCGGTCGAGCCCCGCCTCTCCCTCACCCTCCAGCCGCGCGAGTCCGTCGAACTGGAGCTCGTCCCGAGGTAGCCGGGCGAGCGGAACGCGGCCTGCGCCTCCCTGGCGCGCCGAGGTGAAGGCCACGTTCCGCGATCATGACGAAAGCGGCGTTGCTAGGGTGTTTTGCGTGCAATCAGGGACCTGAGGGTCTCCGCCCCGCCGTCTCCTCCACCTCTGAGGGCGCACGGGCGCCCTCCCCGGTCCCTGTCCCCCTTGGATCGCTTGAGGACTGGTTGATGCGCCTGCGCAAGTCACCCGCCGCCCGCAACACACGTGTGCGGGCGAAGATCACGGCCATGCTGTTGTCCCTTGCCGCGCTCTGGGGGTTCGCGGCTTGGGTGACCGTGCGCGACGGCTGGAACCTGCTGGAGGCCGGCCAGATCGACACGTCGGTCGGCCGGCCCACCAAGTCCCTGATCAACATGCTCCAGGACGAGCGCCGGCTGTCGATGATCCAGCTCGGCCGGCATGGCGTGATCGTGCCCGGGCTGGCCGATCAGCGGGCCCGGACCGACCAGCTCGTCACCTCCTGGGGCCGCACCGCCAAGGACGCCCCGGACAAGGTCGTCGGCCACGTGGCCGAGACCCGCAAGCGGTTGGAGGCGCTGACCGCCGTCCGCAGCGCCGTCGACGGCGGCACCGCCGATCGCGCGGGTGTCGCGCAGGCCTACAACCTGGCGATCGACTCCGCGTTCTCCATCGTGCTGCTCAACACCGCGCTGGATGACGAGGGGGTCTCCTCCGACGGCCGCGCGCTGGTCGCGCTCACCCGCGCCCGCGAGCTGCTGGCCCGCGAGGACGCGCAGATGGCCGGGGTGATCGCCGTCGGCCGGTTCACCTCGGGCGAGTTCAACCGGTTCAGCCAGGCGGTCGGCGTCCAGCGGTACGGGATGGACGAGGCGACCCGGCAGCTCCCGCCCGCCGACCGCGCCCGGGTCGCGGCGCTGCACCGGAGCGGACCGTTCACCGCGCTGCGCGTCACCGAGGACCGGGTGCTGGCGATGAAGCAGCGTGCCAAACTGCGGCCCGGGGTGACCGCGGCGCAGTGGCAGTCGCTCACCCGGCCCGTCCTCGACCGGATCGACCAGGCCATCGACACCGGCGGTGACGAGGTGGTGGAGCGGGCCGTGCCGGTCGGCTACGGCGTGCTGGCCCGGGTGATCCTGGTCGTCGGTCTCGGGCTGTTCGCGGTCCTCGCCTCCATCGTGCTGGCCTTCACCACCGCGCGCGCGATCCTCCGGCAGCTCAACCGGCTGCGGATCGCGGCCGAGGAGCTGGCCGACGTCGCGCTGCCCGAGGTGATGACCCGGCTGAGCCACGGTGAGAAGGTCGACGTCGCCGCGCAGGCGCCGCCGCTGCGGTTCGGCGACGACGAGATCGGCCGGGTCGGCAGGGCGTTCAACCGGGTGCAGGAGACCGCGATCACCGCGGCCGTCCAGCAGGCCGAGCAGCGCGCCGGCTTCCGCAAGACGCTGCGCAACCTGGCGCAGCGCAACCAGAGCCTGGTCAACCGGCAGCTCCAGATGATCGACCGGATGGAGCGCCGCGAGGACCTGGCCGGCAAGGAGCTGGAGGACCTGCTCCGGCTGGACCACCTGACCACCCGCGCCCGGCGCAACGCCGAGAACCTGGTGCAGCTCTCCGGCGGCCAGCCCACCCGGGTGTGGCGCCGGCCGGTCCCGATCCTGGACGTGATCCGCGCCGCGGTCAGCGAGGTGGAGAACTACGAGCGCGCCACGTTCCAGCGGATCGACCCCGCGTGGCTGCGCGGGCACGCGGTGATCGACGTCATCCGGCTGCTCGCCGAGCTGATCGAGAACGCGCTGAGCTTCTCCAGCCCGGACACCACGGTGGAGATCAGCGGCCAGATGACCCCCAACGGGTTCGCGGTCGCGATCGAGGACAAGGGCCTCGGCCTGGACCCCGACCGGCTGGAGTCGGCCAACCACATGCTCGCCACCCCGCCGGAGTTCGACGTGGCGCCCGAGGAGCGGCTCGGCCTGCTGGTCGCCGGGCTGATCGCCCGCCGGCACCTGATCACCACCACGCTCAAGCGGTCCCCGTACGGCGGCGTCACCGCGGTGGTGCTGCTACCCGAGGCCCTGTTCGAGCGGTCCGCCGAGCCCGAGCGCCCGCTGGTCGGCGCGGGTGTCGCCGCCGCGCCCGCCCCGGTTCCGGCCGCCGCCCCGGCGCGTCCCGCCGCCGTGCAGGACCCGCCCGGACGCGGCAACCTGGCGGTGCTGTCGACGGCCCGTCCCGAGGCCCCCGCCCTGGTCGCGCTGCCGACGCCCGAGCCGTCCGGCTCCGACGACGAGGCCGACGACGAGGCCGACGCCGGGCCGCTGCCGACCCGGCCGGCCCGGCTCGACCGGCCCGCCGCGGTCCCGGCCGGGGGACGCGGCGGCCGGGGCGGGCGCGGCGGCGAGCCGGAGGACGACGACACCCTCACCCCGGGCGGGCTCCCGATCCGCAAGCCGCAGGAGAGCCTGGCCCCGGCGCTGCGCGCCGACGCCCCGGCGTCCGACGAGGAGCCCGAGCCCGAGGACCTCGGCCGGTCGCCCGCGGACGTGCAGCGGATCATGGGCGCCTACCAGCGCGGCACGATCCGCGGCCGGGCCGCCGCCGACCAGGTCCAGAACCCCGGGGAGTCCGGGGCCGGCGGCCCTGACACCGCCGGGGCCCCGGAGGCTCCGGAGCAGGACGGGAAGTCCGGCGCGGCCGGGACCGCGGCCCGACCACATGCGGACGAGCCGGACGACGACGGCGCCTCCGACGGGAACGCGCAGACCGAACGGCGGGGAGAGGACGACGCCCCGGACGCCTGAATTGTTCCAAACAGAGCAAGAAATCCCGAAAGGGGTTGTGGTGGGCGTCACCCTCGGTTGATCATTTCCGCCTATGCGGCAATCGGGGCTCGTGATCAGGAGGATGGCCGGCGACCGGACGCTGGTGCTCGCCGCCTGCGCGACGGCGCTCTTCGCGACCACCGTGCTGGCGGCCCTGGTCGGGTACGCGGGGACGGTGACGCGCGAGGGACTGCGCCGAACGCTGGCCGGGGCGTCCTTCGAGACGTCCGGCACCAGGATCGCGGCGTCGGTGCCCGCGGGCGGGTTCGACACCGCCCGCGGGCAGATCGACCAGGCACTGCGCCAGATCTACCGGGACGTCCCGCTGACGGTGTCCACCGCCGTCCGCAGCGATTCGTTCACCCTGCCCGGTCAGGAGGACGAGGGCCATCCCGAGCTGACGGCGTTCGCCAGCTACGACGGGATCGAGCGGCACGCCCGGCTGGCGCAGGGCCGCTGGCCCGCGGCGGCGCCGGCCGCGGGCCGCGACGCCGCGCTGGAGGCGACGCTCCCCGCCGCCGCCGCGCGGTCGCTGCGCGTCGGCGTGGGCGACACCCTGACCGTGCACGGCCGTGTCGACCGCGCCTCGACGGCCAAGGTCACGGTGGTCGGCCTGTTCGACGTGCCGCGGCCCGACGAGTACTTCTGGCAGGGCGACCGGCTGGTCACCACCGGCGCCGAGCGGCTCGACTACACCACCTACGGGCCGTTCGTGGTGCGGCCCGAGGCGTTCGCGGCCCGCTTCACCGCCGCCGGGACGGGCAGCGGCACCGAGATCCGGTGGACGGTGCTGCCCGACATGCGCGGCGTCGAGGCCGGTGACCTGAAGGGGCTCGGGCAGCGGGTGCGGGACGGCGGCGCGGTCTTCACCAAGGCCGGCGGCGGCAGCACCCGCTTCACCGCCACGACCGCCCTGCCGGACCTGCTCGCGCAGGTCGACGGCGCGGTGCTGGTCGCCAGGTCCACGATGCTGATGCCGGTGCTCCAGCTCGTCCTGCTGGCCGCCTACGCCTGGCTGCTGGTGGCGCGGCTGCTCGCCGACCACCGGCGCACCGAGGTGGCGCTGCTGCGCACCCGCGGGGTGGGGATCCGGCAGCTCGCGGGCATCAGCCTGGCCGAGGGGCTGCTCACCGTGCTGCCCGCCGCCGTGTTCGGGCCGCTGCTGGCGGGCCCGCTGCTGCGGGTGGCAGGGCTGGCCCCGGCGGTGCGGGCGTCCGGCCTGAGCTTGGACGCCGGGCCGCTCGCGCCGCTGTGGGCGGTGTCGGTCACCACCGCGCTGGTCTGCGCGGTGGTGTCGATCGTCCCGACGCTGCGCGGCGCCAACCGGACGTTCGTCGAGGCGCAGACGTCGATCGGCCGGTCCCGGCGCGGCGGGCTGAAGGGCTCGGGCGCCGACCTGGCGCTGCTGGTCGTCGCGGCGCTCGGGATCTGGCAGCTCACCCGGTACGGCGGCGCCGCGTCCACGTCCGGGACGGGCTCGGACGGAGCGGCGTCGGGCATCGACCCGTTCATCGTGTCCGGCCCGGCGCTGGCGCTGCTCGCGGGCGGGGTGCTGCTGCTGCGGCTGGTGCCGGTGGCCTCCAGCACCGCCGAGCGGGCCGCCTCGCGCGGCCGGGGCCTGGCGCCCGTGCTCGGCGCCCGGCAGGTGAGCCGCCGGCAGCTCCGCTACGCGGGCCCGGCGCTGCTGCTGGTGATGGCGATGGCCGTCGGGGTGCTGTCGGTCACGACGATGGCGACCTGGCGCAGGTCGCAGTCCGACCAGGCCGCCTTCCAGAGCGCCGCCGACCTGCGGCTGGCGGCGCCGAGCGCGCCCGGCGGCCCGGCGACCCTCGGGCTCGGCGGCCGGTTCGCCGCGCTGCCCGGCGTCACCGCCGCGACCGCGGTGGTGCGCAAGGACGCCACCGTCGGGAACGGCCCCGCGATCCTGCTCGCCGCCGACGCCAAGGCGCTCGGCCCGATCCTGCGCGTCCGGCCCGACCTGCTGCGCGGCATGGACCTCGGCCGGCTGGCGGCGGCGCGTCCCGCGGTGCCGGTGGCCCCCGTGCCGGGCCGTCCCGAGCGGCTGCTGTTCGACCTGCGGCTGAAGGCGGCGCCCGGGGAGACGGCCCCGGCGGGCGCCTTCCAGGCCAAGGCGATCATCGAGGACGCGCGCGGGCTGACCCACACCGCGCCGCTGACCGGGCTCGCGGTCGACGGGCGGACCCACACGGCCGAGGTGGACACCGCCGGCCTCGCCGGACCCGGCGGCGTGCTCAGCCATCCGCTGTCGATCCGCGGCCTCCAGTACGGCTACGACGACAACCCCACGTCCGGCGCCCTCACCCTCGACCTGCTGAAGATGCGCGGCGAGGGCGGTACCGGCGCGGGTGAGGTGAGGATGCCGCACGGCACCGGATGGGACGTGTTCGCCCCGAACCTGCGCAAGGCGCCCACGGCCGGACGTGGAGAGGGGCCGCTGTCGGTGTCGCTCTCCGCCACCCCGGCGACGTTCGAGCGCGGGGGGTCGGGCGCCGTGGTGAACGCGCTGCTCACCGCCGGGACCGCGCCCAAGCACGGCGGGCCGGCCGCCAACGCCCGGCTCCTGCCCGTGGTCCCCGCCGTCGTCACCGAGAAGCTGGCCTCCCGCGTGCACGTCGGGGTCGGCGGGACGACCACCCTCGCCACCGGCGACGGCGACCAGCCGGTCAAGGTGACCGCGGTGGTGCGGGCGCTGCCCTCCACGCCGCCCGACCAGCCCGCCGCGCTGGTGGACCTGCCGACCCTCGCCGAGCGGCGGATCGCGGCCGGCAGCGCCGGGCCCGAGTCCGTCCGGCCCGCCGAGTGGTGGGCGTCGGTGCGCGGCGAGCGGACCGCCCCGGCCGTCCGCGAGCTGGCCGCGCACAGCGCGTGGGGGACGGCCGAAGGCGACCGGATCGCGCTCCGCGACGAGCTCCGCGACGCCCCGCTCGGCGCCGCGCTCCAGGGCGCGCTGATGCTCGGCTTCGGCGCCGCGCTCGCGTTCGCCGTGATCGCCTTCGTGGTGAACGCGGCCGTCTCGGTCCGGGAACGGACCAGGGAGTTCACCGTGCTGCGGACGCTCGGCGTGCGGTCCGGGCAGCTCGCCGGGATGCTCGCCGTCGAGCAGGCGTTCCTGGTCGTGCTCGGCCTCGCCGGGGGGCTGGTGCTCGGCCTGGTGGTGGCCCAGCTCGTCGTCCCCGACATCGTGCTGAACGTGCAGGCCGCGCCGTCGTACCCGCCCGCCGACCTGGTGGTGCGGTGGCCGCTGGTGCTGGCCATGCTCGCCGGGGTCGCGGCGATCCTCGGGCTGGTGCTCCTGCTGCTGATCCGGGTGCTGCGGCGCCGGGGGCTGACCGCCGGCCTGCGGGCGGGGGAGGACCGATGAACGGCCCGTTCACGCGGCTGGTCCGCGCGCAGTGGGCGCCGCTCGTGGCGCTCGCCGTCCTGACACTGCTGTCGGCGCTGCTCGCCGTCGCGGTCCCGGCCCGGACGGCCGCCGGCTACGACCGCGCCGCCGACGCCGCGGTCGGCGGCGACGCGGTCGGCGGCGACGCCGACCTGCGGGTCGAGGCGTCGGTGCCGTCCGCCCAGGGCCGCAGGTCGATCCCGGACATCCAGGCCATGACGTTCCAGAGCGAGGACTGGCAGTCGGCGCTCCCGCCCACCTTCCGGGCGGTGAGCGACATCCCCGAGGCGTCCATCACCACCACCCGGATGGCTGCGCAGGGCACCTTCGAGAAGCCCCGGCTGGCCTACCTGTCCTGGGACCTCGGCGCGCTCCAGCGCGTCCGCTACGTGGCCGGCGCGGAGCCCGGCGACGACCTGACCGACCAGAAGGACGCGCCGCTCAAGGTCACGGCCTCCAAGAAGTACGCCGACAAGCTCGGCTACAAGGTCGGCGACGAGATCACGCTCGGCGACGAGTCGGTCGAGCGGGGCGCCCCGCTGCGTGTCGAGATCGCCGCGCTGTACGAGCCGCGCAACGCGTCCGACCCGTACTGGCGGATCCGGGCCGGGATGCTCTCCCCGGAGACGATCGTCGTCGGCGACGGCGTCGAGGCCGAGCAGGCCACCCTGCTGCTCGACCCGGTCGGCTACCGGCGCCTGCTCGACGGTCCCGGGCGCACGCTGAACTACAGCTGGCGGCTGCCGATCCGCCCCGGCTCGGTCAGCACCGCCGACGCCCGGAAGATGGCCGGCGAGCTGACCGCCTTCCGGGCGACCGTGTCCGGCCGCGCCGACGTGTTCCCCTGCCAGGTCGCCACCGCGCTGGACGGCCGCCTCACCACCTTCTTCGGGCAGAACCGCACCGCCGAGACGATCCTCAGCCTGATGTTCAGCGGGCTGCTGGCCGTCGCGGCCGGGGTGCTGCTGCTCGCCGCCGGGCTGCTCGGCGAGCGGCTCCGCCCGATCCTCGGGACGATGCGGGCGCGCGGCGCCGCGCTCCGGCAGATCGCCGTCCCGGTGGGCGGGCTGGCCGCGCTCGCGGTGCTGCCCGCCGCCGCGGCGGGAACCGGCCTCGGGCTGCTGGCCGATCTCGGGCCGCCGCAGTGGGTGTCGGCGTACGCGGTCGGCATCCTGGCCGTGCTGGTCCTCGTCCTGCCGATCGTGCTGGTGGTGCGGGGGCAGGGCAGCGGACTCGACGCGGCCCAGGGCGGCGACGGCGGACGCGGCGACATCGCGGCGGCGCGGCCGTCCAAGCCGCGCCTCGTCGTGGAGGCCCTGTTCGTGGTGCTCGCCGTCATCGGCGTGATGCTGCTGCGGCGGCGCGGCCTGGAAGGACAGGCCGAGCACGGCACCGACCCGCTGATCGCCGCCGCTCCGGTGCTGCTCGGCGTCGCCCTCGGGCTGCTGGTGCTGCGCGGCTACGCCTACCCGCTGCGCCTCGCCGGACGGCTGCTGCGCCGGGGCCGCTCCACCGTCGCGTTCGTCGGCGTGGCCCGCGCCTCCCGGCAGCACCTGGTCACCGCGCTGCCCCTGGTCGTGCTGCTGCTGGCCGCCGCCGTCGCGGGATTCGCCGCGACCGTCGACACCGCGCTGCGGCACGGGCAGGAACGCGCCGCCTGGCTCGAAGTCGGCGCCGACGCGCACGTCGCCGCCGAGGAACTGGATCCCGGCGTTGTCGCCCGGGTGCGCGCCGTCCGCGGCGTCACCGGGGCGATCCCGGCGCGGGTGACCACGGCCAGGCTGGGCGGGGCGGAGGCGGGCGGGACCCGCACCGAGATCACCGTCATCGCGATCGACCTCGACGCCTACCGCGAGCTCGCCGGCGGCGAGGCCATGTCCCTGCCGTCCGCCCCGTCCGGCGCGTCGAGCGCGCTGCTGTCGCCGGAGGCGGCCCGCCTCGCCGGGACGTCCCGTCCGCTCACCCTGGAACCGGCCAGCGCGACCCCGGTCAAGGTGAACCCCGCCGGACGGCTGGACGCCTCGCCCGGGTTCCCCGGCCAGCCGCGCGACGCGCCGTACGTGATCGTCCCGTACCGGCTGCCCGGCGTCCCGGCCGGTGCCCCGACCGACGTCTTCGCCAAGGGCGCCGGGATCGACGCGGCCGGGCTGCGGGCCGCGACGACCGCCTCGATCCCCAAGGGGACCGGCTTCGGCGGGTCGGGCGGTGTCGTCACGACGCGGTCGGCCGCGCTGGATGCCCTGACCGAGGCGCCCATGGTGTCGGTCGTGCACGACGCGTTCGCCGGCGGCGCGCTCGTCGTCGCCGCGTACGGGCTCCTCGCCGTGCTGCTGGTGCTCGTCGTCGGCGCCCGCGCGCGCGGACGCACCGTCGCCAACCTGGAGGTCCTCGGGCTGAGCCGGCGGCAGCGCCGCGGCCTCGCGCTCATCGAGATCGCCCCGGTGACGCTGAGCGCCGTCGTCGCCGGCTGGGTGCTCGGCCTGCTGCTGCCGGGCATCACCGGCCCCGTCGTGGACCTGCGCTCCTACACCGGCGGCCACGCCACCGGGACCCTCGTGGTGGACGCGACGTCCCTGCTCGTGCTCGCCGGGGCACTGCTGCTGACCGCCGTCGCGGCCCTCGCCGTCGACGCCGCCTTCGACTCCCGCCGGGGGCTCGGCGGGATCCTGAGAACGGGAGACTGAGCATGGGGGACCGGACATGAGCCCGGCACCGGGGGCGCCCAAGGCGCCCGACCTGGCCGAGCTGGAGCGCCGGGCCGCCGACCGCGGCCCCGTCTATGGCGCGGACGCGCACATCGTGTGCGACAACCTGGTGCGGATCTACCAGACCGACGGCGTCGAGGTCGTCGCGCTCCAGGGCCTGGACCTGCTGATCGAGCCCGGCGAGCTGGTCGCGATCGTCGGCGCGTCCGGGTCGGGCAAGTCCACGCTGCTCAACATCCTGTCCGGGCTGGACGTGCCGACCGCCGGCGTCGCCCGCGTCGCCGGGTCCGACCTGCTCACCATGACGGCCCGGCAGCGGCTCGGCTTCCGCCGCGAGCAGGTCGGCTTCATCTGGCAGCAGACCGCCCGCAATCTGCTCCCGTACCTCACCGCCGTCCAGAACGTCGAGCTGCCGATGCGCTTCGCCGGACGGTCCCGCAAGGCCCGCGCGATCCGCGCCGCCGAGCTGCTCGGCATGCTCGGCGTCGGCGACTGCGCGGGCCGCCGTCCCGCCGAGCTGTCGGGCGGGCAGCAGCAGCGGATCGCGATCGCCGTCGCCGTCGCGAACGAGCCGCACGTCATGCTCGCCGACGAGCCGACCGGCGAGCTGGACTCGGTCACCGCGGGCGAGGTGTTCGAGGCGCTGCGGCAGGTCAACCAGGAGCTCGGCACCACCACCGTGGTGGTGACCCACGACGCCCAGGTGTCCGGGCAGGTCGACCGGACGGTCGGCATCCGCGACGGCCGCACCAGCAGCGAGGTCCGCCGCCGCGACTCCGCCGACGGCACCCGCGTCAGCGAGGAGTACGCGGTGCTGGACCGGGCCGGCCGCGTCCAGCTCCCCAAGGGCTTCACCCAGGCGCTGGACATGAAGGAACGCGTCCGGATGGCGCTGGAGGACGACCACGTGGGCGTCTGGCCGGACCGGCCGCGCCCCGCCGACGAGGGGGAGGGGACCCGCGATGAGTGAACCGGCATCGGACGGGCCGATGGTCGCCGTCGAGGGGCTGACCCGGACCTACCGGACCGGCCGGATCGAGGTGCCCGCGCTGCGCGGCGCGTCGTTCACCATCCCCGCCGGCGAGCTGGTGGCGGTCAAGGGCCGCTCCGGATCGGGCAAGACCACCCTGCTCAACCTGATCGGCGGCCTGGACTCCCCGGACGCCGGCACCGTCCGCGTCGGCGGGCAGGACGTCGGCGGGCTCGGCGAGGACGACCTGATCCGGCTGCGCCGCGAGACCATCGGCTTCGTGTTCCAGTCGCACGGGCTGATCCCGGTGCTGTCGGCGGCCGAGAACGTGGAGGTGCCGCTCCGCCTCGTCCGGATGGCGCCCGCCGAGCGCGCCGAGCGGGTCCGGCTGCTCCTCGCGCTGGTCGGCCTCGACGAGCACGCCGAGCAGCGCCCCTACGAGCTGTCGGGCGGGCAGCAGCAGCGCGTCGCGATCGCCCGCGCCCTCGCCAACCGCCCCCGGCTGCTCCTGGCCGACGAGCCGACCGGGCAGCTCGACTCCGAGACGGCGGGCGCCATCATGCCGCTGCTGCGCGCCGTGGTGCAGAGCGAGGGCGTGACCGTCGTGGTGGCCACGCACGACCAGACCCTGCTCGGCATGGCCGACCGCGTCCTGGACCTCAGCGACGGCGTCATCACCGAGGCCGCGCCCGCCGTCCCCTGACGCTCACCCGGGCAGCAGGGCGGCGAAGTCCGGCTCGAGCAGGTCGCGGACCTTCGCGTACGGCCCGGTGAGCTGGTCGGACGTGCAGGCGCTGCCCTCCGTCGACCAGTTCACCTCGAAGTGGTCGGGCGCGAGGAACACCGTCGCGTACGGCGGGCCCTTCTGCCGGCCCCCGTCCACGGTGGGCTCGCTGCTCGGCAGGAAGTCGGACCGCTGCGGGGGATGGTCGCCCATGCACCCGTCGGGGCCCCAGAACGTCCCCTCCTTGCTGGTGAGGCGGCTCCACAGCACCTGGAGACCGGCGGACGTGAGCGTGCTCGGCTTGAAGATGTCCTCCGCCGTGTACGCGCGGCCGGTCTTGAGGTCCAGGGTGACCGCCCAGCCCGGCAGCGCCCCGTCGGCCGGGAAGCAGTACCGGTTGTCGGTCTTGTAGACCACCGAGATGAGGGACGGCCCCCGCACGCCCATCCGGACGGCGGTGCTCACCCGGCTCTGCCCGCTGCACTGGGCGCGGGACCGGGCCGTCGCCTGCCTGATCCTGTCGATGCTCCAGTCCAGTGGGGCGCGCAGCTCCTGGTTGATCCTCCGCTGGACGGCCGGGTCGCGGTGCCCGCTGATCTGCGCGTACTGCGCGCGGACCGCCACCGGCACGCCGCTGAGCGTCTCGTTCTGGGTGGACACCGTCGCCGCGACCGGACGCACCCGGGGCTCGTCCCGACCGTGCCCCGCGGAGTAGACCGCCGTCCCGCCGGCGCCCGCGACGACCGCCGTCCCCGCCACGGCCACCGCGACTTTGGCCCCGACCCCGGCAAGAATCCCCGACCCCGCCGCCGCAGTACCGCCCGCTCCAGCCGCCGCTCCGCCTGCCGCCGTCGTCCCGCCTGCCGCCGCCGCCGCTCCGCCTGCCGCCGCGGTTCCACCCGCCGCGACCGCGCCGCCTGCGGCGACGGGCGCGATCCCGGCCGCGGCCAGCGGGAACACCGCGGCGAGTGCGACCGCCGCGCCCGCGAGGGCCTGGACGCCGCGCGCCTCCCAGTCCGTCCCGTACGCGGCTGTGGCGGCGGACTCCAGCTCCTGGACGAACACCGCCGCGCCCGCCGGACGCCCGTCGGGCGTCTTGGCCATCCCGCGCGCCAGCAGTTCGCGCAGCCCGTCCGGGACGTCCTCCACAGGCGGCGGCGCGTCCAGGTGCCCGCTCCTGAGCGCGCCCAGGTCACCGGTGAACGGACGGCGCCCCGTCAGGCACTCGAAGAACACGCATGTTGCCGCGTACACGTCGGCCGCCGGGGTGACCGGCTCGCCGCGCCACTGCTCGGGCGCCATGTACGCGGGGGTGCCCGACCGGTCCTGCTCACCCACCGGCACCGCGATGCCGAAGTCGATCAGCTTGCTCAGCCCGTCCGCCCGCACCACCACGTTCGCCGGCTTGTAGTCGCGGTGCACCACGCCCGCCGCGTGCGCCGCCGCCAGCCCCGCCAGCGATCCCTTCAGCACCAGGAGCGACTGCTCCGGGGTGAGGCTCCCGTGCTCGGCGAGGACGCGCCGCAGCGACACCCCGTCCACCGCCTCCATCACGATCGCGGCGCCGTGCTCGCTCTCCACCAGCCGGTACAGCCGCGCCACGTGCGGGTCGGCGACCTGCCCGAGCAGCCGGGCCTCATGCCGGAGCCGCGCCACGTCCCGCCCGGCCGCCGACGTCACGTACTTGATCGCGACCGGCGCCCCGGACTCCTCGTGCCGGGCCAGCACCACCCGGCCCTGCGCGCCCGCGCCGAGCTCCCGCACTTCCGCGAACCCAGCGATCTGCCACTCACTCACCGGACATCTCCTCCTTGGACGCACATCGCCGCCCATTTTCTGAGATGTACGGTCCCGTGTCCGGGTTGTTCGCATGACGCCGCCGGGACGGATCTGGATGGTGATCGGCGGAGGCGGCGACCATCAGGGATTCGCGCAGTGGACCTGGAGCGCGTCATCGCCGGTGCGCCCAACGGCTGGACGCCGACCGTCCCGGCCACCCGCGGCCCGTGCTGGTGCACCTACCGCAAGCCGAGAGCAGTCGGGCCGCCTGAACCGGTCGGGGCCGGGCGTTCCCGGCCCCGGTCTGGTCGGCCTGCTGTGGTCGGCTCAGCCGTCCAGATACAGCAGCGCCGTGATGGTCTTCTTGCATATGTCGCAGTGCATCGGGGCTTCCTCGCTGGCGAGGTCGGCTTCCACGGTGGTGATGCGGTCGATGACGCCTGTGGCGCGCTCGGCCTCGAACGCCGCCCGCCATCGCGTGGTGTTCTCGGCCAGGTCGGCGACGTAGCGGGCGGTCATCTCGTAGAAGGCCCGGACGCCGTGCTCCTGCATATAGCCCCAGTTGAACTCCAGGGACCGGAGCGCGATGGGGAACGGGTGGTGCACGAGGCCCTGCGCCCAGCGCTCGGACACATCGGCCACGTCCAGACGGGAGGCGCGCTCATCCAGCACCGCCCACATACCCGAGGCGTCGTACTCGGCGGTGACAGTGGCCAGCAGCGTCCCGGCCGCGTCCAGGTTGGCCGCCTTGCGGTCGAACAGCGTCAGCGCCTCCTCAGCGTCGGGGCCGCCGGGCTCCTTGCGGGCCGCATCGATGGCCGTCTTGAGCTGGACGGCGTATGCGGCCTCCCACGACAGGTGCTCGCCGAACGCGTTCCAGGGGTCGGGGAACCCCTTGTCAGCGAGGGCGGTGAGGATGCGATCTCCCTGCACACCCATGTCTACCTCCGATGGTGGATCGGGTCGGGTATCTACATCCTGAGCTTGTGATCCAAGGTCGTCACGAGGCCGCCGACCGAAACACGCTCCTGGTCGCCGGTCTCCAGATCCCGGATCGTCACCGCGCCTTCGGCGTGCTCGCTGTCGCCCTGGAGCAGCGCGTACCGGGCGCGGCGGTCGGCCGCCCACTTGAGCTGCTTGCCCAGCTTGCGAGTCGAACCGAGGAAGATCTCTACCGTGTGGCCTGCGCCCCGGAGCGCCTGCGCGAACCCGAACGCGTCGGCGACAAACGCCTCGCTCATCACCGTGACCGCAACGTCGATGCGGTCCGCCGCCTCGTCGGCCGCGCCCAGCGCGCCGATGATCCGCTCGACGCCTATGGAGAACCCGCATGCGGGCACGTCCGGACCGCCCATCGCCTTGATCAGGTGGTCGTACCGGCCGCCCGAGGCGATCGAGCCGGACAGGCCCGGCGCGACCACTTCCCAGATCGCCCCCGTGTAGTAGTCCAAACCGCGGACCAGGTTCGGCGCGAACTTGAGGCGGTCCTCACCCACGTGCGGCCCGGCCAGCTCCAGCAGCCGGTCAATCTCGGCGAGTCCTTCGGCGCCGTCCGGGTCGTCCTTGAGTACCGCCTGCATCCGCTGTACGGCGTCGTCGGCGGTGACGTCGTTCACCAGGTTGTCGGCGGTCGCCCGGTCCAGGCCGCGCGCCTCCACCAGCTCGGCACTCACCTCTGCCGGCGGAAGCTTGTCCAGCTTGTCCAGCGTGATCAGAGCGCCCGCCGCGCGATCGGCCGCGACGCCGTGCACCTGCATGAGCCCGGTCAGCGCCTTGCGGCTGTTGACCAGGATCGCGAAGTCTCGCACGCCCATCGCATCCAGCGCGTCAGCGCCCGCGCACACCACTTCGGCCTCCACCAGCGGCGAGGACGACCCCACCACGTCGATGTCGCACTGGGTGAACTCGCGGAAGCGGCCCTTGCCGGGCCGGTCGGCCCGCCACACCGGGCCGATCACATAGCGCTTGTAGGGGGTGGGGAGCCGACTGCCGTGGGCGGCGACCACCCGCGCCAGCGGAACCGTCTGGTCATAGCGAAGCGCCATGTCCGCCTCGCCCGACCCCTCGTGCACCCCCCGCTTGAGGATCTTGAAGATCAGCTTGTCGCCCTCGTCGCCGTACTTGCCCGTCAGGGTCTCCAGGCGCTCGAACGCCGGGGTCTGCAACGGCTCGAACCCGTACCGCTCGAACACCGTCCTCGCCGCGTGGAAGACCCGCTCACGCTGACGCAGGTCGGCCGCGACGAAGTCCCGCGTACCCGACGGCGGATCGAACTGCTGCGATGCCATGGAGAACCCTTCTGGAAAGCCCGTTGGAAGGCTCCCAACGTAATGGAGCGGCCCCCTTCGCATGGGGAGTCCAGACCGGGCGGGAGCGAAAGGGGCGCACCTCCCGCTCGGCGTCTGGATGGGGCCTGGGACCGTGCTCGCCCTTGGCCACAGGACCCGCGCCCGCGCGGCCTGCGCGCGGACGAGCTTCTAGGACGCCCCGCCCTGCGACACCCCGGCCCCGCCGTCACGCGCACGAGCCGCTCACCGAGCCTCTCGACCGTGAGCTTGTGCCCATGCAGCATGACCGTCAGCGCGGTCACGAACGCCGCCTCGCGATACCCACCAGGGCTACGCCGTGACGATGGTCCGCGGCCTGACCCCCGAACGTCTACTGGAGAGGCTGGATGCCCGTCCGGCCGATCCGCCCTGCATCACCGGTGCCACCGACCTGTACGAGCACTGGATGCACGAGTGGGACGAAGACGCCGTCGTCGGCGTCTTCGCGGCCGACGGCTGGGCGGTCGCCTTCGAGCCCGATGCCGGCCTGTGCATCGACTCCGACAGCCTGGCCCGGCTGTCAGAGGGATCGGCGAGAACCAGTAGACGGTGACGCCCTCGAGGAGATCGATGGCCGCCTTTCACGATCGCGAGGCAGACTGAAGGCATGAACCTTGCCGAGCGTCTTCAGAGTGTGAGGAAACGTCGTGGGCTCACCCAGAAGGATCTTGCCTTTCACTCCGGGGTCTCGCTGTCTCTGATCAGGAAACTCGAGCAGGGCGAACGGGAGGACACGCGGCTGGAGACCCTCCGCAAGCTGGCGAAGAGTCTTCAGGTGTCGACGTCCGATCTGATCATCAGGCCGGAGCCCGGGGAGATCACCTCCGGTGAATGGGAATCGATCAGGGACGCCCTTCTCGGGCTGAACGGTCGGCCGGACGAGATGCCGACCGCGGCGGGGGTGGCCGGCGCGGTGGAAGCGGCCGAGGTCCTGTTCACCGACAACAGATTCGACGAGCTCGGAGAGTTGCTCCCGGCGCTGTTGCGGGACGTGCTGGCCCTGGGGGACGGAGAGCGGCAGCTCCGCTCGCGCGGGGTGCATCTCGCCGCGCACCTGCTGATCATGGCCCGGCAGTTCGCCGCGGCCGAGATCGCGCTGCGCAGGGCCCTCGACGACGCGCCCGGACGGTTCGAGGAGGCGGCGATCATCAACACCCGCTGCTGGCTCCTGATGCGGCAGGGCGACCTGGCCGGGACGCTCGACCTGGCCGCACGCTGGGCGGACGAGGTCGAGCCGCGCGTCTCCCGTGCCACGCCGGAGGAACTAGCCACGTGGGGCGGGCTGCTCCTGCGCGTCTCCACCGCGGCGTCCCGGAACAACGAGCCGGGCGAGTCGGCGGACGCGCTCAGGTTCGCCCAGGCGGCGGCGGTGGCGTTGAGGATCGAGTGGGCGCCGCCTTCCGACCCCCTGCGCGAATTCGGCCCGGTCGCGGTGGCCACGCGGCGGGCCGAGAACTACATGATCGAGGACAGGCCCGATCGGGTGCTGGAACTCGCGGCGAAGATTCCCAGGAGCGGCTTCCGGGCTCGGGCGTCCAGCCGGAATCGCCACCGCCTGGACGTGGCCAAGGCCAATATGAGACTCCATCGGTACGCCGACTCCTTCGAAATCTTGAAGGAGGTCCGGGTCACCAGTCCCGAGTGGATCGACAAGCAGCCGATGGCGCGCGACATCCTCGGGCAGATCGTGGCCAAGCGCCGGACCCTCACTTCCGAAATGCGAGAATTGGCAGATTTCATTCATCTGGAGTACTGATCTGAGCCAACAACTGTCCGGGGTAGTTGCGGTCGGGATCCACTGTTAGTGCCAATGACATCGCTTCGGCGGGCTCTTATGGTCATGGCCCATGAGCCTCGGCAAGGAGTATGAAGTCGCCCCCGCCACGTTGGTGATCAAGGCTCGTCCGGAGGCGGTGAAGCAGGTGCGCGACTTCGTCGGGATGGTGTTCGGGGCCTGGGGGCTCGACGACCATGTCGCCCGGACGGTCGCCAGCGAACTCGCGACCAACGCGATCCAGCACGGTTCGCGGTGCGGCGACCCGGTCGTCGTGCGGGTGTTCCGGCGCGAGGACGGGTGTGTCGTCGTGGAGGCGTGGGACTGCTCCGACCTCCGGCCCGTGGTGCGTCCGCCCGACCTCGGCGCGGAGGGCGGACGGGGCCTGCAACTGCTGGAGGCGCTGGTGTCCCGCTGGGGGACCCGGCCGCTCGACGGGCGCGGGAAGGTCGTCTTCGCGGAGCTGGAGCCGGTCGCGCGGGACGAGATTATATAAGCAGTTTAAATAAGCTGCTGATATATTGACCGGCATGCCAGCACAGGACGAACAGGGCCTCGACGTCGGCGACCTCGCCGTGGTGCTCGGGAAGTTCACCCGGGGCTCGATCCGGCTCCCCGCGACCGAGAAGCACACCTTCACCACGCTGTCGGTCCTGCACACGCTGGTCCACAAGGGGCCGATGCGGCTGACCGCGCTGAAGACGACCGAGCAGATCACCCAGCCCGCGATCACCCAGCTCGTCAGCCGGCTGGAGCGCGACGGGCTGGTGGAGCGCCGGCCCGACCCCGCCGACGGGCGCGCGGTGCTCGTCCAGGTGACCCCGGCCGGTGCGCGGATCATCCAGACCCGGCACCAGGACCGCGTCCGCCAGTTCTCCGAGCTGGCTGAGGCCCTGACCCCTGAGGAACGGCACGCCATCGGCGCCGCCCTGCCCGCGCTGGCGAGGATGGCCGCGCTCATGGACGTCGAGCGCTGAGCCGCCGCCGTTCTCCCGTTTTGAAAGGACTCCCATGACGCGATTTCCGCTGGAACCGACGCCCATTCACGTCCCCGACACCGTCCTGGACGACCTCAAGGCGCGGCTGCGGCTCACGAGGTGGCCCGACGACGTGGGCAACGACGACTGGCACTACGGCGTCGCCCGCGGATACCTCCAGGAACTCGCCGAGTACTGGCTCGACGAGTACGACTGGCGCAAGGCCGAAGCCGCGATCAACGCCTACGAGCACTACCGGGTGAGCGTCGACGGCGTTCCGGTGCACTTCATGCGCAAGCCCGGCGTCGGCCCGAACCCCACGCCGCTCATCCTCACGCACGGATGGCCGTGGACGTTCTGGCACTGGTCGAAGGTCATCGACCCGCTCGCCGACCCCGCCGCGTTCGGCGGCGACCCGGCCGACGCGTTCGACGTCATCGTCCCCTCGCTGCCGGGCTTCGGCTTCTCCGCCCCGCTGCGCGACCACCCCGACATGAACTTCTGGAAGGTCGCCGACCTCTGGCACACGCTGATGACCGACACCCTCGGCCACGCCAAGTACGCCGCCGGAGGATGCGACGTCGGCGCGCTGGTCACCGGCCAGCTCGGCCACAAGTACGCGGGCGAGGTGCACGCCGTCCACATCGGCTCCGGCCTGAAGCTCGACTTCTTCAACGGTGACCGGGCCTGGGACTTCAGCGGCGGACGGCCGCTGCCCGAGGGGCTGCCCGAGCCCGTGCACCAGCAGGTCGTCGCCCTGGAGCGGCGCTTCGCCGTCCACCTGGCCGCCCATGTCATCGACCCCAGCACCCTCTCCTACGGGCTCACCGACTCGCCGGTCGGCATGCTCGCCTGGATCCTGGAGCGCTGGGTCAACTGGAGCGATAATCACGGCGACATCGAGACGGTCTTCTCGAAGGACGACCTCCTCACCCACGCCATGATCTTCTGGGTGAACAACACCATCGGCACCTCGATCCGCTACTACGCCAACGCCAACCGCTATCCCTGGACGCCCTCCCACGACCGGTGGCCGGTCATCGAGGCCCCGACGGGCATCACTTTCGTCGGTTACGAGAACCCGCCCGGCGTCACCACCGGGCAGCGGGTCGAGAGCTGGGTGTCCGGCGACCGGTCCGGCTGGTACAACCACGTCAACCTCACCGCCCACGACGCGGGCGGCCACTTCATCCCCTGGGAGGTCCCCGACGGCTGGGTGGACGACCTGCGCCGGACGTTCCGCGGCCGGCGCTGAACGACGCCGCGGGCCGGGTGCCGGACGTCCCGGCGCCGGGCCGGCCTACGGCTTGCGGCCGACCCCGCAGAGGGTGGACGTCCGCGGCGAGCCGCCCGGGGTCTGTGTCTCCGGGCGCCAGTCCTCGCAGGCCACCACGCCGGGCTCGGCCACGTCCAGCCCGTCGAAGTACGCCTTGATCTGCTCGGGCTTGCGCAGCCGGTACGGGACCGCGCCGGTGTCGTCGTACTCCTGCTGCGCCTGGTTGAGCGCGGCATCGGCGTCGGTGCTGTCGTACAGCGCCAGGTAGCTGCCCGGCGCGAGTCCCGCCATCAGCGTCCGGACGATCGACAGGGCGTCCTCGTACCGGTCGACGTGCCCGAGGACCCCCATGAACAGCAGCGCGACCGGCCGGTCGAGGTCGAGCCCGCCGCTCGCGAGCCCGAGGATCTCGGCGGGGTCGTTCAGGTCGGCCTGGATATAGCTGGTGGCGCCCTCGGGCGTACTGGTCAGCAGGTCCTTCGCCTGCTCGAGCACCAGCGGGTCGTGGTCGACGTAGACGATGTGCGAGTCGGGCGCCACCCGCTGCGCGACCTCGTGGGTGTTGTCGGCGGTGGGCAGGCCCGTCCCGCAGTCGAGGAACTGCCGGACGCCCGCCTCGCCGGCCAGGTACCGCACCGAGCGGCGGAGGAACTGCCGCCCATTGCGGGCGATGTTCACGATTCCGGGATACACCCGAAGATATTGATCACCGGCCTCCCGGTCGACGGGGTAGTTGTCCTTGCCGCCGAGCCAGTAGTTCCAGATGCGCGCGGAATGCGGCACGGACGTGTCGATCAAGGGCGAGCGCTTGGGCGATTCGTCAGCCATGAGCGGGCCGGCCTTCCTCGTGAGTGATCCCCGTGGGATGCCATTCCCCGAGTCGGCCCGGTCGATGCCCCGCCGCCCGCCCCGGCCGACCGGGCGGGGGCGGCGCGCCCGGCGGTGAGATCATGAGGTGAGATGCCTGCTCAGCGGGCATATGACCGGAAACGGGCGGATGACGGGTGAGGAGTGAGATGGCGACGGTCGTGCTGATCGGGACGCTCGACACCAAGGGGCACGAGTACGCGTGGCTCCGCGACCGGCTGGGCGCGCTCGGGGCGGACGTGATCCTCGTCGACACGGGCGTCTGGCCGCCGTCCGGGACGATCGCCGACGTCACCGCCGAACGCGTCGCGCGGGCCGGCGGCTCCGACGTCGAGACGCTCCGCTCGGCGGGCGACCGCGGGGCCGCCGTCACCGCGATGGGCGAGGGCGCCGCCGCCGTCCTGAGCGAGCTGCTGGGCGAGGGCAGGGTGGACGCCGTCCTCGCGGTCGGCGGCAGCGGCGGGTCGTCGATCGCGGCGCGGGCCGTCCGCGACCTGCCGGTCGGGCTGCCCAAGCTGATCGTCTCGACGATGGCGTCCGGCGACGTGTCGCCCTACATCGGGGCCAAGGACGTGACCCTGACCTACAGCGTGGTCGACATCGCGGGTGTCAACCGGGTGTCCCGGCTCATCCTCGGCAACGCCGCCGCCGCGGCGGCCGGGATGGCGCAGGCGTACGCGACCGAGCCCGCCGCCGAGGGCGACCGCCCCCTCGTCGCCGCCTCGATGTTCGGCGTCACCACCCCCGGCGTCGACGCCGCCCGCGAACGCCTGGAGGAGCTCGGCTACGAGGTGCTGGTGTTCCACTCGACCGGCTCGGGCGGCCGGGCGCTGGAGAGCCTGGTCGGCAGCGGCCTGCTCGCGGGCGTCCTCGACCTGACCACCACCGAGCTCGCCGACGACCTGGTCGGCGGCGTCCTGTCGGCCGGACCCGACCGGCTGACCGCCGCGGGACGGCACGGCGTCCCGCAGGTGGTCGCGCCGGGCGCGCTCGATATGGTCAACTTCGGCCCGCGCGACACCGTCCCGGAGCGCTTCGCGGGCCGCCTGTTCTACGAGCACAACCCCACGGTCACCCTGATGCGGACGACGCCGGACGAGATGGCCGAGCTCGGCCGCCGGGTCGCCGCGAAGGTGGCCGCCGCGACCGGGCCCGCGGCGCTGCTGGTCCCGCTGCGCGGGGTGTCGGCGCTGGACGCGCCCGGCCTGCCGTTCCACGACCCCGAGGCCGACGCGGCGGCGTTCGCCGCGATGCCGGCCGCCGAACGGCTCGACCTGCACGTGAACGACCCGGAGTTCGGCCGCGCCATGGCCGACCGGCTGCACCAGATGATCACAGGGGGCTCCGCATGAACCGCTCGACCGTCCTGGACCGGCTGCGCCGCTCGGTCGCCGAGCACCGGCCGGTGATCGGCGCGGGTGCAGGCACCGGCCTGTCGGCCAAGTGCGCCGAGGCCGGCGGCGTCGACATGATCATCATCTACAACTCCGGCCGCTACCGGATGGCGGGCCGGGGCTCCCTGGCCGGGCTGCTGCCGTACGGGGACGCCAACCAGATCGTCGTCGACATGGCCGCCGAGGTCCTGCCCGTCGTGCGCGACACGCCCGTCCTCGCCGGGGTCTGCGGCACCGACCCGTTCCGGGTCATGCCGCGCTTCCTCGACCAACTCAAGGCCATGGGCTTCGCCGGGGTCCAGAACTTCCCCACCGTCGGCCTGTACGACGGGGTGTTCCGGCAGAACCTCGAAGAGACCGGCATGGGCTTCGCCCTGGAGGTCGAGATGGTCCGCCTCGCCCGCGAACGCGACCTGGTCACCGCCCCGTACGTCTTCGACGAGGACCAGGCCCGCGCGATGGCCGAGGCCGGCGCCGACGTGCTCGTCCCGCACGTCGGCCTGACCACCAAGGGCAGCATCGGCGCCGGCACCGCGCTCACCCTGGACGAGGCCGTCACCCGCGTCCAGGCGATGCGCGACGCCGCCGCGTCCGTGCGTCCCGACATCCTCGTCCTGTGCCACGGCGGGCCCATCGCCGAACCGGACGACGCCGCGTACGTCCTGTCCCGCACGCAGGGCGTGGCGGGTTTCTTCGGCGCGTCCTCGATCGAGCGCCTCCCCACCGAACAGGCCATCACCGCCCAGGTCAGCGCCTTCAAGAACCTGGAGGTCTGACCCTCGCGCGAGGCCCGTCCGGAAAATTTCGTCGGCGGGGAGGGAACCGCGGGCGGCCCACTCGGCAACAGCGGATGACCTGATCCGAAGCCGAGAGGCCAGAGAATGAGCGATACGAGCCTGGCGGAGGCCGACGACGCCTCGTGCATCGAACGGTCCCGGCGCGAGCCGGAGGCGTTCGCCGAGGTCTTCCGCCGGCATGCCCCCGACATCAAGCGGTACGTCGTCCGCAGGCTGGGCGGCGACGCCGCCGAGGACGTGGTGGCGGAGACCTTCATGGCCGCGTTCCGGCAGCGGGACCGCTACGACCTGGCCCGCCCGAACGCGAGGCCCTGGCTGTACGGCATCGCGACCAACCTGATGCGCCGGCACGTCCGGACCGAGGTCCAGCAGTGGCGGCTCCTGGAGCGCACCGGCACCGACCCGGTGACGGCGCCGTTCACCGACCGCAGCGACGAGCGGATCAGCGCCGAGGCGACCCGCCGGAACCTGGCCGGCGCGCTCGCCGCGCTGCCCAAGGGGCATCGCGACGCGCTGCTGCTGGTGGTGTGGGGCGGCCTCAGCTATCCGGAGGTCGCCCAGGCGCTCGGCGTGCGCGTCGGCACCGTCCGGTCGCGCGTCAACCGGGCTCGAAAGAAACTCCGCGCGGAACTCGGCGGGATCAACCCGATGGCCATCGTGAGCGAGGAACCCGTCCATGAATGAGATGTCCGAGCTGGAACGGCTCCGTGCCGAGATCCCGCGCCCGGCCGCGGCCGACCTCCGCGCCGAGGAGGGGCGGCTGATGGCCGCCATCGGCGCCGCCGACGCGTCCGCTCCCGGCACGAGCCGCGCGCGGCCCCGGCCCCGCGCGCGTCGCCGCACCCTCGGCTTCGGCCTGGGGGCGGGACTGGCCGCCGGGGCGCTGGTCGCCGGGGCGGTGGTCGTCACCGGCGACCCGTCGCCGCACGGCGGGTCGGGCACGACGACGCCCCACCTGATGCCCGTGGCGTCGGTGCAGCTCCTCAACCGCGCGGCCGACAGCGTCCGCGGGCAGAAGGAGCTGCACCCCAAGCCCGGCCAGTTCCTGGTCTACGAGTCGCAGAGCACCAACCTGTCCGAGGACAACGACGCCGGACGGCACTGGGCGTACCTGACCAGGGAGAAGCGCAAGGTCTGGCTCCCCCTGGACGGCGACTCCACCCGCGGCTTCATCGAGGCCGAGAGGCTGGTGCCGAAGGCGATCCCCGGCGAGGCGATCCCGCCGCACGCGCTGAAGGAGGTCGGCCGGAGGGGCCCGGAGAAGCTCGCGGACACCGACGGCACCGGCGGGCGCACCGGCTACCAGGCCGTGAGCCGACTCCCCACCGACCCGGCGAAGATGTACGAGCACCTCTACACCGGCCTCGGCCACGACGCCCGCGCCGACTGGGACGCCTGGGGACGGGTCGGCGAGCTGCTCGGGGAGGTGTACCTGCCGGCGGCGCAGCGGGCCGCGCTGTTCAAGGCGGCGTCGGCGATCCACGGCGTCACCACCACCGGCAAGGCCGCGGACGCGGCGGGCCGCAAGGGCGTCGCCGCGTCGATGGTCGACCCCATCGGCGCCGAGCGGGAGGAGTACGTCTTCGACCCGAAGACCTACGACTTCCTCGGCACGCGAAGCGTCGTCATCAACGCCGGGAAGGCCAAGATGCCGGTCGGGACCGTCACGGGCGCGACGGCGCAGCTACGCGTCTCGCTCGCCGACCAGGCCCCTCCGGTCTGACCGGCCTATCCTCCGGGGCATGACACCCTGCTGGTGCTGAGGACCTCCGTCTCCGACGGGCGGCGCGGCGGGCTCGCCGCCGCGCTCGGCATCATCACCGGGTGCCTGGCCTGGGGGCTGGCGACGGCGGTCGGGCTGACGGCGCTGCTGACCGCCTCGCACGCCGCCTACGACGCGGTGCGGATCAGCGGCGCCGCCTACCTCGCGTGGCTGGGCGGGTCGGCCCTGTGGCGGGCGAGGCGGCGTGTCCAGGCGGAAGCGGGCCCGGGGGACGAGACGTGCGACGCCGTCTCGTCCCCCGGGCCCGACCCGTCCGGCCGGGCCGCCGTCGCGGCTTCGCGCGGACCGTTCGCCGCGTTCAGCCGGGCCTTCCGCGCGGCGTACGGGGTCAGCCCGAGCGACTACCGGGCCGCCGCGATCGGCCTCCACCGCCCGGACTGACCGCCCGGACCGCCGTCGCGGTGTCCTGGTGTTCGGGTGCCGGTCAGTGGTGCCAGGGCAGCGGCACCGGGTCGGACGGGATCACGCCGGCCAGGAGGCCCGTCAGCAGCGGCGCCAGGCCCAGCGGGTAGACGGGTTCGCCGGCCGTGCCGAGCTCGTCCACCGTCCACCAGCGGTAGCCGGTGACCATCTCGGTCTCGATCGTGTCCAGGCCGCCGAAGTCGACCTCGTGCGCCGCGACCCGGTGCAGGAAGAAGTCGTCGCGAAACCGGCCGCGCGCCCAGCCGAGGTCGGCGTAGCCGGACGTGACGGCGACCCGCGGCCCGAGATCGGCGGCGGCGACCACCAGCCCGATCTCCTCCCGCAGCTCGCGCGAGGCCGCTTCGGCCAGGGTCTCGCGCCGGTTCACGCCGCCGCCGGGGGTCAGCCAGTAGTGCCGGTCTTCGGGCCCGCCCGGGGGATCGAGATACCGCAGCAGCAGGATGCGCTGCTCGCCGTCGACGAGCAGCACCCGCGCGGACCGCCGTCGATACCTGGTCTTGGCCATACTCGGCAGGCTAGGCGCTGTCTCCTGGGGCCTCAACCGTCATGGCGACACAGCGAGGGCCGGGCCGCACGGGGGCCACGGCCCGGCCCCGCTCGCCGCATCGTCTCCCAGATCGGCGGCCTTGCCCAGAGCGGAGCGGGCCGCGAGGATGCCCAGATCTGGCCGCTGATGACCGGTTTCGAGAGTTCGGCGGGGCGGGCCGGTGGATCAGCTCACCCGGCCGTCGAGATAGACCCACGCGCCGTCCTGCCGGACGAACCGGCTGACCTCGTGAAGCTCACCCGGACGGCCGCGGTCGGCGAAGCGGGCGCGGAACTCCACCGTCCCCTCCGTGTCGTCCATGGTGCCGTCGGTGGTGCCGATGATCTCCAGGCCCTCCCAGCGCACGCCGGGCTCGGGGTTCGCCCGGGGCGGACGGGTGGAAGAGTGCCAGCTCTCCAGCAGGTACGCGCTGTCCCCCCTGGCGAACGCGCTGTATCGGGACCGCATGAGCTGCTCGGCCGTCGCGGCCTCCGCGTCGCCCTGGTGCAGCGGCCCGCAGCAGTCCGGGTACGGCGCGGGCAGCCCGCACGGGCACGGGGGAGCGGGACGGGAGGGTGCGCTACGACGTTTGGCCATCCGTCCATTGTCGACCACGCGCGGCACTGCGGCGCCCATCGGGGCGGGCGGCGGAGGCGCGCGGCGCGGTGCGCGGGGGATCACGCGGTGGCGGTGGCGGGCGCCGGGGCCAGCCGGCGGCCGAGGAGGCGGCCGAACGTCAGGGCCGGGGTGACGAGCATGCCGCCGCAGAAGCTGTTCCCGCAGGTGGCGGCGGCGCCGATGATTTCGCCCAGTGCGTACACGCCCTCCATCGCGCGGCCGTCGGTGCGGCGGACGCGCAGGTGCCCGTCCACGTCGACGCCGGAGAAGGTGACCAGCGTGATCGCGTGGTTCTCCATCGCGAAGAACGGGCCCGCGGCGATCGGGGCGGGCAGGTGGGTGCGGCCGAACTCGGCGTCGTGCCCGGCGGCCACCGCGGCGTTGTAGCGGTCCACGGTGGCGGCCAGCCCCGCCGGGTCGATGCCGGTCAGCGCGGCGAGCTCGGCGAGGGTGTCGGCCCGGTGCACCCCGGCGCGGGTGCCCGCCTTGGCGAGGACGTCCTCGGGGCTCCAGCCGACGACCATCGGGACCGAGTTCCGCCGGGCCGCGTCGTCGAAGACGGTCCAGAACGTGCCGTCGGTGGCGGCGGCGAGCGCCCGCTCCTTGAGGTCGATGCTCGGCTCGTCCTCGGCGACGAACCGGCGCCCGGCCCGGTCGACGTAGATCTCCCACGGGGGTCGCTCGGCCGCGACCAGCAGCGGGCGCTCCTCGAAGTAGGCCTTGCCCGGGGTGGTCGGGTGCGGCAGGCCGCCGAACGTGGGCAGGTACCGGCCGCGTCCGGCGATGGCCGCGCCCGCCTCGCGCGCGATGACCAGGCCGTCGCCGGTGGAGGTGGGGTGCGCGGCGCTGACCAGCGGCACCCCCTCGATCTCCTCGAACAGCTCCACGTCGGCGGCGAACCCGCCGGTGGCGAGCACCAGCGCCGCGGTCCGCACCTCGACCTCCTCGACGCCGCCGCGCAGCACGGTCACCGTGGGCGCGGTGCCGGGCGCCTCAACGAGCCCGATCGCGGTGCTGCTCAGCCACAGCTCGACCCGTCCGGCCTCGACCTGCTCGTCCAGCAGCCGCTTGAGCACGGCCAGGATGGACAGCCCGGCGTCCTTGCCGTAGTAGGTGCGGGCGACGCCGTACGGCTCGTGGCCGTAGACGAGCCGGGGGGACTCGGGCGCGAACGCGAACCCGTGGTCCTCCAGCCAGTCGACGGTCTCGGGCGCGTTGCGCGCGGCCAGCTCGACCAGGTCGGCGCGGGCGGTCCCGCCGCTGATCCGCTCGATGTCGGCCAGGTGCGCCGCGACGGAGTCCTCGATGCCGCGCTCGCGCTGCCTGCGGGTGCCGCCGGCCGACAGGTGCCCGCCGGTGGTGTGCAGGGTGCCGCCGACCCGGCCGTCCTTCTCCACCAGCAGCACCCGGGCTCCGCGCCCGGCGGCCTCGACGGCGCAGGGGATGCCGCCGGTACCGGCTCCGATGATGACGAGGTCGTACTGCTGGGTCGGCACATCGGCTCCTTCGTGTTCCGTTTACAGGAACGATGTTTCACAGTACTGCTCATGGTGCCCGGTAGATGCCGGTGAGCGCAAGGTTCCGCGTGGACGCTGCGCCGCGCCCCGGCCTATGTTGCGCATAAATCGAAACAGTGTTCCAAAAACACGGAGGCCGCTCATGCCGCTCGGAGCCGTTGTCGAGGCCGTGGCCGGCTGCCGCGACCTCGACGCGTCCATCGCCTTCCACACCCGCGCGCTCGACCTGGAGGTCCTGCGCCGGGACGGCGGCGAGGCGCTGCTCGGCGTCGCCGGGTCCGGCACCGGACGGCTCCGGCTGGTCGCCGTCCCCGAGGCCGACGCCGCGCTGCCGGGCCCGAGGCTCTGGGACATCGGGCCGCGGCTGCTCGGCATCTACTCCCGCGACCTGGAGCGGACCGCCGCCAAGATCGACGCCGCGGGCGGGCGGTCCCGCGAGCGCGGGACCTACCCCTACGGCGCGGCCACGCTGAGCGAGTTCGTCGCGCTCGGCGGCGACGGCATCTGGTGGACGATCCCGCAGGCCGGCGCGGGCGGCACCCGGCTGGACGCCCGCACGGTGCGCGGTCCGGCGGGCGTCGAGATCGAGGTGCGCCCGCTCTAGGCGAACCACCAGGGCGCGCTCGTGGCGGGGTCGCGGATCAGGAACGAGCGCTGGCGCAGGAAGCGCCGGATCGACGCCGCGCCCATCCGCGACCCGCCGAGCCCGGACGACTTGAACGCGTTCTTCTCGCCGTCCTGGACGAGCCCGGTCAGCGCGGCGTCGTTGACGCTGATCCCGCCCGCCTCCAGCCGCGCGCCGACCGCGAGCGCCGCCTCGGTCGTCCCGGCGAACACCGCCGCCGACAGCCCGAACTCGCTGTCGTTGGCCAGCGCCACGGCCTCGTCGGCGTCCGCGAACGGCAGCACCGGCAGCACCGGCCCGAACGTCTCCTCCCGCATGATCCGCATGGAGTGGTCGACGCCGGTGAGGACGGTCGGTTCGAGGTACTCGCCGCCGCCGAGGACGCGGACTGTCCCGCCGCAGTGCACCGTGGCGCCGTGCGCGACGGCGTCGGCGATCTGGTCGGTGATGATCCCGGTCTGCGCCGCGGAGATCACCGGCCCGAGCTCGCCGTCGGTCACCTCCGGGTAGGCCAGGCCGACCCGCCGCGCCCGCGCGACCAGCAGGCCGACGAACTCCTCGAAGACCTCCTCGGCCACGTAGACCCGCTCGATCGACATGCAGGAGTGGCCGGTGTTGACCGTCCCGCCCCACAGGATCGCCGCCGCCGCGCGGTCCAGGTCGGCGCCGGTGAGGACGATCGCCGGGTCCTTGCCGCCGAGCTCCAGGAACGCCGGGATGAACCGGGCCGCGGCGGCGGCGCCGACCGCGCGGCCGGTCCGCACGCTGCCGGTGAAGCAGATGAGGTCGACCGAGCCGACCAGGGCGGCGCCGGTCGTCCCGTCGCCGTCGACGAAGCCGAGCACCCCGTCCAGTGCGGGCACCGCGGTCGCGCACTCGCGCATCACCGCCGCGAACCGCGGGGTCACCTCGCTCGGCTTGACCAGCACGGCCGAGCCGGCGAGCAGCGCTGGCACCACGTCGATCATCGCCAGCAGCAGCGGGAAGTTCCACGGGCTGATCGCGCCGACCAGCGGGTACGGGAGGGGGCCCGGCCGGTGCTCGATGCCGGGCATCGAGGTGGGCGCGGCGCCGGAGCCCGCGAGCAGCCCCGGTGCCTGGTCGCACCACCGGTCCAGGGACGCCAGGACGCTGTCGACCTCCAGCCGGGACACCGGCAGCCGCCCGGTGTCGCGGACGAGCGCCGCCACCATCGCGTCGCCGCGTTCGGCGAGCGCGTCCCGCAGCGCGCGGAGGGCGGCGACCCGGCCGGGCACACCGAGGGCGAGCCAGCCCGGCTGGGCGGCCCGCGCGCGCGCCGCCGCGGCGCCGACCTCGCCCGGGTCCGCGCAGGTCAGGGTGTGGTCGGACCGGCCGGTGCGGGGGTCGCGGACAGTGATCTCTCGTCCCATCGAAACCTCTCCTCAGTTGTTCCGATGACTGTAACGATGTTCCACTAGATCTGGAATGGGGCGGCGGGTTGATGGTACGAATAATAGTCTGACGTTTAACCCCCCATCCGGAGGCCCCGTGACCGGCACCCATGGCTGGACCCTGCACAGCTGGGCGATCCTGCTGCACATCATCCTGTTCGTCTACTGGCTGGGCGGCGACCTGGGTGTCTTCTACTCCAGCAGGTTCATCCTGAAGCCCGAGCTGTCCACCGCGGCCCGCGGCGTGGCGGTGAAGATCATGCACGTGGTCGACATGTCGCCGCGGATCTGCCTGGTGCTGTTCCTGCCCAGCGGCATCACGCTGATGGCCTCCGACGACCTCGGCCGGGACATGTTCGGCGGCCGGCGGCTCGCCGCGATCTGGATTTTTGCGCTGGTCTGGCTGTGGCTCGTCATCGCCGACTATCGCCGCGGGCCCGGCCGCTTCGGCGACGCGGTGCACCGGACCGACCTGATCGTCCGCGGCGCGCTGATCGCCGTCCTGCTCGGCGGGGCCGCCTACACCTTCGTCGCGGACGAGCCGTTCGGCGTCACCTCCGACCCCAGGTGGCTGGCGGGCAAGGTCGCCGCCTACGCGCTGTGCATCGCCGGCGGGCTGGCGATCAGGGTGAAGCTGAAGCCGTTCGGCGCCGCCTGGGGCACGCTCCTCGCCAAGGGCAGCAGCCCCGAGGTGGAACGCGACATCCGCGGCGCCGTGCAGGGCAGCATCCCCTACGTCCTGGCCATCTGGGTCCTGGTCGTGGTCGCCGCGCTGCTCGGCGTGGTCAAGCCCGGCACGACGGCGTACTGAGTGCGCGCCCCGCGGCGATCAGCCGGCGGCCATCCCGCTCGCGGCCGCGCTCGCGCCCTCGTCCCCGAGAGCCGGCACGGCGGCGGCGGGCTGGTGGCCGAACCGCTCCGACAGGCGCCGCACCGTTTGCAGCAGCGCCGCCGAGCAGGCGTCGGCCTCATCGGTGAACCGGTCGGTCGGCCCGCTGACGCTGATGACCGCGATCGGACGGTCGTTCTGGTCGAGGATCGGCGCGGCGACCGACGCCGCGCCCGTCTGCCGCTCGGCGGTCGAGCGCGCGTAGCCGCGCTCCCGGATCTCGGCGATCTCGCGGCGCAGCGCCGGCGCGGTCGCGACGGTCGCCGCGGTGAGCCGGTCGAGCACGGGCTGCGCGAGGTAGTGGTCGACCTCCTCGTCGGACAGGAAGGCCAGGAACGCCTTGGAGGACGCGCCCGCGTGCAGGGGATACGGCACGCCGAGCGTCACCGACATGATCAGCTCGCGCCGCGGCGTCACCTGGTCGATGTAGGAGCGGGTCCAGCCGGACCGGACCGACAGCGTCGCGGTCTCGACCGTCCGCTCCGACAGCGCGACCAGCTCGGGCCGGGCCACCGACCGCACGTCGATCCGTTCCAGGTAGGCCATGCCGAGCTTCATCGCGCCCAGCCCGAGCGAGTACCGCCGGGACGACTCGTCCAGCTCGATCAGGCTGCGCCCGCGCAGTGAGGTCAGGATCCGGTGCACCGCCGCCTTGGACAGGCCGAGCGCGGTGGCCACCTCGGTGACGCCGAGGGTCGCGGCCCGCTGCTCGGCGAAGTACATCAGGACGTCGGCCGCGCGCTCGACGGTGGCGATGGTCTGGCCGGTGGGGCCTCGCTCGTCGGTGCGCGGAGAGAGCTCGCTCGTGGGAGCGGTGGTGCTCATGGACGTAGATCCTTCCCCAGGTGGCAGGCCGTTTCGACCAGTGTAAAACCGTTCCAACTGGCGAACGGTGCGTGCCGAACCTCAGAACCCTATTTCATGCGTATGAAATCAAGCACATGTTCGTGACCGAAAACAGAGGAGAGTAGCCGTGGACACCCCGCTCAGCGCGGCCGAGCGCATGATCCAGGCGGTCATCGACCGCGATCTCGACGTGGTTCTGGACTCCTTCTCCGGGGCGCCGGACGCCTACGTGTTCCCCGAGGGGCCGCGCTGGACCACCCGCGGCGGCGACCGGATCGAGCAGGGCTGGCGGGCCTACTTCCAGGCCCCCGTCGGGATCGGCGCGTTCCACTGGGTGGAGGGCCCGCACGTGTTCGAGAACGCCACGCTCGGCCAGGTCACCGGCGTGATCGACTACGAGGTGCTCGGCAACGGGGAGTCGGGCCGGCTCCGGATGCGGATGACCTGGCTGATGCGGCTGGAGGGCGACCGCTGGCGGGTCGTCCACGAGCACGGCTCCCAGCCGCTCGCCGACCCGTACGGCGCGGGCGACTGGTGGCCGGAGGGCGCCCGCCCGCTGGACGCCCCCCGGTGACCCCGCGCGCCGCCGGTCAGGCCACCCTGGACTCGTTGATCACGGTCCGCTTCACCAGCCGGTCGCCGCTCATCCAGTGCCAGGTCCGGACCTTCTGGAGGCCGTCGCGGGAGAGCTGGATCAGCTCGTACAGGTAGCCGCGATCGTCGGGGTCGGCGACTTCGGCCCGCACCTCGCCTTCTTCCGCGACCGGCTCGGGTACGAGGTGGCCGCCGAGGGCGCCGTCCCGGCCGCGGTGGCGGGCGCGCTCTGGGGGACGGGCGGCGCGGACGTCGAGGCGGTGGCCCTCGCCGCCGCCGGCGCGGACACGGGCCGGATCCACCTGGTCCGGGTGCCCGAGCCGCTCGCCGTCGCGGCCCGGCCGCACAACCTGGACGTGGGCCTGATCGGGATCGACATGTACGCCAAGGACATCGAGGTCGCGCACGCGCGGTTCGCCGAGGCGGGCGTGTCCTGGTCGACCCCGCCCGCGACGTACGGCGTCGCGGTCGGCGACCAGGAGGTGAGTGATGGTCACCCAGGGCGTGTGCCCCCGGGCGGCGGGTCAGCCTTCGGCGCGCGTCCAGAACTCCAGGTGCACGCCGTCGGGCGACTCGGCGGTGAAGGCCGGGCCGCCGCGCAACCCGCTGTCCGTGAGGGCGCCGACGCGCGCGCCCGCGTCCTCCAGCAGGGCGCGGGCCGCGGCCACGTCCGGGACGGTGAACACGCCCGAGCGCATGCCCGAGGTGAACGCGGAGTCGCCCGCGGGGAGGTCGAGGCCGGGGAAGCTGATCAGCTCGACGCGGGCGCCGTGCCCGTCCCAGAACAGGTCCAGGATGATCTCGGCGTCCGGGTCGTCCAGCCCGATCAGCCGCGCCACCACCGGGTCGACCACGCGCTGCGAGTAGAGCTGGACGAGCCCGAGCCTTGGCCAGAACGCGGCGTCGCAGCCGGCGGTCAGGTGCACGGCGGCCTGGAGTTCGGAGTGCCGCCGCGCGGGGTCGCCGTCCAGCAGGCTGGCCCGCCGCGAGCTGCCCTCGATGATCACCACGGCGACGCCGCCGGGGCCGGTGACCCGGCACTCGGCGAACGGCCGGTCGCCGAGCTCCCAGCGGGAGATCGCGGACGCGGTCGCCCCCGCCGCGACGAGCTCGGCGGCGCTGGCCTCGATGTCGCTGGTGTAGACGTCGACCGCGTAGCCGCCGAGGCTCAGCGCGGTGCTCCCCTCGGGGGCCGCCACCAGGAGCAGGCCGCCGTCGTCCGCGCCCTCGGGGAGGAACAGCGCCTCCTCGGCCGGTCCGGCGAGGCCGTAGAGCGCCCCGGCGGCGTCCGCCGCGAGGGTGCCGCGGTGCCGCTCGGTGTAGCCGAGCACGCCGAGGAACGACGCGGCGGCGGGCAGGTCGTGGCATCCGAGGACGGCGTACCGCGGGCTGCTGAGCATGGACCCTCCAAGGGGGACGGCGACCGGGTGGCCGACCCGGATGCTATCTGAAACACTGTTCCGAATAAAGAAACAGATGGAGGACGTCGATGACGCTGCGCACGGCCGACGCGGACCCCCGCGGCGCGGATCTCCCCTGGGTCCCGTTCACGATCCCCGGATCGGACCCGGCCGTGGGGATGGTCCGGCTGGAGGTCGATCCCGCCGACGGGAGCTCGACCTCGCTGGTCCGGTTCCCGCCCGGATGGACCCGTCCGGTCGCCGGGCACTACGCCTGCGACGAGGAGTTCGTCGTGCTCGAGGGCGAGCTGATCGTGTCCGGTACGGCCTACCGGCCGGGCGACCGCGCCCTGATCCCGCGCGGCACCGTCCGGATCGACTCCAACAGCAGGTCAGGGGCCCTGGCGCTGGCCTGGTTCGCCGGGATCCCGCGCTGGGTGGAAGGCCCGGCCGACTACGTCCCCGCGCCCTCCGAGCGGACGCCGCTGCGCTCGGTCCGGATCCCGGCGGGCGGCCTGCCGCTGCGCACCGGGACCGCGAGCGAGACCCGGCTGTACGCGACCGCGCCCACGACGTTCGGCCGGACGGCCGCGCCCGCACCCGCGGCCCGCGCGCTCTGGCTGGACGGCCCGCACTGGACGGCGTCCGCCCCGGGCGAGCCGCTCCCGGACCGTCCCGGACGCGTGTTCCTTCACCTCAGGTATTCCAATTAGCGGAAAGCTGTTACAAGATGTCCCGCAGAGTTGAGGCGTGACGCCGTCACGTCCAGCGGAACGCTTTGGAGGACCATCATGATCTACCTCGTGTACCGGATGCGGCTGAGCGAGCGGGCGCGCCGCAACCAGAAGGAGTTCTGGGCCTGGCTGGAGGACCGCGAGCGCTGGTTCTACCGCGACCTGCCCTCGGTGAAGTCGGTCCGCTGGTACTACAGCGTGATCGGCGACGTCTACACCATCGAGAACTGGGCCGCGTTCGAGGACGAGGCGGGCTGGGGCGCCTACCGCGCCGCGCTCGGCGGGCTGAAGGCCGACGCCGAGTGGGAGGGCGAGCGCGTCACCCAGGACGACTGGTGGGAGTTCCTCGACACCCGGATCGTCACCGACCCGCCGGTGCCCATCGGCCTGAACCGGGACTGAGACGGGGGAGCGCCGCCATGCCCCAGGACACCCGGAGCGCCGCCGGCCGGCTCGGCCAGTCGGCCACCACGGTGGAGCGGGCGGCGGACGTGCTGGTGCTGTTCACCGCGCCCGGCGCCCGGACGCTCGGCGTCACCGAGATCGCCGACGTGCTCGGGCTCTCCAAGCCCGCGGTGCACCGCATCCTCACCTCGCTGCGCAGCCGCGGGCTGGTCGAGGTCGACGCCGAGACCCGCCGGTACGCGCTCGGGCTGACCGCGATGCGGCTCGGCCTGGCCTACCTGGACGCCATCGACGTGCGGCGGCTGGCGGCCCCGGACCTGGTCGCGCTCTCCCGGGCGACGCGGGAGACCGCGACGCTGTCGTCCCGGGTCGGCGCGCAGCGCGTCTACATCGACCAGGTGACCCCGGACCGCGAGGTCCTCATGTCGGTGACGCTCGGCGTCCCGTTCCCGCTGCACGCGGGCGCGTCGTCGAAGGCGTTCCTGGCCTTCCTCCCGGACGCCGAGGTCGAGGAGTACCTCTCGGTCGACCACTTCAGCCGGCTCACCGACCGGACCGTGGTCGACCCCGAGGCCCTCCGGCCCGAACTGGAGGAGATCCGCCGGGACGGCTACGCCCGGTCGTTCGCCGAACGGCAGTCCGGTGCCGCCTCGGTCGCCGCGCCGGTCTTCGACCACCACGGCCGTCCGGCCGCCGTCGTCAGCGTCTGCGGACCGGTCGAGCGGTTCCGCGGGGAGGCCGGGGCGTGCGCCGCCGCGCTGCTCGAGGTGACCGCCCGGCTTTCCACTCTCATGGGTCACGTCACCGACAGGAACTGAGGATCGCTCCAGGCCCTGGCCGCGCCCGCTCCGGCGGGCGCGGCGATTTCCTGCGTTCCCGCAGCTCAGCGCTTAACAAAAACGTCATAGACTTAAAAGTCAGACCTATTGACACTGTGACGAGCGCCTCTATAGCGTCCATCGCACGGAACCGCGTTCCGAGAAAAGGAACATCCTGGTGGAGGTGCAGATGCGCAGATCAGTCGTCACGGCCGTCGCGGGACTCGCGGCGCTCGCCGTGACCGCGACCGGATGTTCGGGAAAGAGCGCCGACGGCAAGCCGGAGATCCAGGTGGGCCTCATCTCCCCGATGAGCGGTCCCTTCGCGGTCCTCGGGATCTCCCAGCAGAACTCGCTGAACGTGCAGATCGAGAAGATCAACGCCACCGGCGGGATCGACGGCGCCAAGCTCAAGCTGATCGTCCGCGACTCGGCGCTCGACCCCGGCAAGGCCGTCCAGGCCGCCAACGAGCTGGCCGGCAACGACGCGGTGAAGCTGGTCATCGGCCCGTCGCTGACCGCGTTCTACGACGCGGCCAAGGGCACCTACGAGAAGAACAAGAAGCTCAACTGCCAGCCGGCCGTCTCCACCGGCAGCTTCGCCGAGCTGAAGTACGGCTTCCGCTCGCAGGACCCGTTTCTGCTGGACGCCGAGAAGGTCGTCGGCTGGCTGAAGCAGGAGGGCGTCAAGTCCCTCGGCCTGGTCTACGAGGCCGACGACACCGGCAAGAACACCGATGCCGCGCTGAAGGAGATGCTGCCGAAGGCGGGCATCAAGTACCTCGGCTACCAGACGAACCGGGCCGACGACCAGAGCCACCGCGCCTACGTCGAGAAGTTCAAGAACGCCGGCGCCATCATGGTCTCCAGCAGTGCGGGCGGCTCCAAGACGATGGCCGCCGCGGCGGAGATCGGCTTCAAGGGCAAGCTCGTCGGCGGCGGCTCGGGCATGCAGAACATCTCGTTCGTCGAGGCCGCCGGTGACGCCGCCGACGGCGCGGTCTTCCCCGCCCCCCTCTACCAGTACCCCGAGCGCATCGACCGGGCCCAGTGGAAGCCGGGCTACCTGGAGCACATCAAGGCGATCGAGGCCAAGTACGGCAAGAACGTCGGCCCGAAGACCGGCGCGACCTCGCCGAAGGGCGCGGCCATCACCGCCGACTGCCTGTTCGCGTTCGAGCAGGCGGTGAAGGCCGTCAAGAGCACCGACGCCGAGAAGGTCGCCCCCGCCATCGAGGCGCTCGACCTCACCGCCGAGCAGACCCCGTCCGGCAACGCCGTCAAGCCCGGCAAGACCCACGAGTTCTACAACGAGGTCCACCTCTACCAGTGGAGCAAGGACGCCAAGGGCTGGTTCACCAAGGAGATCTCCTCGTCGTGAGCGCTCAGGTCTGGATCGACGGGCTGTTCGCCGGGGCGATCTACGCGCTGGTCGCGCTCGCCCTGGCGATCGTCTTCCAGCCGACCCGGGTGATGAACTTCGCCCAGGGCGAGCCGATCGTGCTCGGTGCGGCGATCAGCTACCAGGTCGTCGCGCTGTGGCACTGGGGCTGGCCGGCCGCGCTGGCCCTCACGCTCGCGCTCGGCGTGGTGATGGGGCTGCTGACCGAGCGAATGATCATGCTTCCGGTGCGGCTGTCCGGCTCCCGGTACGCCTGGATCATCGCGACGCTGGCCGCCGCGATGATCTTCCAGGCGCTGTTCACGCTCCGCTTCTACGACGTGGACGCGCTGCGGCCCAAGGCGCTGGTGTCCGGCTTCCTGGACATCTTCGGGCAGCGGATCTCCTGGCAGCAGCTCCTGACGATCGCGGTCGCGATCGTGGTGGTCGCCGGCTACGACGCCTTCCTGCGGCTCACCGCCTACGGGCGCGCCATCCGGGCGGCCTCGCACGACGCCGACGCCGCCGTGATCATGGGCATCCCGGTCCGCCGGATCGTGCTGCTCAGCTTCGTGATCGCCGCGGTGATCTGCGCCTTCGCCGGCGTGCTGGCCGCGCCGATCCTGTTCATCGGACCGGCCTCGGGGCTGGTGTTCACCATCAAGGGGTTCACCGCCGCGGTGATCGGCGGCGTCGGCTCGCCGCGCGGCGCGCTGGCCGGCGGCATGATCGTCGGCCTGCTGGACGCGGTCATCCGCAACCTGACCAGCGCCACCATCGGCGACTTCGTGGTCTTCGGGCTGCTCGCGCTGATCCTGGTGGCCTTCCCCTCCGGTCTGTTCGGCAAGCCGATGGAGGCGCACTGATGAGCGCACCGATGAGCGCACCCGCGCGAGCGTCGGCCCTGACCAGGGCGATGCGGTGGCTGCCCGCGGGGCTGACGGCGGTCGCCGCTGCGCTGCTGCTCGCCTGGCCCTCGCTCACCGACTTCTACAGCTACAACGCCTCGTACTACAACGGCATCGTCGCGTCCGCCGCGATCAGTGCGATCCTCACGATCTCGCTGAACATGTCGATGGGGTACGGCGGGCTGCTGTCGATGATGCACACCGGCATGCAGCTGCTCGGCGGCTACGCCGTCGCGTACACCACCGTTAAGGCCGGGCTGCCCTGGCTCGTCGGGGTCGCGCTGGCGATGGCGCTCGGCGCGGCCTTCTCCGCCCTGGTCCTGGTGATCAGCCTCCGCGCGACATACCTCTACTTCGGCATGATCACCCTGGCCGCCAACCTGATCGTGGTGGAGGGCGGCAAGTCCTGGGAGGCGGTCACCGACGGGGTCAACGGCATCGTCGGGGTGACCCCGGGCGGGCTGTCCAAGACCGCGTTCTACTACGTCACCCTCCTGGCCCTGGTCCTCACCTACATCGTCCAGCGCAACCTGGTCCGCAGCGGCGTCGGCCGCGCGGTGATGGCGGTGAAGGAGAGCACCGACACCGCCTCGGCCATGGGCATCAGGCCCACCCGCACCAAGGTGCTGGTCTTCACCCTGGCCGGCGCGATCGCCGGGCTCGCCGGCGGGCTGTACGCGTTGCAGCTCGGGTTCATCAACCCCGACGTCGGGCTGCTCGACAACGGCCTGGTGTTCTTCGTCGGGCTGTTCCTCGGCGGCATCGGCACCCTGGCCGGCCCGGTGCTCGGCGTCGCGGTGATCGCCGTGGTGGTCGAGCTGATCAAGGACTACGCCCGCTACACCACGCTGTTCCTCGGCCTCACCCTGCTGATCGCCATGATGGTGATCCCCAAGGGCGTGGTCGGCACCTGGCGGGGCAGCCGGTTCGGCCGGCCGCCGGACGGCACCGACGCCGAACCGTCCGGCGGGCTGCCCGAATCGGTGCTGCCGGGCGCCGTCGACCGCGAGGTCCCCGCCCTGGAGGGACGCGGCCTGGTCAAGCACTTCGGCGGCGTCAAGGCCGTCGACGGCGTCGACGTGTCGGTGGCCGCGGGCAGCGTGCACGGCATCATCGGGCCGAACGGCTCCGGCAAGTCCACCACCGTCGCCTGCCTCACCCGGTTCCACAAGGTGGACGCGGGCGAGGTGCTGATCTGCGGCGAGCCCGCCCCGGACCGGCCGTGGGCCGTCGCCGAGAGCGGCGTCACCCGCGTCTTCCAGGTCCCGCACCTGTTCGCGCAGCAGTCGGTGCTCGACAACGTCCTCACCGGGATGCGCGGGCGCGAGGACTACGGCTGGATCTCGGCCGTCCTGCGGCTCCCGGCGTACCGGCGGCGCGAACGCGCCTCCCGCGCCGAGGCCGCCGAGCTCCTGGCGTTCGCCGGCCTGGGCGGACGCGCCGGGCAGCTCGCCGGGGACCTCTCGCACGGGCAGAAGCGCCTCCTGGAGGTCGTCCGCGCCGTGGCGTCCGGACCCCGGGTGCTGATCCTGGACGAGCCCGCCACCGGTCTGGTCCCCGCCGAGATCGACGCCCTCACCCGGCTCTGCCGCGCGTTCCGCGACCACGGCCTCGCGGTGGTTCTGATCGAGCACAACATGGACTTCGTCATGGACGTCTGCGACCGGCTCACCGTCATCGACAGCGGCAAGGTGATCGCCTGCGGTCCGCCCGCCGACGTCCGCGCCGATCCCCAGGTGCTGGACGCCTACCTGGGCCGCCCCGACCTGGTGGAGGACCTGACGTGACCGCGCTGCTGGAGATGAGCGGAATCAAGGCCGGCTACGGCGGCGTCCGCGTCCTGGACGAGGTCGGCGTGACGGTGGGGGAGGGCGAGTTCGTCGTCCTGCTCGGCCCGAACGGCGCCGGCAAGAGCACCACCCTCAAGGTGCTGTCGGGCCTGCTGAAGCCGTCCGCCGGGACGGTCGTGTTCGCGGGGAAGGACGTCACGAAGGTCCCCGGCTGGCGCCGCACCGGCCTCGGCATCGGGCACGTCCCGGAGGGCCGCCGGATCTTCCCCGACCACACCGTGCTGGAGAACCTCCAGCTCGGGAGCTTCCCGCTGCGCCGCAGCCGCGCCCGCACCCAGACGCTGATGGACGAGGTCCTGGAGCTGTTCCCCCGCCTGGCCGAACGCCGGGACCAGGCGGCGGGCACCCTGTCCGGCGGCGAGGCGCAGATGCTCGCCGTCGGCCGGGCCCTCATGAGCGAACCGAAGCTCCTCGTCCTGGACGAGCCGTCCCTCGGCCTGGCCCCGCTCAAGGCCGCCGAGCTGTTCTCCTACGTCAAGCGCCTCCACGCCGAACGCGGCATGTCGGTGCTCCTCGTCGAGCAGCTCGCCATGATCGCCCTGAAGCTGGCCGACCGCGCCTACGTCCTGGAACGGGGCCGCATCGGACTGTCCGGAACCGCCGCCGAAGTGGAGGCCGACCCCATGGTCAAGACCCTCTACCTGGGCGGCGAATCCGCGGCCTGACCTGCACGCCCGCCCCGGGCCGCGGCCCGGGGCGGACCTTGGGCCCCCGGGCCCTTGCCGGGTCCGAAATGTCACCGCGATCATGACGCCCGAGGCCGGTCATGGTGATCGGCGAAGGGACGTCCTCCATGCGCAGCAAGCGAATGACCGCGGCCGGTGCCGCGGCAGTGACCGCCGCCAGTGTCCTCACCCTGGGCGCGCCCCCCGCGAACGCCGCGGGCCCCTGCGGTGCCGGCTACTCGCGCATCGACGTCTACAACATCGGTGACAGCTTCAAGGTCGGCAGCATCGAGCTGTACTACAACTCCTCCAACGGCAAGAACTGCGCGCTCACCTACGGGACCGATCCCGGAGTGGCCGGCTGGAAGCAGATCATCATGTACGCGACCGACGGCTCGACCGTCAGCGTCCACGACGACGGCGCCTACAAGTACTACGCGGGCCCGGTCTACCTCGAGGCCAAGGGCAAGTGCCTCAACCTCACCGGTGGCATCTTCTCCAGCCGGAGCTACTACCGGAACGTGAAGAAGGTCCACTGCGGCTGACCTTGAGCGGCCGGTGCCCCTAAGGCCACCGGCCGCCTCCGCCCCGTCCAGGATCCGGGTGGCCGCACGTCACCCCCGGCGCGCTCGCGTCGGTCCCATGAGCTACGGCGTGCTCTCCACCGGGTACTCATAGCGGGAGGCGGCACACCGCGTTCTCATCCGGGCTCGGCCGGCAGCCTCCTCAGCACCACGCCGAGCAGGAGGTCCCCGTGGAAGTAGCCGAGCTCACGGGAGTCGCTGCTGGCGGACGGGTCGTCGCCGACGGCGACCAGCCGGCCGTCCGGGACCGCCCGCTCGGGCACCGCCGCCAGCGCCGGCACCGCGTTCCTCGGCACCGGGCCGGAGCGCGGGCGGCGCCCGCCACCACTGGCCCGATCATGAGAGCTCGTCTCGTATCCGGCGGCCTGGAGGGTGAACAGCCGGGCGTAGGTCCCGTCCAGCGCCATCAGGGCGCGTGCCCGCCCGGTGGTGGTCGAACAGCAGGGATCCGCTGGTGCCCGTCCGCGATCAGATCCTTCCGGGATCGCCGAACAGGAACACCAGGTCGTCGAGGAAGACCGCCACGACGGCGAGCGCGCTCCCGGCGGCGGCGGCGACCGCCAGTCCGCTGGCCTCGGCGCCGCCGAGCAGCGCGAACAGCGTGCCGGTCGGCCCGGTCAGCAGGACGCCGGCGGCGCCCGCGGCGGCCAGCGCCGCGAGCAGCGCGGCGCGGACCAGGTGGGCCGGGCCGAGCGGGGCCGCGGACGTGCCGAAGCAGCGGCACGGGGCCCGGCGGCCCGTCCGAAGCGCGGCGCCGATGGCGGCGCCGAAGGCGGCCAGCAGCAGCGCGGCGAGGGCGAACCCGGCGGCCGGGGCGATCAGCAGCAGCGGCGGCGTCGCCAACTCTCCGGCGAGCACCGCGACCGCCGCCGGGCGCGCGGGCAGCCGCGGCACCAGCCGGGGGACCGAACCGGCGAAGCCGGCGAAGGCCGTCCGGCCGCGTATCTTGCCCGCCGCGGAGACCGCGAAGACCTCCGCGAGCAGGACCGCCACCGCGAAGACGATCAGATCGGCCACCCGGACTCCTTCCACCGCGACATGACCTGACCGGGACGCGCGGGTGGGGGCGGCCCGTTCGCCGCCCCCACCCGCCCGGCCCGCTCAGCAGGTGTTGCAGGCCCGGCAGCCCCAGGGCTCGCAGACCGCGGAGATGCAGTCGCGGTAGCAGATCTTGGAGTAGGTGCTGGCGCAGCAAACGCACTTGGTCTGTGTGGCCGCGGACGCTTCAGCGCGCGGGACCAGCCTCGACACCAGTTGGTCGGCCAGCCTCAGAACGCTTCGTGCCATGCCGCCGCCTTTCACTCAGGAGAACCGGTTGTGGCCTCTGGTGCAGCACGGTACGCGGCGGAAATCGGCTGGCAAGGGGAAGGAACGCGGCAGATATTCAGGATGTGTTCTGAACACGAAAAGGGGACACGAAAAGGGAACGCGGAAGGGCGGGCGAAAAGGGAACGTGAGAAAAGGGGACACGGAAGAGGGGCCGGGTTGCTCCGGCCCCTCTTCCGCGCGGGTCCCGCCCGGGGCTGCTCCGGGGAGGGCCCTGGACTACATCCCGTCGCCGTCCCAGCGGCCGGCGGAGCGGCTGCGGACGGGGAGGGTGGACAGGATGGGGGCGGGGATGTGCTCGCCCTTCTCCCAGGCGCGGCCCTGGCCCCAGTTGTGGCTGTGCTCGTCGGTCCGCTCGGCGGTGTGCTCCAGGGACGCGGGGTCGGCTCCCCAGTCGGCCGTCGGCGCGTGCTCGTGGTCATGGTCGTGCTCGTGGTCATGGTCGTGACCATGGCCGGCCTGGAGGGCCTTCGCGTCGAGGGCCTTGGCGAGGGCGATCAGGCTGGGGTCGGTGCCCCGGCCGTGCGGGACGTAGTCGGCGTCGGGGGCGCCCAGCGAGCGCTGGAAGGCCACCGACTCCTCCAGTTCGCGGATGTTCTTGGCGTTGCGGCGGGGCGGCCGGGACGCCAGGTCGTGGGACGACTGCGACCAGCGCATCCGGCCCTCGTCCGGGCCGTAGTTGACGGCCTCGCCGCCCCAGCGCACCCACTCGTTCTGGGTGTACCAGTTCGTCAGCTCGCCGTCGGAGCGCATCAGCCAGGTCGCGCCGCCCTCTTCACTGGTGAAGTGGCCGTGCTTGACCCGGGCCGGACGGAAGAAGTAGGTGCCGAGGTCCAGGGTGCCGAAGTTGTACTCCATGTGGCCCTGGATCGTGTACGCCTCCTCGTAGCACGGGTGGTGCGCGAGGCGGTGGTCGGTCCAGCCCTCCTGGGCGTGCACGAGGCGGGTGTAGAACCCGGTGTGCGGGTCGACGTGCAGGTACTTGATGAACAGGCCGGGCATCGGGCCCGCGACCGGCACCGCGTCCCAGTTCATCGCCTCGGTGTCGGTGACGATGACCTCCTCGCGGGCGTCGGCCCAGGCGGGGGCGCGGACGCTGTCCACCGCGTCGAAGCCGGCGTCGCCGTACTCGCGGTAGAGCAGGACCCGGGTGCCCTCGGCGAAGGTGATCGCCTCGACCGGGATGCCCTTGGGGGCGTACACGTAGCCGCCCTTGCCGATCTTCTGGTCGCCGTAGGTCATCCCGCCTTCGAGCACGTAGTACTCGGTGTTGGCGTGGTGGATGCCGGGTCCGCGGCCCCAGCGGGTGTGGAAGTCGACCCGCAGCGAGCTGGAGCCGTCCTCCTCGTCCACCGACAGCCGACGCTCGCTGGCCCGGCCTTCGCCGCCGACGAGTTCGGCGCCGTGCCAGACGTAGTCGTTCTCCTGGATGAGTTCGACGTGGGGTCGCATGGTCACCTCTCCTGAAAATATGTGAGTGTCGGTCAGTGCCGGAGCCGGCGGGCTAGCGGTCGCGGAGCTCGCGCTTGAGCACCTTGCCGGAGGCGTTGCGCGGGAGGACCGGGAGGAACTCCACGCTGCGCGGCACCTTGGGGCCGGACAGCCGCTCGCGGCAGTGCGCGTCCAGGGCGGCGGGGTCGACGGTCGCGCCGGGCAGGGCCACGACGTACGCGGCGACGCGCTCGCCCCACTGCTCGTCGGGCGCCCCGACGACCGCGGTGTCGGCGACGCCGGGGAAGGCGTTGATGACGTCCTCGACCTCGCGCGGGGCGATGTTCACCCCGCCGGAAATGATCATGTCCTTCTTGCGGTCCACCACGTAGATGAACCCGTCCTCGTCCCGGACGACGATGTCGCCGCTGGTGAGGAAGCCGTCCTCGGTCGTGCAGGCGGCGGTCGCCGCGTCGTCGCCGAGGTAGCCGTTCATCAGGAACGGGGAGCGGCTGAACAGCTCGCCGCGCTCGCCCGCCGCGACCGGGCGGCCCTCGTCGTCGACGACCCGGACCTCGGTCATGTACCAGGGCAGGCCCACCGAGCCGGTGCGGTCGGCGTCGGCGGGACGGCAGTTGGTCACCACACCCGCCTCGGTCGAGCCGTACAGCTCGTGCACCCCGGCGTCCGGGAAGGCGCCCGCGACCCAGTCCTTCAGGACGGCGGGCAGCGCGGCGGCGTTGAAGTAGAGGGTGTCGAGGCTGGACAGGTCGTACCGGCGGCGGGGCTCGTCGCCGAGCGCGCGGAGCGTCTGCGCGTGCGTCGGGACGAGGAACGCCGACTGGGCCCGGTGCCGTTCGGCGAGGACGAGCAGGTGCTCGGGGTCCCACTTGGGCAGCATCACCACGGTGCCGCCGGCGACGACCGGGGCGTAGTCGAAGACCATCCCGGCGCCGTGGTACATCGGCGCCACGGCCAGGCTGGTGCGGCGGGCGCCGAGGCCCCACTCCATCGCCGACAGGTAGCACATCAGCGTCCGCGCGCGGTGGCTGCTGAGGACGCCCTTGGGCCTACCGGTGGTGCCGGAGGTGTAGTAGAGGCAGCACGGGTCGTTCTCGTCGACCGGGACCAGCGGGTCGGCGCCGGACGCCGAGTCCAGGGCCTTCTCGTACGAGGCGACGCCGGTCCCGCCGATGGTGAGCACAAGGTCGACGGGGACGGGCGGCTCGCCGTCGGACACGAAGGCGCGGGCGCCCGAGTGCTCCAGGATGTAGGCGGTCTCGGCACCGGTCAGCCGGGTCCCGATCGGCACCAGCACCAGCCCGGCCTTGGCCGCTGCGCAGATGATCTCGGGGAACTCCAGCCGGTTGCCGAGCTGGACCGCGACCCGGTCGCCCGGCCGCAGCCCGGCGGCGAGCAGGGTCTGCGCGAGCCGGCTCGCGCGGTCGTCGAGGGCGCGGTAGGTCAGGCTGCGGTCGCCGTCGATGACGGCGGGCCTGGACGGTGTCGCCGAGGCGAACTCGCGCACGCCTCCGGCCATCGAGAGCGCCGCGCCGCCCGGGAGCAGTGCCACGACACCACCTCCGTGTTCCGTAATCTGGAATCGAGTTCCGATGTGCGTATTCGAGCAGCATGTCGGGTGTCCGGTCGGCGCGTCAATGCCTGAAATCGAGAAAGTCTGACCTTTACCGTACGATGCTCGGGATGACTGTCGAGAAAGCTGGATCCGAGCGGCCCCCCACCCCGGTGCCCGCCTACGCGGAGATCGCGGCGAGCCTGCGCGCGCGCATCCTCGCCGGTGACTACCGTCCCGGCGACCGGCTGCCGGTCGAGCCCGATCTGTCGGCCGAGCACGGCGTCAGCCGCAGCACGGTCCGCGAGGCGCTGCGGCTGCTGGCCAGCCAGAACCTGATCACCACCACCCGGGGGGTGGCGGGCGGCAGCTTCGTCGCCTACCCGCAGCCCGACCAGATCACCGAGTACCTGGTGACCAGCCTCAACCTGCTCGCGATCGACACGCAGATCACCGTCGACCAGCTCCTGGAGATCAGGGAGATGCTGGAGGTGCCGGCGGCCGGGCTGGCCGCGGCGCGGGCCGACGAGGCCGACCGGGCCGAGCTGCGGGGCTCGCTGTTCGACCCCAGCACGCGCGACCCCACCGAGATCTTCGCGCCGAACCGGCACTTCCACACGGTGCTGCTCAAGATGGCCCGCAACCCGTTCCTCGAAGTGGTCACCCAGCCGGTGTTCCGGGTGCTCAACGAGCGGTTCCTGCGCGAGAACGCGCCGTCCCGCTTCTGGTACGGGGTCGACCACGACCACCGCGAGATCCTGTCCCGGATCGAGGCCGGCGACCAGGTGGGCGCCCGCGAGGCGTGCCACGCCCACCTGGAGAACCTGCGCGAGACCTACACCACCATCGACCGGACCACCCAGCCGGACGCCTGAGCGCCGAGCCCCGGGCCAGGGCGGGGGCCGGCCCGGGGGAGCGCGAGGGGTGAGGGGGCCGCGGGGCCGTTCAGCCGACCTTGACCTCGTTGATCAGGGTCCGCTGGTAGCACACCCCGTTCTTGATCCACTGCCAGACCCGGCTGCGGTTGCGGCCGTCCTCGCTGAGCACGATCAGCTCGAAGAGCCGCAGGTCGGTGCCCTCCTCCTTGTAGATCCAGTTCAGGTACATGACCTGGTCGTCCAGCTCCCAGAACTCGCCGCGCAGCCGCTCGGTGTCGAAGGCGCAGTGCCCGTTCCCCTGGTACTTGCCGGGGAAGACCCGCTGCTCGGTGCGCCCGTCGGCCCAGGTGTAGTTGTTGACCTGGTGGTACTCGTACTCGCCGTCCTCGGGCAGCGAGCAGGTCAGCACCGAGTCGTGGTGATCGGTGACCGTGCCCTCGGCGTCGACGTAGGTGTAGGTGCCCTTCCACTCGCCCTCGTGCCGGGCCAGCAGCGGCATGTCCTCGCGGAACGTTCCCATCGGGTTTCCCTTCGTTACGGCTGGTGGAGCGGGGGGTCAGTGGGGGAGGCGGCCGATCGACTCCTGCTGCCGGCGGGCGAACCAGGCCCGCTCGGGCGCCCGGCCGGCCAGGCCGTTCGGCCGCTCGATGTCGTGCCGGCCGTACTCGCCGGCCCACAGTCCGGGCTTGACCCGCGACAGCAGGTTGCCCATGCCCGGACGGGCGCGGTAGCGGCGCAGCGCGGTGAGGTCGAGCTCGGCGGACGCGACGATGCTCTCGCCGCCGGCGGCCTCGGCCAGCACCCGGCCCTCGAAGTCGAGCACCTTGGAACCGCCGGAGGTGGAGTCGCCGGGGATCGGGATGCCGTGCAGGCCGCCGCTGTTGGCCGAGACGACGTAGGCGAGGTTCTCGATGGCGCGGGCGCGCCGGCCGATCTCCTTCGGCGTCAGCGCCGGGCTGCTGATCTCCGAGGTGGAGTGGCAGAACACCTCGGCGCCGCGCAGCGCGAGGGCGCGGGCCAGCTCGGGGTAGAGGATCTCCTCGGACGCGATGCAGGCCAGGTTGCCGATCTCGGTCCGGGCGACGGGCAGCACCGCGTCCATCCCGTAGATCTCCAGGTAGCGGTCCCACACGTCGTAGGGCGAGGGCGAGTACAGCGAGTGCAGCCGCCGGTAGCGGAGCACCACCTCGCCGCTCGGGTCGATCACGAAGGACGCCTGGAAGTACAGCTCGGGGAAGTTCGGGTCGGACTCGTAGGCGTTGCCCGAGACGTGGAGTCCCAGGTCGGACGCGATGGTGCTCAGCGCCTCGTACTCGGGGCCGTCCGGCGCGAGCGCGGCCATGTCGCGCCAGCGCTCGAGGGGCTCGCCCATCGGGAAGCCGGTCAGGACGTACTCGGGCAGCACGACCAGCCGCAGGTCCGAGCCCACCCAGCGCTGCGCGGCGGCCATCTGGGCGCCGATCCGGGTGATGGAGGCGGCCATCGCCGTCCGGGCGTCGCCGGGGGCCAGGCCGTTGACGGCCTCGGTCCGCGTTTGCAGCGCGAGCGCCCGGTACGCGGTCACGGCCGGGGCCGGAGTCTGATTCACGTCCCGCTACCTCCCTGTTTAGATGGAACAGCGTTACGCTAAGCGGAACTGAGATCCGGGCGCAAGAGCGGTCACCTCTTGACGAGTTAAAAGTCTGACCTTTAAGTTCGGGGTAGCTCCCGAACAGGGGCTGCACCGAGGAGGTACAGGTTGACCGTGCATGAGGCCCAGATCGGCCGGTACTACGAGGAGTTCGCCGTCGGCGACGTGTTCCAGCACCCGTTCGGCCGGACGATCGGCGAGACCGACAACACCTGGTTCACCCTGCTGACCCTGAACACCAACCAGAACCACTTCAACGCCGACTTCGCCGGCCGCTCGCCGACCGGCAAGGTCATCGTGAACTCGGGACTGACGGTGGCGCTGGTGCTCGGCCTGTCGGTGATCGACATCAGCCAGACCGCGCTGCTCAACCTCGGCTGGACCGACATCAAGCTCACCCACCCGGTGTTCGTCGGCGACACGCTCTACGCCGAGTCGCTGATCACCGACATGCGCGAGTCCGGCTCGCGGCCCTACGCCGGGATCATCACCGCGCGGACCCGCGGGCTCAACCAGGACGGCGACGAGGTCGTCTCGTGGGTCCGCACCGTCATGGTCTACAAGCGCGACGCGCCCAACGACAAGAACTACTTCCCGACGGCCAAGACCGGGCCGCTGACGGCATGAGGATCACCTACGGCCCGTGGGGCGAGACGCTGGACGAGCTGGTCGCCGCCGGACGGGCCGCCGAGGACGCCGGGGCCGAGGCGCTCTGGCTGCCCGAGCTGCACCGCAGCGCCACGATCTCGGCGGCGGCGGTCGCGGCGGGCACCTCCCGGGCCCAGGTCGGCACGGCCATCGCGCTCGCCTTCACCCGCAGCCCGATGACCACCGCGCTGGAGGCGCTCGACCTCGCCGAACTGTCCGGCGGACGGTTCGTGCTCGGCCTCGGCACCGGCGTGAAGCGGCTCAACCAGGACTGGCACGGCGTGCACTGGGAGCGTCCGGTCGCGCGGCTGCGCGAGACCGTGCGGATCATCCGGCACTTCGCCGCCAACGCCGGGTCCGGCGAGCCGATGGTGGTGGAGGGCGAGCTGGAGAGCCTGCGCGTCCGCGGCTACCAGCGGCCGTTCCCGGCGGTGCCGTTCCCGATCTACCTGGCCGGGATGGGCCCGGTGATGACCGAGCTCGCCGGGGAGATCGCGGACGGCTGGATCTCGCACGAGCTGTGCTCGCCCGCGTGGCTGCGCGAGCGCGCGCTCCCGCTGCTGCGGCCCGGCGTCGACGCGGTCGTGTCGGCGGCCTGCTCGATCGACGACGATCCGGCCGCCGCGCGCGGCCGGGCGGCGGGGCTGGCCGGGTTCTACGCCTCGGTCCGCACCTACGCCGACTTCTTCGCCTTCCACGACCTGTCCGCCGAGCAGGACACGGTGATCGAGGCGTTCCGGGCCGGCACCGGCGCCGACCACCTGGCCGCCGCCGTCCCCGACCGGATGGTCGACGCGCTCACCCTCACCGGCACCGCCGCGCAGGTCGCCGAGCGCGTCGCCGGGTACGCCGGGCACGCGACCACGATCAAGCTCACGCCCCCCACCCACGGGCTCGCGCCCGGGGAGATCCGGATCGCGCAGCGGCGGATCATCGACCTGATCAAGGAGCTCACATGAGGCCGCTGGAGGACGTGCGCATCGTCTCGCTCGAGCAGTACGGCGCCGGGCCGTTCGGCTCGCTGCACCTGGCCGACCTCGGCGCCGAGATCATCAAGATCGAGGACCCGCGGACCGGCGGCGACGTCGGGCGCTACGTCCCCCCGTACGCGCAGGACGAGGACTCGCTGTTCCACGAGGCCTTCAACCGCAACAAGCGGTCGGTGTCGCTGGACCTGACCACCCCCGCGGGCCGGGCGGTGTTCGAGGAGCTGGTCGGCGTGTCCGACGCGGTCTACTCCAACCTGCGCGGCGACGTCCCGGCCAAGCTCGGCATCACCTACGACGACCTCAAGCACCTCAACCCGCGGATCGTGTGCTGCTCGCTGACCGGCTTCGGGATGACCGGGCCGCGCTCCAAGGAGCCCGGCTACGACTACATCCTCCAGGGCCTGGCCGGCTGGATGGACCTGACCGGCGAGCCCGACGGCCCGCCCGCCAAGTCCGGCCTCTCGCTGGTCGACTACTCCGGCGGGTACGTCGCGGTGCTCGCGCTGCTGTCCGGGCTGCACGCCGCCCGCCGCGACGGCGTCGGGATGGACTGCGACGTCTCGCTGTACGACACGGCGATCTCGATGCTGACCTACCCGGGCGTCTGGCACCTCAACGCCGGGTTCACCCCGGCCCGGACGCGGCACTCCGCGCACCCGTCGCTGGTGCCGTTCCAGAACTTCCGCGCCAGGGACGGCTGGCTGGTCGTCGGTTGCGCCAAGGAGAAGTTCTGGCAGCGCCTCACGGTCGTGCTGGACCGGTCCGACCTGGCGGACGACCCGCGCTTCGCGACGTTCGCCGACCGGCAGCGCAACGCCGCCGCGCTGCTCGGCGAGCTGGAGCCGCTGTTCGCGACCCGCACGGTCGCCGAATGGCTGGAGCCGCTGTACGCCGCGTCCATCCCGTGCGGGCCGATCAACGACGTGGCCGCCGCGCTCACCGAGGCCCACACCCTGGCCCGCGACCTGGTCGTGGAGACCGAGCACCCGCGCTACGGCACGCTGCGGAACCTGGCCTCGCCGGTCCGCGTCGGCGCCGAGCCGCCCGCCTACCGCCGCGCGCCGCAGCGCGGCGAGGACCTCGCGCACGTCACCGCCGAGGTGCTGGGCCTCACCGAGGAGCGGGTCGCCGAGCTCACCGCCGCGGGCGCCTTCGGCCCGGAGGCGCGGGCATGAGCCCCGCCGCCCGCGACCTGGCCGCCTGGGCCCTCGGCCTCCGCCTGGGCGACGTGCCCGGGGACGTGCGCCGCGCCGCCACCCGGCACGTGCTCGACGCGCTCGGCTGCGCGGTCGCCGCCGCGCGGAGCGGCGCGGCGGACCCGGCGGTGCGGACGGCGCGGGCGCTCGGCGGCACCCCCGAGGCGACCATCCTCGGCCAGGCGCCCGGCACCGGACGCGTCTCCCGCGCCGAGGCCGCGTTCGCCAACGGGGTCCTCACGCACGCGCTCGACTTCGACGACACGCACGCGGGCGGCCTCGTCCACGCGTCCGCGCCCGTCCTGCCGGTCGCGCTGGCCGAGGCCGAGGCGCTCGGCCTCGGCGGCGCCGACCTGCTGCTCGGCGTCGTGGCCGGCCTGGAGACGCTCTGCCGGCTCGGCGCCGCCGCGCCGCACGGCTTCCACGCGCGCGGCCTGCACGCCACCTCGGTGTGCGGCGTCGTCGCCGCCGCGCTGACCTCGGCGCGGATGCGCGGGCTGACGCTCGACCAGACCACCGACGCGCTCGGCATCGCGGGCAGCCAGGCGGGCGGGCTGCTGGAGTTCCTCAACACCGGCGCGTCCACCAAGCAGCTCCACCCCGGCTTCGCCGCGCGCGGCGGCGTGCTCGCCGCGACCCTCGCGGGGTTCGGCGCGACCGGCCCGGACACCGTGATCGAGGGCCGGTACGGCCTGTACGGCGCGCTGCTGGACCGCCGGATCGAGCCGGCCGCGGTGCTCGCCGGGCTCGGCGAGCGGTGGGAGCTGACCCGGATCACCGTCAAGCCCTACCCGGCCTGCCAGCTCATGCACGCCCAGCTCGACGCCGCCCGCGGGCTGCACGGCGCCGCCGTCGCGAGCGTCACCGCCGAGGTGCACCCCGACGCCGCGTCCATCGTCTGCGCCGAGGGCAAGGAACGCCCCCGGACCGCCTACGACGCCAAGTTCAGCCTGCCATGGAGCGTCGCCGCCATGATCATCGACGGCGAGGTGACCGCGGCGACCTACGCCGTGATCGACCGGCCCGAGGTGCTCGACCTCGCGTCCCGGATCCGCACCCGGGTCGTCGACTTCGGCGGCGCCGCCGCCGACCAGCCCGGCCGCCTGCGCGCCGTCACCCGCGATGGCGAGGAGCTCGTCGCCGAGGTGCCGCGCAGCGGCGGCGGCCCGGACGACCCCGACATCGAGGGGACCGTCCGCGGCAAGGCGCTCGCCAACCTCGGCTCCGCCGAGCGTGTGGACCTGATCCTCGGCCTGCCCGACCTGGCGTCGGTCCGGCCGCTGCTGACCGCATTGGAGGAAGCGTGACTGTTCGCCTGCCCGCTTACGCGGGGACCATCGGCGGCGCGTACGAGAAGGCCGTCGCGGGGCTGACGGCCGCCGGCGCGACCGCGGGCGACATCGTGCACGTCGTCGAGTATGCGACCGCCGCCGCGCTCGGCGCCTACGGCGACGTCGAGGCGGCCCGCAGCGCCGCGATCGGCGGGCACCGGGCGCCGGTCGCGACCGTCGCGGTGGAGGCGCTGCCCGGCGGCGAGGACCTCGCGGTCGAGCTGACCGCCTACCCCGGCGGCGGCGAGCTGATCGAGGCGGCGCCGGACGAGGGCATGCACCGTGGCGCCCTCCGCGTCGCCGGCGGCATCGTCTACCTGCCGAGCATCCACCCGCGCGGCGGTGACTTCCGCTCCCAGTACCGCCAGTGCCTGGAGCAGGCCGGCGAGCTGCTCAAGGCCGCCGGGCTCGGGCTCGGCGCGCTCGTCCAGACCACCGACTACACCGCGAGCGCGACCCGCGCCGAGTACCCGCGCTGCGGGCGCCCGCGCAAGGAGCTGCTCGGCAGCGAGGACGGCGTCTTCCCCGGCGCGGCGGGCATCATCGTCGACCAGCCGGTGATGCCGGGCGCGATGGTCTCGCTCGACGCGATCGCCTCGACCATGCCGCTCCGCACCGTCAACCCGGGCTGGAAGCGGTACGACACCCTCACCTACAAGCCGGGCGTCGCGGCGGGCGACACCCTGTTCATGTCGGGCTTCGGCGCGCTCGAACCGGCCACCCAGAAGGGCATCTTCGACGGCGACCTGCTCGCCCAGGCCGAGTACACCTACGCCGCCATCGCCGCGACGCTCCGCGAGGCGGGCCTCGGCGACCGTCCGCCCTACGGCTGCGTGACCCGGCTGGTGGAGTACATCACCCCCGCCGCCGTGGAGCGGTACGCCGAGGTGGCCGAGATCCGGCGCAGGTACTTCGGCGACACCCCGGCGATCTCCGCGGTGGTCTGCACGGCGCTGCTCCGCCCGGACTTCATGATCGAGGTCGTCCCGACGGCGGTGTTCCCGTGAGCCTGCTGACCGACGAGATGCGCGCGCTGGTCGGCCGCGAGGTCGTCTACACCGCGCCCGAGGAGCTCGGCCGCGCCTCGATCCGCTACTTCGCCGAGGCGGTCGGCGACGCCAACCCGCTCTACACCGACGAGGCGTACGCGCGCGAGCACGGCCACGACGGGGTGATCGCGCCGCCCACGCTGATCTTCGAGACCAACCAGTACACCGGGCTGCCCCGGGACGGCGACGGGTTCGCCGGGCACATGTGGCACCTGGACGTGCCCGGCACCCGGCTGGTGCGCGGCGGCAACGCCTACGCGTTCCACCGGCCGGTCCGGCCCGGCGACGTGATCACCGCGACCTGGCGGATCACCGACATCACCGAGCGGGTGAACGCCAAGGGCCTGGCGATGCTGATCGTCACCTCCACCGCCGCCTACGCCGACCAGCGCGGCGAGCCGCTCGCCACCAACGAGGAGACCCTGATCTACGTGGAGATCGCATGACGGCCGCCGCGGTGCGGGCGGGGGACGCGCTGCCCGAGCTGGTCCGCCGCATCGAGCTCGCCGACATGGTCGCCTACGCGGGCGCGACCTGGGACTGGCACCGGCTGCACTACGACCCCGCCTACCTGGAGCCGCGCAAGCTGCCCGCCCCGGTCGTGGACGGCCAGGTCTTCGGCGCGCTGCTCGCCGAGCAGGTGCAGGACTGGCTGGGCCCGTCCGCGCGGCTGCGCCGGCTGAGCTTCCGGTTCACGAACCTGGTGTTCGCGGGCGAGACCGTGCGCTGCTCCGGCACCGTCACGGCGGTGGACGGCGGCCTGATCACCGTCGACCAGCGGGTCGAGGTCGTCGAGGACGGCCGCGTCGCCGTCGCCCCGGCCACCACCGAGGTCGAGCTGGGCACGGTCGCGTCCGGCACGGTCGCGTCCGGTGAGGCCGCGCCGTGACCGTCGCCATCGTCGGCGCCGCCGAATCCGACCTCGGCGTGACCGGCGCGTCCATCCTCGGGCTCCAAGCCCAGGCGATCACCCGCGCGCTGGACGACGCCGGGATCGCGCTCGGCGCGGTCGACGGCATCGCCACCACCGGCGTGTCCCGGTTCTCGGCCACCCAGATGGCCGACTACCTGGGCATCCAGCCGTCCTGGACCGACTCGACCTTCGCCGGCGGGTCGGCGTTCGAGATGTTCGTCGCCCGCGCCGCGCAGGCGATCGACGCCGGCCAGTGCTCCACCGTGCTGATCACCTTCGGGTCCGACCAGCGGTCCGCGCGGTCCCGCTCGCTCGGCGGCGCCGGCGAGGCGCACACCCCCGAGGCGATCTTCGAGGCGCCGTACGGGCCGCTGTTCCCGATCTCCTACTACGCGATGGCCGCGCAGCGGTACCTGCACGCCTACGGCGCCGGGCGCGAGCAGCTCGCCGAGATCGCCGTGGCCGCGCGGGAGTGGGCGCTGCTCAACCCCAAGGCGTTCCGGTACGGCGCCGGGCCGCTGACCGCCGCCGACGTGCTCGCCGCGCCGATGATCTCCTCGCCGCTGACCACCGCCGACTGCTGCCTGGTCACCGACGGCGGCGGCGCCGTGGTGCTGACCTCGCTGGAACGCGCTCGCGACCTGCGCAGGCAGCCAGTCGTCGTGCTCGGCTACGGCGAGTCGACCACCAACACCAGCATGACCGGCGCGGACGACCTGCTGCGGCCCGGCTCGTTCGACTCGGGACGGCGCGCGTTCGCGATGGCCGGGCTGGAGCCGTCCGACGTGGACGTCGCCGAGGTCTACGACTCGTTCACCATCACCGTCCTGCTGACCCTGGAGGGCCTCGGCTTCTGCGCGCCCGGCGAGGCCGCCGGGTTCGTCGCCGGCGGCCGGATCCGGCCCGGCGGCGACTTCCCGCTCAACACCAACGGCGGCGGCCTGTCGTACTGCCACCCCGGCCAGTACGGGCTGCTGCTGCTCGTCGAGGCGGTCCGGCAGCTCCGCGGCGAGTCCGGCGACCGGCAGGTGCCGGACGCCGAGATCGCGCTCGCCCACGGCACCGGCGGCATCCTGTCCAGCCACGCCACCGTCCTGCTGGGAGCGGACCGATGATCGAAGACGAGTGGTGGGCGGCCACCGCGGACCGCCGGCTCACCGTCCAGCGGTGCCGGGCCTGCGGCCACGCGCAGCACTACCCGCGCGAGCTGTGCACCGGCTGCGGCGGCACCGACCTGGAGTTCACCGAGGTGTCCGGGCACGGCACCGTCGACTCCTTCACCGTCGTGCACCGAGCCCCCTCGCCCGCCTTCCAGGCGCCCTACGTCCTGGCTCGGGTCCGGCTCGCCGAGGGCCCGATCCTGCTCACCCACCTCACCGGACCCGGGCCGTGGGCCTGCGACGAGCCGGTGCGGGTCGGCTGGCGGCCACTGCCGGACGGCCGGCACCTCCCCGTTTTCGAAAAGGACGCCTGATGGACTTCGAGCTGAACGACGAGCAGCGGCTCTTCCGCGACACCCTGCGCGACTTCGTCGACCGCGAGATCCGGCCCGTCGCCCAGGAGTGGGAGGCCACCGACCGGTACCCGACCGAGATCGTCGAGACGATGAAGGACCTCGGCCTGTTCGGGCTCACCGTGCCCGAGGAGTACGGCGGCCTCGGTGTCGACATGGTGTCGTTCGCCCTGGTCTTCGAGGAGATCTCCAAGGGCTGGATGGGCATCGCGGGCATCCTCGGCAGCCACTCGCTGGCCTGCTGGACGATCGCCAGGCACGGCACCGAGGAGCAGAAGCGCCGCTTCCTGCCCGACCTCGCCGCCGGGCGCCGCCGCACCGGCATCGGCCTGACCGAGCCGGGCGCCGGCACCGACCTCCAGGGCATCACCACCACCGCGCGCCGCGACGGCGACCACTACGTCATCGACGGCCGCAAGACCTGGATCACCAACGCCCGGCACGCCGGCATGCTGCCGGTGCTGGTCAAGACCGACCCGGCCGCCTCGCCCGCGCACCGCGGCATGTCCGTGCTGCTCGTCGAGGACGGCTTCGAGGTGCTGCGCGACCTGCCGAAGCTCGGCTACAAGGGCACCGAGTCCTGCGAGATCGTCTTCGACGGCGTCCGGGTGCCCGCGGCGAACCTGCTCGGCGGCACCGAGGGCCGCGGCCTCCAGCAGGTGCTGTCGGGCCTGGAGACCGGCCGGATCAACATCGCCGCTCGCTCCCTCGGCATCGCCCAGGCCGCCTACGACGAGGCGCTGAAGTACGCCGCGCAGCGCGAGGCGTTCGGCCACCCGATCCACGACTTCCAGGCGATCCAGCTCAAGCTCGCCGAGATGGCCATCAAGGTCCAGGCGTCCCGGCTGCTGGTCTACTGGGCCGCGTCGCAGGCCGATGCCGGCAACCGGATCGACATGCAGGCCGGCATGGCCAAGACCTTCGCCAGCGAGGCCGCGATCGAGTGCGCGCTCACCTCGATGCAGGTGCACGGCGGCTACGGCTACTCCAAGGAGTTCGTCGTCGAGCGGCTCTACCGGGACGCGCCGCTGATGAGCATCGGCGAGGGCACCAACGACATCATGCGCACCGTCATCGCCAAGGCGCTGACCTCCGGCAAGGAGACGATCGGTTGAGAACCGCCCTCTACGTCCCCGGCGACCGCCCGGACCTGCTCGCCAAGGCGCTCGGCGGCACCGCCGACGAGCTGATCGTCGATCTGGAGGACGCGGTGCCGGTCGCCGCGAAGGAGCGGACCCGCCGCGACGTCGCGGCCTGGCTGCGCACCCTGCCCGCGCGGCGCCCGTTCGTCTCCGTCCGGATCAACCCCGGCGAGCCCGGCCACGCCGACGTCCGCGAGATCGCCGGACCCGGGCTGGACGGCCTCTGCGTCGCCAAGACCGAGAGCGCCGCCGAGCTGGACGCCCTCGACGCCGTCCTCACCGCCGCCGGCGCGGACGGCCTGCCGGTCGTCCCGCTGCTGGAGTCGGCCGCCGCCGTCCTGGCCGCCCCCGCGATCGCCCGCGCGCCCCGCGTCGTCCGGCTCCAGCTCGGTGAGGCCGACCTGACCGCCGACCTCGGCGTCACCCCCGGCCCGGACGAGTCGGAGCTGCTCTGGGCCCGCTCGCAGGTCGTCGCGGCCGGCGCCGCGGCCGGCCTGGAACCGCCCATCGGCCCGGTCTCCACCGAGTTCCGCGATCTGGAGGCGTTCCGGGCCACCACGCTCCGGCTCAAGCGGCTCGGCTTCCACGGCCGCGCCTGCATCCACCCGGCGCAGCTCGCGGTGGTCGCCGAGGTCTTCACCCCCACCCCCGCCGAGCTCGACCGGGCCCGCGCGCTGCTGGCCAGGTACGAGACCGGACTCGCTGCGGGGTCCGGCGTCTTCGTCGGCGACGACGGCCGGATGGTGGACGAGGCCGTCATCCGCGCCGCCCGCCGCCTCCTGGCCCACTGATCACGTCGACGTGCCGCGGTCCCGGGTCGCCTGCTGCGCCGCGGCGGCGATGCGCCGGCCAAGGTCGGTGACGAGTTCCGGATCGGGGCCGACCCAGCTACTGAAACGGCCGCCGATCGCCTTGGTGAGGAGGGCGGCGCGCCGGTCCTTCGGGACGCCCTGGTGGGTGAGGAACCACGCGAGCACCTGTTCGCAGTGCACGTACCAGGCGTCCGCGGCCCCAGTCCGCTCGACGACGTCCGTCACCAGGGTCGTGACCGCGCGCTCCCACGCCGCCGAACGCTCCCGGGGCGAACCGGCCGGAAGCGCCAGCGCGTCGAATCGGGCGGCCAGGGTCTCCAGCCAGGTCCGCCAATCGACCAGCGCGGCCTCGACCATCTCGGCGTGGGTCATCCCCTGGGGCCGGTGGGAAGTGCAGCACCAGGAAGTCACCGGCCCGCCGCTGAACCCCCGGGTCCAGTCCCAGGCGCAGGCCCAACGCCCGAACCGGCGGACCAGGGCCCGCGTTTCGTCGTCCGCTCTGCCCGCCGGTACCCCGTCGATGGTGGCGGCGACGCGCTCCACCGCGAACGGGTGACGGGCCGGATCGACATCGGCCCAGGTGAGTTCCCAGGGGCTGGGGGTGGAATCACTGATCATCCGCACAGTATTCGCGTCGCGGCGCCGATGAGCCAACCGACGAGGACCGGCCCGCCGGGGCCAGCCCTCCGGGTGGTGGTGCCTCCGGCAGCGCCGCCCTACGGCCTGTCCGACCTGCCGCTTAGGCTGGACATGGAGGTGACGCCCATGACCGATCAGGACGCGACGCTCCGGCTGCGGGAGATCTGCCTGTCCCTGCCGGAGGCGACCGAGAAGCCCTTCGGCGGCCACACCGCCCCGTCCTACCGCGTCCGCGACAAGCTCTTCGTCATGAGCGTCGAGGACGGCCGTTCGATCACCTTCAAGGCGGGCCCCGGTGTCCAGGAGGCCCTGGTCGGGTCGTCCCCCGAGCGCTTCTTCGTCCCCGCCTACGTCGGCCCCAAGGGCTGGGTCGGCGCCCGCCTCGACGCCGACCACGACTGGGACGAGCTGGCCGAGCTCATCGAGGACAGCTACCGCCTGATCGCCCCCAAGCGCCTCACCAGGCTCCTCGACGACCCGCCGGCCGGACCGGCCGCCCCGCATCCCTAGCGGCGGCGCGCTGAACCCCCTGTTCCTGTTCAAATCGTGACCCCGAGGTCCGGCCCCTTCCGTGGCCCTTGTCTGGAATGATCCGGTCGGGACGGTGCTGGTCGACGATGGGGTGCGGTGATGGATCCTCTTCAGCCTGGTGATCCGGAGAGCGTACGGGGGTACCGGCTGCTCGGGCGGCTGGGCGTCGGGGGCATGGGGCAGGTGTTCCTCGGCCGGTCCGCGGGCGGACGGCCGGTCGCGGTCAAGCTGGTGCGCCCCGAGTACGGAGCCGACCCGGCGTTCCGGCGGAGGTTCGCCGCCGAGGTGGAGGCGGCGCGGCGGGTCGGCGGGTTCTTCACCGCCCAGGTCGTCGACGCCGATCCGCACGCGCAGCGGCCCTGGCTGGTCACCGCGTACGTACCGGGCCCGTCGCTGGGGGAGGCGATCACCGAACACGGCCCGCTGCCGCCGGTGGCGGTACGGGTCCTCGGCGCGGGTCTGGCCGAGGGGCTCGCGGCCATCCACGACTCCGACCTGGTGCACCGCGATCTGAAGCCGGGCAACGTGATCCTCGCCGCCGACGGGCCGCGGGTGATCGATTTCGGGATCGCCCGCGCGCTGGAGGGCCTTTCCGGGACGTCGACCGGGGCCGTCATCGGCACCCCGTCCTACATGTCGCCCGAGCAGGCGCGCGGCGTCCGGGGCATCGGCCCGGCCAGCGACGTGTTCTCGCTGGGATCGGTGCTGGCCTTCGCGGCGACCGGCGCCGCCCCGTTCGGCGCCGACCACCCGACCGCGGTGCTGTACCGGATCGTCCACGAGGACCCCGACCTCTCCGGGGTGCCGGGTGAGATGCGCGACCTGGTGGCGGCCTGCCTGGCCAAGGATCCCGCGGGACGTCCGGCGGTGGCCGAGGTGCTGCGCGAATGCGCCGAAGACGACCCGCCCGGCGATTGGCTGCCGCAGCCGGTGTCCGCCATGGTCACCGCCGCCGAGGCGCCGCCCCCGCAGCGCAGGGGGCTCGCCCGGCTGTTCGGGGCGCGCCGCCGCCCCGCACCGGACCGGACGGCCGCCGACGTCCCCGACACGACCCGGGGCCGGATCGAGAAGGGCTGGAACGGCCTTGAATGGGGCGCGACGGTCGCCCAGTTCACCGCCCGGTTCCCCAAGGCCGCCAAGCGCAACGGCGAGTGGTGGCTGACCGGTCTCGGACCGGAGTCGTTCTGCGGCCTGGTGATGGACGCCCAGTACGGCTTCAACGACCGCGACGAGCTGTACATGGTGACGTTCATCCCCGAGGTCGGAGACCGGGAGATGCTGCCGGTCGCCGCCCTGAACGAGCTGGGCGCGACCGACGACACGACCACCACCTGGACGGTCGGCGACGTCGAGGTGTCCGTCAAGGTCGCGGGCATCGTGGCCACGCTGATCCACCGGCGCTTCGCCCCCCGCTGACGCGGACGGCTCCGGTCGAACCGGGGGCCGGCGCGCGACGTCCTAGAGCGAGCATCACTCTCGCCGCAGAGCAGCAATCCTGTGGCATTGCGGACATTGCAGGAAAGCTGTGACGGCCTTGAGGGGGAGCATGATCGACGAAGACGACCCGCGAGCCGACGACCCGCGGGAGGACGGGTGGGACCGGCGCTGCGCCCAGGTCATCGCGCTCGCCATGGACCACGGGTTCGGCCGGCTGGTGGCCGGTCTCGGGGCGGTGCGCGCCGACCGCGGCCCGGACGGCGTCCGCGCCTGCGTGGTGGGCGGGTTCGGCACCGGCAGGACACATCTGATCAACCAGCTCGCCGGCTCGTACGCGCTGGACGAGGCGCCGGCCGCGGTGCCGCGCGCGGTCCGGGCTGCCCGCTCGGGACGGGAGCCGGACGGGTCCGCCTCGCTCGACAACTCCTGGCTGCGCGAGGCGGGGCTCGAACTCGTCGACACCCCCGGCCTGTGGGGCGACGACGGGCGCGAGGCGGCCGAGGCGGTGTCGGCCGCGCTCGGCGCCGACGCGGTGGTCCTGACGGTGCGCGCCGTCGGTGGAGCCGACCTGCAAGAGCGCGGCCTGCTCGCCCGGCTGGCCGCGCAGCCCGGCGGCACCGTGCTGCTGGTGGTGACGATGCTGGACGAGGTGACCGGCGACCGCGACGCGGTCATGGAGCGCTACCGCCGCATCGCGGAGGCTGCAGGCGGGACCGTCGAGGTGTTCGCCGGGCCGGGCGGTGACCTCGTCCGGCCGCGATGGCCCGGCAACCTGGACGCCCTGCGGGCCCGCCTCACCGATCTCGGGGCGGCGTCCGGGCGGCGGAGAACGCGTGACCGGCGGATCTCGGCGGCGCTGTCCACCGTCTGCGATGAGCTGGAGGCGCTGGCCGACGAGGCGCTGGCTCCCGGCGGGACGGGGGAGGCGCGCCGCACCGGCGATCTCGAACACCGGGCCTCCCTCGCCCGCTGGTCGGTCGTCCGGCTGGAGGTGTCGGCGGAACGCGACCGCCTCCGCGCGCAGGTCGTCGCGCGGGTCTCCGCCCTGCAAACGGAGATCCTCGACGAGGTCGAGCAGCGGGTCGCCGAGCACACCGATCCGAAGGCGCTCTGGCTGGATGAGCTGGCGGGTGAGCTGCACTCCCGGATGACCGGCCGGATCGACGAGGACGAGTCGATCATCGGCGCGGCGTTCCGCCGGGACGTCCTGCGGGTCGCGGCCGAGCTGGACGCCATCGCGGGCCCGCGCCCGCACCTGGAGGTCACCGGCCCGGCCGCGGCCGGCGACCCCGCGCTCGCCGACGGTTCCGGCGCGTTCGCCGAGGCGGCGGGGCGGATGCGGGTGTTCTCCGCCGCGACGATCGACACCCTCGGCGGCCTCGCCGGCGAGGCGGGGGCGCTGCTGACCGAGCTGCTGTTCGGCGCGGTCGTCCCGGCCGATGCGCTTCCGCTACCGCGGTTGCTGGGGGACGTGGTCCAGCCGAGGGTGGGGGGACGGCTGATCGAGCGGCAGCGTTCGGCGGTCCGGGACGCGGCCCGGCTGGTGCTGGCCGGCTACGTCGCCGAGTCCGTCCGGCGCGGCGACGACCGGATCGGGGACCTGTACGAACGGCTGATGGAGGCGGGGGAAGAGCGCCTCGACGCCTGGTGGGCCGCCCGGCTGGCGGTCTGGGACCGGCCCGAGCGGGAGGCCGCCGACTGGCGCCGGCTGCGCGCCGAGGCCCGGCACCTGCGCGCGGAGATCACGAAGGCCGCCGACCGGACGGCCCACGACGACGAGGACGGGGAGCCATGGAACCCACCGGCAGGTTCGAGGACTGGACGCGCTGGCGAGCCCGGCTGATCGAGCTCTTCTACCGGACCCGCGAGATCGCCCGCGACCTGGAACGCGCATACGGCGACGACGGCGACGGCCTCGGGGTCGGGGGCGAGGGCGCGGGCGATGAGGGCGGCGCCGGCCGGGGCGAACGCGGCGACCGGTACGACCGGCTCGGGCACGCCTCGGAGTCGCTGGCCCGGGAGACCTTCCGGATCATGGTCTTCGGCGACTTCAGCAGCGGCAAGAGCACCTTGATCAACGCGATGCTCGGCAAGGAGCTGCTCCCCACCAAGGAGAACCCGACCACCGCGTTCACCACGATGCTGCGGTGGGGCGACACCCCTGGCGCCGAGCTGTTCCGGGAGCAGAACGGGCACCCCGAGACGGTCAGCGTCGACGAGTTCACCCGGCAGGTCGAGCTGGACCTGTACGACGGGCAGAACGACGCCCGCTCGCCCTACCTGTACGGCGTCGTCTACTGGCCGTTCCCGCTGCTGGCCAGTTCCGTCGAGCTGATCGACTCGGCCGGCACCAACGAGAGCGTCGCGCGCGAGGCGATCACGCTGGACTTCCTGCCCAAGGTGGACGCGATCGTCTTCGTCACCACCGCCAAGGGCGCGTTCAAGAAGCACGACCAGGAGCAGTACCTGAACCTGCTGCGGACGCTCGGCCACTCCGACATCTTCTTCGTGGTCAACCAGTTCGACCTGATCCGCAAGGACAGCGACCGCGAGGGCGTCCGGAAGCGGTGCGCCGGGATCGTGGCCGACTACACCGACCGGCCCGAGCGGATCTTCTTCACCAGCGCCCTGGACGCGCTGGACGCGATCACCGACCCGGCCGCCGGGTCCACGCCCGCCGGGGACGAGGTGACCAGGCTCTATGACGCGCTGGCGCAGTTCTGCGTGGCGGAGCGGTCCCGCATCAAGATCCTGAGGCCCGCCGAGGTGCTGCGCCGGGAGGTGCTGGAACTGCGGCAGCGCGGCGCCCGCCGCCGCGGCCTGCTGCTGCGTTCGGCCGAGGACCTGCAACTGGACCTGGACCGGAAGAAGGAGACCAAGCAGAGCCTCGAACTGACCGTGGCCCGCATCGAGACCGCCCTGTCGGCGTGGGTGGAGGAGACCGAGCGCTTCGTCGCGACCGAGGTGGAGAACCATATCCTCAAGGTGCTGCCCGACGTCGAGGCCGACTGGCTCGCCGACCTGCCGAAGAAGCCCTCGCCGGCCTCGGTGCCGCGTAACCGCGGCGAACGCTGGCGGGCCGAGGTCCAGCGCGTCGACGACTTCCTCGACCAGCGGTTGCAGCGCGAGCTGTACCTCTTCGGCATCGACCCGAAGGGGCTGGCCGGCTCCCTGGCCACGCGGCAGGAGATGCTGGAGAACAGCCTGCCCCCGCTGCTCCGCGACTATGAGGGGCAGCTCGCCGGCCTGCGCACCGCCCTGCTCGGGGCGGACGAGGCGGCGGACGCCCGCCCGGAGCCCGGCCATCTCGACGGGCTCATCACCGGATGGAGCGCGCTCACCCCCCAGCCCGTCGTGCCCGGACTCTCGGCCACGAGCATGGCGGGCAGCGGCTCGATCGTCCTCGCCACGAGCGGCGTCGCGGCCGGGCTGGTCTGGGCCGGGCTGGCGACGGCGATGGTCGCCGGCCCGGTCGCGCTGGCCCTGGCCGCGGTCGGGGTCCCGATCGTCACCGGGCGGCTCCGCCGCCGCCAGGTGCGGACGAACGCCGCCCGCGAGTACCGCGAGGAGCTGCGCCGCGCGGCCAACGAGATCGCCCTCCGGTACGCCGAGCGCTACGCCGACTCCCTGCGCGCGCAGATCGAGACTCTGGGCGGCGAGCTGAACCGCTCCATCCACGAGACCATCGACGACGCCGAGAAGGTGATCGAGAGGCTCCGGGCCGGTCGTGCCGAGGCCGAACGCCATGGACGTGCGCTGGCCGAATGGGAGGAGTCCCTTGGTGAGATCGAGAACTCGGTGGGCGTCCTGGTCAAGGAAGTGCTCGACGGGCTGCGCTGACCGGCCCCCGGCACCGGTCCCCGGCACTGGTCTCCCGGGTAAGAAACTGCTACCCGGCGGCCAGTGAACCCAGTCCTTTACAGAACCGGATCAACACCAGATGGACGACGACACACCATGAGAATCCGGAGTAGCGGCACTGACCACGCGTCTCGTGCGAGTTCCGGCACCGCACCCGTTTTCCTTGAATAACACCGTTTAATTCCGGCGCATCGGCTCCGCCGGCGGACCGGTGGTCCATTCGGAGATCGAATATCGATGGCGCACCGCAGGGTCGTCGGGGTGCGGTGACCTGCCCGCGGATGGCCATCGTCGATCCAATTGGTGGATGGTCCGGGTTCATCTGCTGTCAAATACGGGCAAAGCTCGCCTTTTATGGCATACGCGGTCTTTTTGATTGTGCTCCCTATTTTTCCCACGGGTTTGATGGGAAACATGGGTCTGGCGCCCGCCCCGGATTCGTGCTTATTGTGTCGTCGGTCAAAGAACTAATCGTGATCTCGGCGGCGTGATCGCGATCCGCGAGAGCGGAAAGCCGCCACAAGATCGTCGAATGTGACATCGGTGGGGCCGCCAGAAGAATCGGCGGCGGGGGAGCTCTAATGGCGGACTTTAATTTCAGTGTCTTCGGGTCGGCACCGGCCGGTGATATCGATGACACCAGCCTGGTCGACGTGCTGGAGCGCGCGCTCGAATCGCCGCACGGAAACGCCGAATGGGAATCGGGCCGGAGTGGCCTGTGGTGTTATGTCAGCCCGGCCGGCTCCGTCCGGCACCCGCAGGGATGGAAGCTGCACGTCTCCGCGACCGCGGCTTCGGCGGAAGAGGTCCTCGCCCGGTCGCTGAAGGTGCTGCTGGCGTCCGGATCGGGATTCAAGTTCGCCTGCACCCTCGACTACGTCAAGCTGCTGAACGCGCGCAACACCTCCCGCGGCCACTCGGGGAAGTTCATCACGATCTACCCGGAGAGCGACGCCGAGGCGGTCCGCCTCGCGGCTGAACTCCACGATGCGACGGCCGGCCTGCCCGGCCCCCGCATCCTTTCGGATCGGCCTTACGCGCCCGAGAGTCTCGTCCACTACCGCTATGGCGCGTTCGTCGAAGAGCGCAGGATGACCAACGACGGATTCTACGCGTGGATGATCCTCGACCCGGACGGAAATCCCGTAGAAGACCGGAGGAACGGCACGTACGCGGCACCTTCCTGGGCGGTCTGCCCGTTTCCCGACAACGGAATGGGCCGTGCGGCGAAGCCGTCCGGCGGGTCCGGCGGGGTGATGCTGGGCGACCGGTTCCGGGTCAAGGAGGCGATCCGCTATCTGAACAAGGGGGGCGTGTACCGGGCGCTGGACGTCACGTCCGGCGACCTGGTGGTGATCAAGGAGGCGCGCCCCCATGTGGCCGGAGACGAGGCGGGAAAGGACACCCGAGATCGCCTCCGCGGGGAGGCACGGGCGCTGGAGGCGCTCAGGCACCTCGGCGTGGCGCCCCGCCCGGTCCTGCTGTTCCCGCAGGGCGGCCACCTTTTTCTCGCCGAAGAGATGATTCCCGGGAAATCCCTGCACCAATGGGTGCCCGATCTGATCGGCGAGACCGGCTGGGGCGGGCATCTTCCACGCGCGTTCGAAATGGCCGCGCGGCTGGTCGACCTCGTGAGCACCGCGCATCGGGCCGGGCTCGTCCTCCGGGACTTCAGCCCCGGGAACGTCATCGTGCGCCCCGACGGCCGGCCCATCCTGATCGACCTCGAATTCGCGGTGAGCGTCGATGAGCCCGAGGACGGGCCGCCCGCTCGCGTGGGCACCCCCGGATACGGCGCCCCCGAACAATTGGCTGGATCACCGACTTCGATATCCGCGGACTATTACAGCCTCGGCGCGTCCCTCTGCTATCTGTTCACCGGCTCTCCACCCTATTTCGTGGACGACCTGCCGGCCGCCCGGCCGATGTCGGAGCGGCTCACCGAATGGCTGGCGGCCCGCTCGGTCGGCCTCGACCTGCCGCCCGGCCTCAGCCGGATGTTCCTCGGGCTGATGGCCGAGGAGCCGGAGCGGCGCTGGACCCCGTCCCAGGCACGCGAGCAGTTGCTGACCCCGCCGGTCCACGTGCCCGGACGCTCCGTCCCCCGCGCGCGCCGGGACGGCGTCCCCTCGGACGAGACACGCGACCAGGTCCGGCGGGCCGTCGAGGGCATCACCGGCCACCTGATCGCGTCGATGACCCCGGACTCCGCCGAGCGCCTCTGGCCCGTCTCCTGCGCGCACGGGGCGCCCGACCCGTGCAGCCTCCAGCACGGCGCCGCCGGACCGCTGGGCGCGCTCGTCCGATGCTTCGAGCTCACCGGCGACCCGCGCGTCCCCGACGTCATCGGCACCGCCGGACGGTGGATCGCGCGGCAGCTCGACCAGGGCATGACCCGGCCGTCCGGGCTGTACTTCGGCACGGCGGGCACCGCGTGGTCGATGCTGGACGCGGGCCGGGCCATCGGCGACGACGCGCTGGCCGCCAAGGCACTCGCGGTGGGAGACGCGCTCCCGGTGTCGGTGCCCAACCCCGACGTGACCCACGGGACGGCCGGCATCGGCCTCACCGCCCTGCACCTGTGGACGCGCACCGGCGACACGGCCTACGCCGACCGCGCCGCCGCCTCCGCCGACGCGCTCATCGCGTCCGCCGACGAGCGGTCCGGCGCCATCGGCTGGGCCACGCCCGCCGAGTACGAGTCCAAGCTGGCGGGCAAGCGCTACCACGGCTTCGCGCACGGCATCGCGGGCGTCGGCTACTTCCTGCTCGCCTGCGGCGAGGCGGCCGGCCGCGCCGACTGCCTGGAGCTGGCCGTCCGCGTCGGCGACACGCTGCTCGACCAGGCGTTCATCACCGAGCGCGAGGCCAAGTGGGGGGCCGGGACCGGTGACCAGCCGACGGCGCCGTACTGGTGCCACGGCGCGGCCGGCATCGCGGGCTTCCTGGTCAGGCTGCACCAGGCCACCGGCGACGAACGGTTCGCACGCGTCGCCGACCTGTCTGCCCAGGCCGTCGTCGAGAACGCCTGGCGCGGGGTGCTCGGCCAGTGCCACGGGCTCTCGGGCAACGGCGACCTCCTGCTCGACATGGCCGCGGCGGGCGACCGCGACCGGCACGAGGCCGCCGCGTGGCGGCTGGCCCGCGTCATCATCGCCAACCGCGCGTACCGGGACGGGCACCTGGTGTTCCCCGGCGAGCAGGGCGCACCGGCGGTGTCGTGGGGGGACGGCGTCGCCGGCGTCCTCGGCTTCCTGCTGCGCCTCCAGCACCGGTCCCCCCGGATGTGGATGGCCGACGGGACCCCGCGCTTCCAGAACGCCGACACCCGCCCGTCCCCCCAGGCGGCCGACGCCCCGCCGCCCGTCCGGACGGCCTTTGGCCCGGCCTCTCAGGCGCGCGCGTCATGACCGCGTGCGTGCCGGGTCTCCCGCCCATCCCGAGCCGGTTCGGTTTCGCCTTCTCGGGCGACGGCCGCTGGGCCACCTGCCTGCGCGGCAGCCAGGACGAGATCACGTTGGAGCGCTGGGACTTAGCCCGCTCCGCGCCGAGCCGCCGGACGGTCGCCGCCGGCCCGATCGACCGCCGCACCTGCGCGATCCCCCTCGATGACGGCCGCGTCGTGCTCATGCGGCCACCGGACGGCCCGTCGGGCCGCGGCGAGATCCTCCTGGCGGAGCCGCCGGAGTCGCCGGACGCGTCGACCACCACCCGGGCCACCTGCCCCACGCCCCCGATGCTCACCGGATACCTGCTGGCCGGCCCGTCCCCCGATCAGACGACGCTGCTCATCACGCTCGACGACACGCGCCATTCGCGGATCTGGCGGCTCTCGGGAAGGCGTCCGCACCTCGAACCGGTCCTGCGCGTCCCGGGGACGCTGTCGGGCGGCGTCTGGCTGGACGGCGGGCGGCTGCTCGCGCTCGACCACACCGCGCTCGACCACACCGCGGGCGGGCACCGCGCGAACGGAATCGTCGTCGACCTGCGGGAACGGAGCTGGCGCCGAGCCTGGTCGGTCTCCGCCACGAGCGACGACCGGATCGCGGCCTACAGCCCCCGCACGGACCACCTCGCGGTGACCAGCGGAGCGCCCGGCGCCGAACGCATCGGCCTGCGGTTATCCGGCGCGGGTCCGGTGCGGTTCCCCACCGTCCTCAACCGGTCACCGCACCCGAGGACCCCCCTCACCTTCGACGCGGGCGGTCACCGCCTGCTGATCCACGAGGTGCACGGGGCCGCGTCCCGCCTGCTGGTCTACCTCCCGGCCGAGGACCGCGTCGAGCCGATCCCCGGCCCGGCCGGCACCCTCTGGCCACCCGCGTCCTGGACGGGCGAGCCGATCCACATCCGGTTCTCCGCCCCGCACCAGCCCCCCACCCTGGCCACCGTCCCAGGCACGGCCATCCCGGCCGCGACCACCGCCGCCGCCGGCGCCGCCGCGTCCACCTCCATCGCGTCCACCGGCGGTGTGGCCGGTCACCGCTGGTCGACGAGCCCGCATCCGGTGGACGACCGGGCGGCCTGGAAAGGCGCCGACCTCGTCGAGCTGCCCGGACCGGCGGGCACCATCGAGGCGATCGTCTACGGCGGCCCTGACTGGCGCCGCTCCCGCCACCTGGTGATGGCGCTGCACGGCGGCCCCCTCTCCTCATGGCGGTTCGAGTTCGACCCGCTGCTGCAACACCTGGCCGCGGCCGGCATCGCCGTGCTGGCGCCGAACTACCGGGGCAGCACCGGCTACGGCATGGAGCACCTGCGCCCCGTCATCGGCGACTGGGCCGGCCCGGACCTCGACGACGTCGTCCACCTCGCCCGCGCGATCACCGCCACCAGGGACGGCGGGCAGCCCCGCCCCATCCTGCTCGGCGCCAGCTACGGCGCGTACCTGGCGCTGCTGGCTGCCGGCGCCGATCCCGGCCTCTGGTCGAGATGCGTCGCGCTCGCGCCCTTCACCTCGGCGCCGAGCCTGCACCAGAGCGCGGACGCGGCGGTCAGGGACCGCGTGGCCCGGCTGAGCGGACTCGGCCACGACGACCGGACGGGCCCGCGCCGCGACGTCCTGGACGGGTGCGGACGGATCACCGCGCCGCTGCTGCTGGTGCACGGAACCCGCGACCAGATCATCCCGGTCGGGCAATCACGGGCGCTGCGACGGCGCCTCCTCGAACTCGGCAGGACCGAAGGCCCCGACTTCGCCTACGTGGAAGTCGACGACGACCACGTGGCCGTGGTCCAGGCGTGGCCGGACGTCCTCCGCGAAACGGTGGTCCGCTTCTGCCTCGGCAGGGAGCGGCACCGATTTCATACCGGCCAGGAGGGGAGGTGAAATGAACGCTTTCGACGGTGACCTTGTGGCTGAGCTGCAGGAGCTGCCCGAGACCGACCCCATTGAGATCGACGGGATCCAGCTCGGGGGAACGTGCGCTTGCACGGGCCTGCTCACGTTGCTGAACACCATCTGTGTCGGCGTCTCCTGCTGACAGCAGTAGACGACGACCGTCCGCCGGGTCCGGTGAGCTAGCAGCCGAGCCCCACAGGACGCCGGTCACGGGCTGGTCGAAGGGCCGGCCCGTGACCGGACGCGCCCGATGCGTTCAGCGTCGAGACCGAACGGAGCCGAGAGCGTGGCCACGACACGAAGACGCCGTACGCTCCCCGTGCCACGCCGCAGAACGTCCGCTGCCCTGTCCGCGCCGGGCGGCGGACCCACCGGCGGATCCGCCCACAGGCCCTCTCATGGGCTCGCCTACCTGACCGGCTCGCAGGACGCCTCGAACGCGCTGCGCGTCCAGGGGGGCCGCCTGCTCCGCACGGTGGCGGGCCGCTCCCGGGCCATGATGTCCCTGCTGGCCGCGCTCACCCTCGCCCGCGTCGTCGCGTCCCTGATCACGCCCGTCATGCTCGCCGTCGCCATCGACGCAGGACAGGACGGGGCGGGACTCCCCGCCGCGCTGGCGGGCCTGGTGGCGGTGCTCACCGTGGCCGCCCTCGCCGACGCGGGCGAGGACCTCGTCGGCTCGTACTGCGGCAGCCGGATGACCGCCTGGCTCAGGCACCGCCTGGTCGGACGGGTGCTGGCGCTCGGCGTACCGGGCCAGCGGCGGTTCCCCACCGGGGACGTGCTGTCCCGCCTCACCGAGAGCGCCGCCGCCCCGGCCACGTTCCCGATCCTGCTGCTGTCGGGGACGGCCGCCGTCCTGACCACGGCCGGAGCCGTCATCGCGCTGGCCACGATCGACTGGCTGCTCGCGCTGACCCTCGCCGTCGGGATGGCGCCCGCGGTCGTGCTGCTGCGCGTCTTCGTCGTCAAGGCCAGTGAGCCCTTCGCCCGCTACCAGCGATGCCAGGCGGCGATCGCGACCCGGATGCTCGACGCCCGCCTCGGCGTCCGCACCATCCGGGCCGGCGGCACGGCCGCCCGCGAGGTCGGCCGCATCCTCGCACCGCTGCCGGACCTGCACCAGGCCGGGCTGCGCACCTGGGCCGCGCAGCGACAGGTGAGCTGGCGCCTGTCGCTGCTCGCGCCCCTCCTCCAGATCCTGGTGCTGTCCATCGCCGGCGTCCGCCTCGCCACCGGCGACATCACCACGGGCCAGCTCGTGGCCGCCTCGTCCTACACGGCCATGGCCCTCGGCTCCGCCAGCCTGTTCGACACGCTCGTCGCGCTGCTGAACTGCCAGGTCGGCGCGGGACGCGTCGGCGAGATCCTGGGCACCGCCCCGGCCGTCGTCCCGCCCGCGCGCCCGGCCCCGCTCCCGGACGGCCCCGGCCACCTGCGGCTGCGCGACGTCACCGTCCGGATGGGGGACCGGACCGTGCTCGACCACCTCGACCTCACCGTCCCCGCGGGCACCAGCGTCGCCGTCGTCGGCGCCTCGGGGACGGGCAAGAGCGTGCTGGTCTCCCTGGCCGGACGGCTGCTCGACCCGGACACGGGACGGATCGAGCTCGACGGCGTCCCGATCGACACCCTCGCGCTGCCCGAGCTGCGCCGCACCGTCGCCTACGCCTTCGAACGGCCCGCGCTGCTTGGCGCGACCCTGCACGACATGATCGCCTACGCCCGTCCCGAGGCGACCCGCGCCGAGGTCCGCGAGGCCGCCCGCGTCGCGTCGGCCGACGACTTCGTCCGCGCGCTCCCGTCCGGCTACGACACCGCGCCGGCCGACGCCCCGATGTCCGGCGGTGAGCTGCAACGCCTCGGCCTCGCCCGCGCGGCCCTGAGCGCCGCGCGCGTCGTCGTCCTGGACGACGCCACCAGCAGCCTCGACACCGCCACCGAGCTGCGGGTGACGCAGGCCCTGCAACGCGTCCTGACCGGCCGCACCTGCCTCGTCGTCGCCCACCGCCCCGCCACCGCCGCCCGCGCCGACCTCGTCGCCTGGCTGGACGGAGGCCGCCTCCGAGCCCTCGCCCCCCACACCCGCCTCTGGCCCGACCCCGACTACCGGGCCATCTTCACCCCCGCGCCCACGTCCACCCCCCGGCCTGGGCGAGGATGAGGTCCTCGGCCGGTCTCCGGCTGCTGCGGGAGCATGCGAGCGGGCGGTCGCCGGCGGCGCGGCGGCTGGCGGCATGGTCCGCCCTCGAGGCCGTGCCGGTGTTCGCGTCCGGGCTGCTGCTCGCCACGGCGATCGACCAGGGGTTCCTCCCGCGCAAACCGCTCGTCGGCCTGGCATGGCTCGCGGTCCTGGCCGTCCTGTACGCGCTGGGGGCGCTCGGCACCAGGCAGGTCTACCCGTCGCTGGCCGCCCTCGTCGAGCCGTTGCGCGACTCGCTGATCACCGACGTCGTCACCGCCTCGCTCCGCCGCATGATCGACGACGAGCCGTCCGGAGGGGCCGGGGTGTCGCAGGTGACCGAGCAGGTCGAGGCGGTCCGGGCGCTGCTGGCCACCGCGATCCGCAACATGCGCCAGCTCCTGTCCGCCGGGGTCGCGGCGCTGCTCGGGCTCGTCCTGCTGTCCCCGCTCCTCGCGCTGGTCATCACCGTGTTCGTACTGCTCGGGGCGGCCGTGTTCGCCGCGTTCCTGCACATCCAGATCGGACGCTACCGGGCCGTCATCCGGCACGCCGAGGACATCGGCGAGACGGCCGCGGCGGTCGTGCAGGGCGTCCGCGACGTCGTGGTCTGCGCGGCCGAGGACCGGGCGGCCCAGGCGGTCGCCGGGGCGATCGACGCCCAGGCCGAGGCGCTGCGCGCGTTCGCCCGGTCGCGGCTGCTCCGGCTGCCCGTGCTGACGCTGGGCGTGCACGTGCCGCTCCTGGCGCTGCTCGCGATGTCCCCGTGGCTGATCGCGCACCACCACCTCACCGCCGGGCAGGCGGCCGGAGGGGTGAGCTACCTCATCACCGCCCTGCAACCGGCCTTTGTCGTCCTGGTCGACGCCGGCGGGACGCTGCTGCTCAGCCTGGCCGTCGTCCTCGGACGGCTGGCCGAGGTCTGCGCCCGCCCGGCCGGCGCCCCGGAAGCGAAGGTCACGATCGTCCCCACGTCCCACGACGTCGCGGCCGAGCACGTCACGTTCGCCTACTCGCCGCACGCCGAACCCGTGTTCACCGACCTGTCCCTGCGGATCGCCGCGGGCGCACACCTCGCCGTGGTGGGGCCGAGCGGCGTCGGGAAGTCGACCCTCGCGAGCCTGCTCACCGGCCACCTCGAGCCGCAGAAGGGCGACATCAGGCTCGGTGGCGTGCGCCTGGCCCGGGTCGGCGCGGAGCGGCTGCGGCGGACGATCACGCTCATCCCGCAAGAGGCGTACGTCTTCGCCGCGACGCTGCGGGAGAACCTCGTCTACCTGCGGCCACAGGCCACCACCGCCGACCTCGAGAGGGCCGTCGACGCCGTCGGGCTGCGCGAGACCGTCGACCGTCTCGGCGGGTACGACGCGGAGATCCCTCCCGGCGGCGGTCCGCTGTCCCAGGGGGAGCGCCAGCTCATCACTCTCGTCCGCGCCCACCTGTCGGCCGCCGCCGTCGTCATCCTCGACGAGGCGACCTGCCACCTCCACCCGGCGGCGGAGGCGCGGGCCGAACGGGCCCTCGCGGCCCGCGGCGGCACCCTCATCGTGATCGCGCACCGCATCAGCTCGGCCCAGCGCGCCGACCAGGTGCTGCTCATCGACGGCCCCCGCCCGATGCTCGGGACGCACGAGACCCTCCTCCGCCACAGCCCCCTCTACGCCGAACTCGTGGGGCACTGGCGGTCATGACCCCGGCGAGAGCGACGCTCAGGCTCCGTCCCGGACGGGGTGGCGGCGGTCGCTGACGCCCTGCATCACGCCACGACCCCTTGCGGCCGACCAGGCCGTCCAGCCCCGGTTGAGCACGTACGCGGCCAGCAGGATGAGCGTGACCGCTCCGTCGGCGATCAGCGCCGCGCCGGCGCCGTCGGTCCCGCTCCCGAAGGACAAGGCGGCCAGGGTCAGGCCGAGCTTGTTGAGGATGGCGAGCTCCCAGATCCCGGCGTAGAGCCGGGGGCGGTAGGCCAGCAGCAGGAACACGCCCGCGAAGACACCGAAGCCGAGCATGCGCCAGGTCTCGACCATCCGTGTGGCCGGTCCGGCGTCCGCGACGGTGCTCACTGCGCTGACCACCGCGGCGACGGCACCGGCGGCGGCGAGGACGAGCAGAGCCCGCGCGACGCGGTCACGGATCCGCGCGGAGCCGGTGTCGGTCTCGACGTGAAGGGATGGAGCATGAGCGGGCATCGACGTCACCTTTCACCCTAACGGTGTTAGGGTTGCAACCTAACACTGTTAGGGCATTTCGGGAAGGCAGGACGGATGACTTCCTCCGCACTGAGCCGGCTCACCCCACGAGCCCGGGAGATCGTGCAGACCGCGCGGCTGCTCCTCGAGCGGGAGGGCCCTGATGCACTGTCGATGCGTCGCCTCGCCGCCCAACTCGGGATCCGCGCCTCCTCGATCTACGAGCACCTCCGCGACAAGCAGGCATTGGAGGCGGCGCTGATCTCGGTCGGCTTCGAGGAGCAGGCCGAACTGTTCGCGCAGGCCGTCCATCGATCCGACGTCCCGATCGCCGCCCTCACCACCGCGTACCGCGACTTCGCGCGCCGCCAGCCGAACCTCTATCGGCTGATGACCGAGCGGCCCCTGCGCCGCGACCTGCTCGCCCCCGGCGTCGAGGACGCTGCCGCGATGCCGCTCCTCGACGCCACCGGCGGTGACCGCGAACGCGCACGGGCCATCTGGGCCTTCGCGCACGGCATGGTCATCCTCGAGCTGAACCAGCGCTTCCCGCCTGACGCGCATCTCGACACCACCTGGCGCAAGGGCATCGACGCGTTCCATGGCACGCCCTGATGAGGGCGGGGCGCTTTCAGCCTTCACGAGCGGGGATCAGGCGCGGAAGGGGGACCAAGAAAACCAGAACGCCCCCGGCATAGCCGGGGGCGTCCCTCTGGTCCACAGTGTCGCCCTGAAAGCGCCCCCGGCAGGATTCGAACCTGCGGCACCCGCTTTAGGAGAGCGGTGCTCTATCCCCTGAGCTACGGAGGCACTGCCGTTCGCCGGATGAGCGTAGCGGACGGCACCTCCAGGGTAGAGGAACGGAACCACCGGTCGCTCCCTCTTAACGGGGAGGCGGGATCTCTAGGCCGGGCGGGGCGGGGGTCGATACGCTTCGGTCCGTGACGGGTCGGCATCGTGGGCGGGAGCGGCCCCTATCTCTGGACAAGCCGACGGCGGGACGCGCCGCGCGCAGGCGGAAGGCCGCACTGGTCGCTGGGGGGATCGCGGTGCCGCTGGTGCTGGTGGGGCTGGTCGGCATCGGGTTACGCGGCAAGCCCGAGGACAAGCCCGCGCCGGCGGGGATCACCGCCGAACAGGCCGTCCCGACACCGCCGGAGCGCAATCCCGTCCGCGGCGAGTACGTGCCGCCGCGCCCGCCGCCGACCACCGCGCAGGCGCCGCGCCGCGCGAGGCAGCCGCCGCCGGTGACGGCGAAGCCCCCCGTGCGCAAACCGCCGCGGCGGGTCGAACGCGGCCGGTCCTGCCGATGGGGCGACATCCCCTTCCTGCGCAAATGGTGTCAGCGACGCGGTTACAGTACGCGATGAGCACGGTTACTCAGAGATCATCGGTGAACCTGTAGTAGCGTTCTGCCGCTGTTCTGCATTTGGGCATCAGGAGGAAAACCACAGTGCCGAACCCCCGCCGGTCGGCTGTGCTGACCGCGGTCTTCCTGGTGATGGCGACACTCGTACCGTTCACGCCCGGAAGGGCGGCGGAACGCGAGGGCGACACGTTGGAGGCGCTGCGTCGCGAGGCGAGCAAGGCTCGCACGGACCTGGAGAAGGCCACCAAGGAGATGGAGGACCGCAAGAAGGCGCTGGCGACCGCGCAGACCAAACTCCGCGGCACGCTGCGCGATCTGGCGACCGCCGAGGCCGAGCTCAACCGGATCCGGCTGCCGCTGGCCAGGCTGGCCAACACCTCCTACCAGCAGCCGGGCGCCGCGGGATCGATGGCGATCTTCGGCGGCGGGAGCCCGGACGCGGCGCTGCGCTCGACCGCGGACGTGACGCTGCTCGCCCGGTCGCAGCAGGCACTGGTCGACCACGCCGACGAGCTCCAGAAGCGCAAGCAGTCGCTGGTGTCCGCGGCGCAGGACCTGCAATCGCGCAACGCGATCGATCAGACCCGGGTGCAGCAGCAGATCGACGGGCTCAAGCAGAAGTCGTCGACGCTCACCAAGCAGCTCACCGCGATGCTCAGCCGGCTGCCGCTCGACCAGCGCCTCGCGGCCAGCTGCGACAAGAGCCTGGCGACGAAATCGCGGCAGTTCCCCAACGGGCTGATCCCGGCGAAGTACCTGTGCCCGCTGCCGCAGAAGGGCGCGCAGCTCCGGGCGGACGCGGCGCTGGCGTTCTACAAGCTGAACGCGGGCTACAAGCGCCGGTTCGGCCAGCAGATCTGCGTCACCGACTCCTACCGCAGCCTGCCCGATCAGCACCGGGTGTACGCCGAGCGGCCCGGGTTCGCGGCCGTCCCGGGGACGAGCAACCACGGCAAGGGCCAGGCCGTCGACCTGTGCGGCGGGGTGCAGAGCTCCGGATCGTCGCAGTTCAACTGGATGGAGTCCCACGCCAAGGTGTACGGGTGGATCCATCCGGCCTGGGCCTACAGCAACCCGTTCGAGCCCTGGCACTGGGAGTACGGCACCGACGGCGACCGCTGAGGGCCCTTCCGCCCGGCCCTCAGCGGGCCGTGCGCGGCCGGTCAGACGGGAACGAGCTCCGAGGTGCAGAACTTGCAGCGCGCCGCCTTGATCGGCACCTCGCTGAGGCACTCGGGGCACTCCCGCTCGACGGCCTCCTCGGCGCGGGTCATGCGCGCCATCAGCTTGGTGAGGGGCAGTACGACGATGAAGTAGACGACCGAGGCGATGATCAGGAACGAGATCGCCGCGGTGACGAACACGCCGTACGGGAACCGGGTGCCGTTGATGCTGAAGGCCAGCCGGCTGAAGTCGGGCTGCCCGCCGACCAGCGCGATCAGGGGGCCGATGAACGAGTTCACGAACGCGGTGACCAGCCCGCTGAACGCGGCGCCGACGACGACCGCGACCGCCAGCTCCACCAGGTTGCCGCGGAACAGGAACTTCTTGAAGCCGCTCATAACCTTCCTCATGACGATTGGTAGCCATTTAATGACTGGTCGAGGTTACCAATGGCCAGTGATGGTGAAGGACAGGCCCGGCCCCGCCCCGGCGAGCGCCGCCGCCTGGGCACGGTCGGTCGCCAGAACGACCAGCGCCCCCTCGTCGGCGCTGCCTGCGGCCTGCCGGGGCACCGCCACGACCGGCACGGACGCCACCACCAGCCGAGCCGAACCCCGCCCCTCCACCAGGGAAGCCGTTCGCAGGGGTGGGGCGGTGGCGGCCGGTCGTGGGGTGTCGGCCTGGTGGGTCGGTGGGGGTGCGGGGGGTGGCTGGGGTCGCGGGTCTGCGGGGAGTTCCTGCGGAGGGTCGGACCGGCTCTGCGGGATCGGCCGGTCTTCTGGCGGGGGCTCTGCCAGGGGCTGGTCAGAGCGGGGCGGGGCGGTCAGGACGTCGATACGGTCGCCGGTGCGGACGAGGCGGACGGCGCTCGCGTCGGCGATGCGGACCGGGGTCGCGACCGTTTCCGGGCCGTAGCCCTTGAGCAGGCCACCGCCGACGAAGCGGGCGTCGGTGAGCGGCTCGCCACGGCGCATCGGGCCCGCGAGGACGCGTCCGACCACGCGTGACCGCAGGGCCCCGGCGGGGACGGAGCCCGGTGGCAGGAAGAGCGGGCGCACGTCGGCGGCCTTGAGCCTCGTGCCGCCGGGGAGGTCGCGGGCGGCGGCCAGGACGCGCACCGAGGCGGCCGGGCCGGGTTCCAGGACGGTGAGGGCGAACGCCGCCGCCGACGCGGCGAACAGCGCGGCCAGCGGGCGGCGGAGGTGCGCCGCACGGGCGCTCACGGTAGCTCCAGGGGGAGTTCGACGCCGTCCAGCGCGTTCGGGCAGGGGCAGCCGCGTCCGGCGGGCAGGGCCCTGACCACGTCGCCCACGAGCGAGCGGAGCCGGTCGATGTTCTGGCCGAAGACGCCGAGGACCTCCTCCATCGTGACGCCCTCGCCCTCCTCGATCCCGGCGTCGAGGTCGGTGACCAGGCAGAGCGGGGTGTAGCAGAGCGCGAGCTCGCGGGCGAGGACGGCCTCGGGGTGGCCGGTCATGCCGACCAGGGTCCAGCCCTGCGCGGCGAACCAGTGCGACTCGGCGCGGGTGGAGAACCTCGGGCCCTCGATGACGACGAGGGTGCCGCCGTCGACCGGGCCCCACCCCGCGTCGGTGGCGGCGCCGACCGCGGTGCGGCGGCCGACCGGGCAGTAGGGGTCGGCGAACGGCGCGTGGACCGCGGCGCCGTCGTCGTAGTAGGTCTGCGGCCGGCCGGACGTGCGGTCGACGAGCTGGTCGGGGATCGCGAGCGTGCCGGGCGGGTGGTCGGGGGTGAGCGAGCCGACGGCGCTCGGCGCCAGCACCTGGCGGACGCCGAGCGAGCGCAGCGCCCACAGGTTGGCCCGATAGGGGATCTTGTGCGGCGGATAGCGGTGGTCGCGGCCGTGCCGGGGCACGAAGGCGACGCGGCGGCCGTGCAGCTCGCCGACGGCGATGGGGTCGCTCGGCGGGCCGTACGGGGTCTCGACCCGCACCTCGCGCACGTCGTCGAGGAAGGAGTAGAACCCGGAACCGCCGATGACGCCGAGCTCGGCGGTGGGCGGGGAGGCTGAAGTCGAAGTGGACATGGCGCCGACCTTAGCCAGCCCGCCGGGCCGTCCGGGAGCCCCTTCGCCGATTGTGGATAACTTCCCGCCGCACCCCGGTTCACCTGCGGCGAAGCCGCAGAGGGAAGGCGATGAGCGCCCCGGCCAGGGCGAGGCCGGCGGTGGTCCACAGGGCCTCGGCCGTGCCCCCGCCGGCCGTGCCCGCACCGGCCGAAGCGATGATCGTGCTGGTCACCGCGATGCCGATCGCGCCGCCGATCTGGTTGGTGGTCACGGTCAGCCCGGAGATCGCGCCGGCCGTGTCGCCGTCGGCGAGGCCGGTGAAGACGACGAACGCCCCGACGATCGCGGTCCCGAGCCCGGTGCACGCCACCACGCCCGGCAGCAGGAACGAGACGGCCAGGCCGCCGTCCGGGGCGAGGGCCGCCGCCAGCCAGGCGAGTCCGGCCGCCTGCACGGCCAGGCCGCCCACGAGGACGTTGACCGGGCCCAGCTTGCCGATCAGGCGCCCGCCTGTGCGGGAGCCCGCGAGCAGGGCCAGGTCGAGCGGCACCATCACCGCCGCGGCGACGAGAGGGCGAAGCCCGCGGTCGTTCTGGAGGTGGAGTGCGTTGGTGACGAACGTCCCATAGAGGGCCGCCCCCAGGAGAACGAACACCGCGCTGATGAGCAGGATCCTCGGCGACGCGAACAGGGCGCGGGGCAGGAGTGGCGCGTGCGCGGTGAACTGCCGCAGCACGAACACCGCGATGAGCAACGCGGCGACCCCGAGGGCAGCCAGTGGGCGGGAACCGCTCCAGCCGTGTGCCGCCCCCTGCGTGGTCCCGTACACGAGCAGGGACAGCCCGGCCGTCACGGCGAAGGCGCCCGCCACGTCGGCGCCGCCGGTCGCCCGCGGGCCCCGGGCGGGGACCATCCGCAGCAGCGCCACCAGGAGCACCGCGCCGATGGGCAGGTTGATCAGGAAGATCAGCCGCCAGGACGACGCGGACAGCGCGCCGCCCAGCAGGACCCCGGTCGGCCCGGCCACGCCGCCGATCCCGCCGAAGAGCCCCATGGCGCGGGCGCGGTCCGGGCCCGCGGGGAAGAGGTCGGTGATCACGGCGAGCGCGGCCGGGGCGGCGAGCGCGGCTCCGGCGCCCTGCACCGCGCGGCCCGCGACCAGCGCCCAGGGTGCGGGCGCGAGCGCGCACGCCACTGAGGCGAGGGTGAACACGGCCACGCCCACCGCGAGCGCCGTGCGGCGCCCGGCGAGGTCGGCGGCGCGCCCGCCCGCGAGGACCAGGCCGCCCAGGGCGAGCATGTAGGCGTCCATCGCCCAGGGCAGGCCGGAGGGGGTGAACCCCAGCTCGTCCCGGATCGCGGGCAGCGCGATCGTGACGATCCCGGTATCCAGGATGATCATGAATTGCACGGTCGCCAGCAGCCAGAACACCGGCCAGGCGCGGGTTCGCGGGCCGGTACGGGCCGGGTCCGTCGTCGTCGTCTCGTTCACCCGGATCACGCTGCCGCCCGCGGACCGGCCGCCGCATCACGTGATCACGTGATGTCCGGCGCGGGGCCGTCGGCCCAGACTCTCCGCCATGACAAGCACACAACGCTTCAAGGGCAAGGTCGCGCTGGTCACCGGCGGGGGTTCGGGCATCGGCCGGGCCGCCGCGCTGGCGTTCGCGAGGGAGGGCGCGGAGGTGGTCGTCGCGGGCCGGTCGGAGGCGCCCCTCGCCGAGACCGCCGAACTGATCGAGACCCGCGGCGGACGGGCCACCGCGGTCCGGGCCGACATCGGATGGGAGGACGACGTGCGGCGGCTGATCGAGACCGCGGCGGACCACCACGGCGGGCTGGACATCGCGTTCAACAACGCCGGGATCCCCATGGCCGGGCTGCTGGTCGACCTGTCGCCGGACGACTGGTCGGCGCTGCTGCGCACCAACCTGACCGGCACGTGGCTGACCCTGCGGTACGAGGTCGACCACATGAGGGAACGAGGGGGCGGGGTGATCGTCAACATGGCGTCGAACGTGGGCGCGCACACCAGCATGCCGATCATCGGCGCGTACGGCGCCGCGAAGGCCGCCGTGTCCGCGCTGACCCGCGCCGCGGCGCTGGCCCACATCGGCGACGGCATCCGGATCAACGCGGTCAGTCCCGGCCCGGTGGCCACCGACCTGTCCCGCGCCCCTGGCCAGAGCGACGCGGAACGGGACGCGATGTACGCCGGGATGATCCCCCGGGGCCGCATCGGCACCCCCGAGGAGGTGGCCGACGCGGTGCTGTGGCTGGCTTCGGACGAGTCCGCCTACGTCGTCGGCCAGGACGTGGTCGTGGACGGTGGCGTCAGCGCCTGACCCCTGGCGGGTCCCCTAGCGGCTCCTTGGCGATTCGGCCTGACCGGCTCGTGCGCTGTAGGGGCGTTGTCGCGGATGCCGCCTTCGCGGGTGCCGCCCTCGCGGGTGACGACGTGCCTGGTCAGTTCGACCCGGCCGCTGATACCGAGCTTGGCGAAGGCGTGCCGGAGATGGCTGTCCACGGTGTGCGGCGAGAGGAAGAGCCGCCGTGCGGTCTCGCGGTTGGTCAGCCCCTCGGCGACCACCCGCACGACGCGCAGTTCGGAGTCGGTCAGGCTGTCCCAGCCGCTCGCGGGCCTGGACGACCGCTCCGGAGATGTCGAGGCCGCCTCCGTCGCGCGGCCACCGGCCTCGGCGAGCCCGTCGAGTTCGGTGAATTCGGCGAGCTTGGTGCGCAGCCGTGCGGCCTGGACCGGGTCGTCGCATGCGGCGACCACGGAGCGCGCCTCGTCCAGGCGTCCGGCCAGGGCCAGCGGGGGGACCGCCTCGTCGATGAGGAGCGGACGGTCCGGAAGGCCGTCCGGGGTGAGGTCCAACGCGTGCAGCAGCAGGTCGGCCGCTGTACTGGGCGCGCTGGTGGCCACTTGGCGCGCCGCGTCGCGCAGGGTGATGACCGCACGCAGGTCGCCGACGCGTGCGCTTCGCGCGACGTGGCAGGAGACCTCCACCGCTGAGGCGCCTTCGGCTTGCAGGATGTCGGCGGCCTCACGGTGCAGCGCTCTGCGCGCGGCGCCCGGCATCCCGTCGTAGACGGTTTCGCGGATCAGATCGTGCCGGAATCCAAGTTCGGCGCCGTCGTCCACCAGCAGCCCGGCCCGCACCACCTCGCGCGCGGGCGCGACCAGGCGTGCGGCCGAGCTGTCCCCCAGGCGGGCGGCTTCATGCAGGGAGAACGGCCTCCCCAGGATCGAACCGGCCTCCAGCAGTAGCCGGGCGTCGGCTGGAAGGTCGCGCATGCGTCGTTCCAGCGCGGCGGGCACGGCGGCTGGAAGGTCGTCGCCCGTCACGTGCGCGCGCCCGTCGGTGACCGATACCCGGCCGTCCGCCAGCAGGGAGGCGAAGAGCTCTTCAATGAGGAACGGGCTCCCACCGGTCCGCCGTACCAGGGCGAGGACGGAGGCGTCCGGTTCCGCGTTGAGAACGTGTGCGCAGAGCTCCGCGGACTCTGCGTCGGTCAGGGGCTCGACGGGATACCTCAGCGCACCTTCTCCGGCGAGCGAGTCCAGTACGTCCTGGCCAGGGGAGTGCGGTGGTATCGGGCGCCGCGTGAAGAGCCAGAGCACCGGAGACGTGCGCAGCGCGGGGACGAGCACGCCCAGCGCCAGCGCGGTCAGTTCGTCGGCCCAGTGGGCGTCGTCTATGGCGATGACCAGTGGACGGGTCCGCGCGTGGTTCTGGACGAGTTCGCCTATACGGTCCACGAGACGGAACCGGCCGGCCGGACCGTTCAGGATCGAAGTCAGGTTCGCTGCATCAGATCGTCCGAGGACGGGCGGGGCAGTGGGGGGAGAGCCCAGCACATTCAGCAGCGTCGCGGGCGGCATACCGCGGTCGAACTCTGTGGCCCGTCCCGCCGCGACGGACCACCCCGTCCCTTCCGCGTGAGCCAGGGCCGCCATAAGGAGCCGGGTCTTGCCCACACCGGCCGGCCCCTCCAGCACCGCACACCCGCCGCGCCCCTCGCGCAGGCGCGCGATGGCGGCCTCCAGCCCGGCGAGCGCTTCCCGACGCCCCACCAGCGGCGCCATGCCGGTGTCATCGCGCATTCGCGCCACGCGTACTCCTCGCCCCAGACGACCGATCACTGTGCCCAACGCCTGAGGCTCCCCGCTTCTGCCCGGAGCCGCGATGGAGAACGGAAAAGGGGCCCGGCGGAGTGCCGGGCCCCTTCATACGGGCCTCTGGGAGGAGGTTCAGCCGACGGTGTCGAACACCTTGAGGTCGGCCTCGGGGACGGGGCGGTGCGCGGCCAGGCGGCTCGGTGCCCAGATGCGCCGGCCGATGTCGTGCGCCAGGGCCGGGAGCAGCAGCGACCGGACGATGAAGGTGTCGAGCAGGACCCCGAAGGCGACGACGAAGCCCATCTCGGCCATCGATACCAGCGGCAGCGTGGCCAGCGCGGCGAAGGTGGCGGCCAGCACCAGCCCGGCCGAGGTGATCACGCCTCCGGTGACGGTGAGGCCGCGGGTGATCCCGCGGCGGGTGCCGAGGACCTGCGACTCCTCCCGGACCCGGTGCATCAGGAAGATGTTGTAGTCGACCCCGAGCGCGACCAGGAAGATGAACGCCAGCAGCGGGAACCCGCTGTCGGTGCCCTCGAACCCGAACCCGTGCCGGAAGATCAGCGCGCAGGCGCCGAGCGAGGCCAGGAACGACAGCACGACGGTGGCCATCATCAGCAGCGGCGCGACCAGGGCCCGCAGCAGCAGCACCAGGATCAGCAGGACCACCGCCAGCACGACCGGGATGATCACCTTGTTGTCCCGGACGGAGGCCCGCTTGGTGTCCAGGTTGATCGCGGTCGTCCCGCCGACCTTCGCGTCGGCGCCGGGGACGTGGTGGGCGGCGGTGCGCAGCCGGTCGATGGTGTTCTGCGCGGCCCGGGTGTCGGCCCTGTCGAGGAGCGTCGCCTCGTACTTGACCAGCCCGTTCGCGGTGACGGCACGGCCCGGGTCGGCGATGCCCGCGGTCCCGGCGATGGCGGCGGCGACCGGTCCGGCGGCGTCCGCCTCGGCGATGACGACGGCGGGGGAGCCCGACCCGCCGGGGAAGTGCCTGGCGAGGGCCTCGGAACCGGCGACGGAGTCGGGACGGCCGGTGAACTGCCCGGCGTCCGACAGCCCCTCGGCCTTGAGCGAGGTCAGCCCGAAGGTGAGCGCGATCAGGCCGACCGTGGTGGCGATCCACAGCAGCCGGGAGCGGGCGCCGATCAGCCGCGCGATCCGGCTCCACACGCCGTGCTCGGACTCGTACGCCTCGGGACGCAGGTACTTGGCGTCGTAGCGCGGCACCAGCGGCCAGAAGATCCAGCGGCCGAAGATGACCAGCAGCGCGGGCAGCAGGGTGGTCATCGCGCCGAGCGCGATGATCACGCCGGCGGCGGCGACCGGCCCGAGGCCGGCGGTGGAGTTCATCTCGGCGAGCAGCAGGCAGAGCAGGCCGATCGCGACGGTCGCGGCGGACGCGATGACGGCGGGCGCGGCGCGGTGCAGCGCGAACGCCATGGCCTCGTGCCGGTCGGTGTGCCGGTGCAGCTCCTCGCGGTAGCGGGCGACCAGCAGCAGCGCGTAGTCGGTGGCGACGCCGAACACCAGGACGGTGAGGATGCCCGCGCTCTGCCCGTTCACGGTGAGGCCGGCGTTCTTGGCGAGCAGGTAGACCACGGCCTGGGACAGCCCGAGCGCGAACACCGCGCTCAGCACGGGGACGAACCACAGCACCGGGCTGCGGTAGATGCACAGCAGCATGACGATCACCACGAGGCCGGCGGCCATGAGCAGGAAGCCGTCGATGCTCTGGAAGACCCTGAACTGGTCGGCGCCGCCGCCGGCCGGGCCGGTGACGTGGGCGTCCAGTCCGGGCGGGCCGCGCTTGGCGAGGTCGCGCGCCTCGTCGACGGCCTTGACCACGTCCTTGTCGGTCAGCGGCACCAGCGTCTGGAGGGCCTTGCCGTCCTTGGACGTGAACGGTCCCTGCGCCTGCTGCGCGCCGGGCAGGCGGCCGAATCCGGCCAGATCCGCGGTGGCCTTCGCACGGTCCGCGGCGGTGATCCCCGCGGGACGCTCGTAGACGATCACGGCGGGCATCATCTCGTCCTTGCGGAACCGCTCCTCCAGCTTGACCACCTGGGTGGACTCGGCGCCGCCCGGGAGCCAGCTCGCGGCCTCGTTCTTCTGGACGTCGCCGAGCTTGCCGGCCAGCGGGCCGAGCGCGGTCAGCAGGACGATCCACAGGGCCAGCACGGCCCACTTGGTGCGGCGGCCGGCGATCACTCCGGCCAGTCGATGGCCCCCGGTCTCGGGGGAGGGCGGGCTGGATGCGTTCATGGTCGTCGCTCCTGGCGCTCAGTGTGGGACCGAATGTCGAGATGGTCCGAGCATTGAGATATGTCTCGAACGGGACCGAGAATGTCTCTGTTTTCGAGATATGTCAAGCACTATCTCGTTGTCGACCCCATCATCGGCCGGTGGCCCGGGCCGGCGCGTCAGGCGGAAGAGGGTGCCTGCGATGGCTCTGACGGGGTAGCGGCCCGCGGGCGGATACCTCTCAAGACGTAGGGGCGGGCGCGTGGCGGCGCGGGAAAGGGGCCGCAGGGCCATCAGGAGCGCTGCCAGTGCGGGTCGCGCGATGGATGCGGACATGACGAAGACCGGAGGGACGCGCCCGGCATCTGCCGAGCGCGTCCCTCCGGTCTCGTGAAGGGAAAGGGACCGTCTAAGCGGTCAGGCGACCTTCTCTGAGGACGACGAGGAAGACGTCGACGACGAGGAGGAAGCGGAGGAGGACGACGACGAGGTGGACGAAGCGTCGCTCTTGCCGCCGCTGTCGCCGCTGCCCGAGGACGACTCGGACTTGCTCCCGCTGTCGCCCGAGCCGCCGTCCGAGGACGACGAGCCGTTCGACGAGGTGCCGACGGTCGAGGACTTGCCGGAGCCGCGGCTGTCGGTGCGGTAGAAGCCGGAACCCTTGAAGATGATCCCGGCGGCGGAGAAGACCTTGCGCAGCCTGCCGCCGCATGCCGTGCACTCGGTCAGCGCGTCGTCGCTGAACTTCTGCACGGCCTCGAGAGGCTCGGCGCACTCGGTGCAAACGTACTGGTACGTCGGCACGGTTCCTCCTCGCTGACTCAGCCCGGCGCGATCCGGACTGGCACTCACTTCGAACGACTGCTAATGCTACCCGTGACTTGAACGGGATTCGCCCCGGGTCTGTTCCCGGCCGCGGTTCACCGTACGCCCCACGGCCCGCCTCCTGTGCCACGGCCCCGGCCCCGGCCCGTGGGCCGCGGCCCCGGCCGGTCACGCGCCGGTCTCGCCGAACCAGCCGGCCAGCTTGCCGCGGCGGCTGACCGCGCGGAGCCGGCGCTCGGCGACGTCGCGGACGGCGTCGGTGGTCACCACGAGCAGCGTGTCGCCGGTGCGCAGCGCCGTGGTCGGTTCCGGGACGAAGCTCGACCCGTCGCGGACGACCAGCGTGACCGAGGCGCCCTGGGGGAGGCGCAGCTCGAAGATCTCCACGCCGCTGAGGTGCGAGTCGACCGGGACCCGGACCTCCAGCAGGTCGGCGTGCAACTGCTCCAGCGGCGCGGCCTCGACGTCGAGCTCGCGGGTGGCCTCGTCGGCGCTCAGCCGGCACCAGCGCGACACCAGCGGCAGCGTCGGCCCCTGGAGCACGGTGAAGACGACGACGATGTTGAAGACGATGGCGAACAGCGTCCACGAGCCAGGGACGTGCTCCACCATCGGGATGGTGGCGAGCACGATCGGCACCGCGCCGCGCAGCCCGGCCCAGGACGCGAACACCTTCTCGCCCCACGACAGCCCGAAACCGATCGTGGACAGCACCATCGACAGAGGACGGGCGATCAGCAGCAGTACGAACCCGATCGCCAGCGCGGGCAGGATCTGCCCCGGCAGGTCGCCCGGTGAGGCGAGCAGCCCGAGCATGACAAACAGCCCGATCTGCGCCAGCCAGCCCACGCCCTCGGCGAAGCCGCGGGTGGCGGGGCGGTGCGGGAGCCGGGAGTTGCCGAGCACCAGCGCGCTCACGTACACGGCGAGGAATCCGCTGGCGTGCAGCAGGTTCGCGGCGCCGTAGGCCCCGACCGACAGCGACAGCACCGCGATCGGGTAGAGGCCGGAGGCGGGCAGCGCGATCCGGCGCAGCGCGTAGGCGCCGAGCCAGCCGATCGCGATGCCGATCACACCGCCGGCGATCAGCTCGTACACCATCACGCCGAACAGCTCGGCGAGGTTGGGCACGCCGTTGTGCGTGGCGCTGAGCGCGACCACGATGATCACGACGGGGGCGTCGTTGAACCCCGACTCGGCTTCGAGCAGGCCGCTCAGCCGGGACGGCAGCGGCAGCCGGCGCAGCACCGAGAACACCGCCGCGGCGTCGGTCGGCGCCAGGACCGCGGCGAGCAGGAACGCCAGCCGCCAGTCGAAGTCGAGCAGCCAGTGGCCGGCGCCGGCGACCACCCCGATGCTGATCAGGGTGCCGAGGGTGGAGACGGAGAGCGCGGCGGGCACCGAGGGGCGGACGTGCCGCCAGCTCGTGGTGATGCCGCCCTCGGCCAGGATCAGGACGAGCGCCGCGAGGCCGAGCGTCTCGGCCAGCTCGACGTCGTCGAACCCGATGTGGAAGGGGCCGCCCTCGCCGATGAACAGGCCGATCCCCATATAGGCCAGCAGGGACGGGAGCCCGAACCAGTAGGACAGCCGGACCGCGAGGATGGCGGAGAGTATGAGGATGGCTCCAAGGAGTAGCCAGATGTCGAGCTGCACATCCCACCCTTCACAGCCGGTCTCGGTGATCGTTTAGGAATCCTACAGAATCACGTGCCGATTGCACATTTGTGATTGAGTGACGAGCCGGGTCTGTCGCGGCTTATCGGCGTCTGACCTGCGAATTTACCCCGTTGACAACATTCTCGACCGGCCGGCCCTCGACCACCGCGACCACGTTGTCCCGGACGGCCGCGACGACGTTCAGCTGCGCCTGCCCCGTCCCGCCCGCCGTATGCGGGGACAGCAGGACGTTCTCGTGCGCGCGTAGCGGATGGTCGGCGGCGAGCGGTTCCTCGTCGAACACGTCCAGCGCCGCCCCAGCGAGCCGGCCCGATTCCAGGGCCGTCAGTACGGCGTCGTCCGGCGCGATCCCGCCGCGCGCCACGTTCACCAGCAGGGCGTTCTCGGGCATCAGCGCGAGCCGTTCGGCGCCGAACAGGCCACGCGTCTCGTCGGTCAGTGGCAGCGCGAGCACGAGGACGTCGGAGCCGGCGACCAGGTCGTCCAGCCCGCGATAGGTGGCGGACGCCTCGGGACGCCTTCGCCGCGTCCAGTACGACACCTCGCAGCCGAGCGCCTGGAACAGCCGCGCCGTCTCCGCGCCGATCGCCCCGTACCCGGCGATCCCGACACGCTGCGCGTGGAGTTCGCGGGGAGCGCGGGCCAGCACGTCCAGTTGCGGCCAGCCGCCGGCGCGCACGGCCCGGTCGCCCCACACCAGGCTGCGGCAGAGGGCGAACGCCGCGCCGACCGCCCACTCGGCGACCGCCCGCGCGTTGGCGCCGGCGGTGTTGGCGACCGGGACGCCGGCGTCCGCCAGCGCCGCGACGTCGATGCTGTCGGTCCCGACCGCCGGCATCTGGACGAACGCCAGGTGCGGCGCGGCGGCCACGGCGTCCGCGTCGAGCGCGAGCAGCCCGGTGAAGTCGCCGACCACCACCTCGGCGTCGCCGAGCGCGGCGTGCAGCCCGGCCCGGTCGCGGGTCGCGGGGAACATGAGCCGCGCGGTGTCGCCGAGCGGGGCGAACAGCCCGCGCACCAGGTCCTCGTCGAGCGGGGGAAGGACCAGGATCCGCCAGGGCGCTGTCATGGGCTTCGACCTCTTCGCGTGATGTCGGTGCGCCCGCGGGTGGACGACCTCAGTGATCACGCAGATTAGGCGAAGCCCCGCTCCGTCCCCGGCGCGCCGACCGGGTCCGGGTCAGATCACGCCGGACGCAGGCGGACGAGGCCGCCGGACGGGGTCGCTACGGCACGGACGCGCTGGTCGTGCGGTTCGGAGGGCAGCACGTCGACCAGTTCGGCGTCGTACACCAGCCCCACCGTCAGGATCGCCGGGCCTACGCGCGCGAGCGCCCGGTCGTACGAACCGCCGCCGCGTCCGAGACGCATGCCCCTGCGGTCGACCGCCACTGCCGGGGCCAGAACCACGTCCGCGCTGGCGACGGCCTGCGGGCCGCGCGGCGGTTCGGTGGGCTGCGGCACTCCGCGCGGCCCGGGTGTGAGCGAGTCGGGCCCCTCGTACGACGCCCAGTCGAGATCGCCGTCAGGCAGCAGCAGGGGGAGCAGCACGTACGTACCGCGCTTCCAGAGCGCGAACAGCAGCGCGCGGGTGTCGGGCTCGGTGCCGACCGAGATGTACGCCGCGATCGTCCCGGCCATCTCGACTTCGGGCACCGACAGCAGCCCGTCGCGCAACTCCCGCGCGGCGGCGGAACGCGCTTCCGGGTCCATGGCGGCGCGCCTGGCCAGTGCTTCCGCGCGCAGGGCGGGTTTGGAATCGATGTCGTGCACGCTGGGTCCTCATGGATGACTAGGGTCTCTACATGGCCGACATAGCACCTGTACTCAAGGCGGTCGTCCCGGCGGCCGGTCTCGGTACCCGATTCTTGCCCGCGACCAAGGCGACGCCCAAGGAAATGCTGCCCATCGTCGACAAGCCGGCGATCCAGTACGTCGTCGAGGAGGCGGTCGACGCCGGCCTCACGGACGTGCTGATGGTCACCGGGCGGAGCAAGCGGTCCATCGAGGACCACTTCGACCGCGCCTACGAACTCGAGGAGGCACTGCGCGCCAAGGGCGACGACGAGCGCCTCGCCGCGGTCCGCGAGTCCAGCGACCTGGCCATCATGCACTACGTCCGGCAGGGCGAGCCGCGCGGTCTCGGCCACGCGGTGCACTGCGCCCGCCAGCACGTGGGCGTCGAGCCGTTCGCGGTGCTGCTCGGCGACGACATGATCGACGCCCGTGACCAGCTCCTCAAGCGCATGATCGAGGTGCGCGGCCAGTACGGCGGCAGCGTCGTGGCGCTGATGGAGGTCGAGCCCGACCAGGTCTCGGCCTACGGCTGCGCCGCGATCGAGGGCACGGGAGACGACGACGTCGTCCGGGTCACCGACCTGGTCGAGAAGCCGTCGGTCGAGGAGGCCCCGAGCAACTGGATCGTCATCGGCCGGTACGTGTGCGACCCGGCGGTCTTCGACGTGCTGGAGAAGACCCCGCCCGGACGCGGCGGCGAGATCCAGCTCACCGACGCGCTGCGCACGCTGGCCGACACGCCCGCGGGGCAGGGCGGCGGCGTGTACGGGGTGAAGTTCCGCGGGCGCCGCTACGACACCGGCAACAAGCTCGAATACCTGCGCACCGTCGTCCAGTTCGCGTCCGAGCGGCCCGACCTCGCGCCCGACTTCATGCCGTGGTTGCGCGACTTCGTCCGCGAGCACGACGGCGTGGGCGGGCCCGGAGAGGCGTGACGGCACGCCAGACTAGGGGACCGTGGGCATGAGAACGGTCGACGAGCACCTCGCGGAGATCCTGGACAACGTTCCGGTACTGCCGCCGCTGGACCTCGCGCTGCTGGAGGCCGAGGGCGCGGTGCTCGCCGAACCCGTCCCGGCGCCGGTGCCGCTGCCGCCCTTCGACAACTCGGCCATGGACGGCTACGCGGTGGTCGCGGTGGACGTCGCGGCGGCGTCGGAGGCCGAGCCCGCGGTGCTCCCGGTCGTCGGCGACATCCTGGCGGGCGACCCCGGCGTGTCGGCGATCAGGCCCGGCCTGACCGCGCGCATCATGACCGGCGCGCCGATGCCGGCCGGCGCCGACGCGGTGATCCCGGTGGAGTGGACCGACGGCGGCGCCGCCACGGTGCGGATCACCCGTCCCGCTCCGCCGGGCAACTACATCCGCCGCGCCGGCGAGGACGTCCTGGCGGGCCAGGTCGTCGCCGGGCCCGGCGCCCGGCTCGGCGCCGCGCAGATCGGCATGCTCGCCGCGGTCGGGCGGGCGCGGGTCCTGGCGCGGCCCAAGCCGCGGGTGGTGGTGCTGTCTACTGGCAGCGAGCTGCGCGAGCCGGGCTCCGACCTCGCGCCCGGCGAGATCTGGGACTCCAACAGCTTCATGCTCACCGCCGCGGTGATCGAGGCGGGCGGTGTCGGGCACCGGCAGCCCACTGTCGGCGACGACCCCGCCGAGGTCCTGGAGACGCTGGAGGACCTGCTGACGCGGGCCGACGCGATCGTGACCTCCGGTGGTGTCTCGATGGGCACCCGCGACGTGGTGAAAGAGGTGCTGACCGGTGTGGGGACGGTGCGGTTCCACAAGGTGCGGATGCGGCCGGGCAAGCCTCAGGGGTTCGGCCTGTTGCAGGGCGTCCCGGTCTTCACCCTGCCGGGGAATCCGGTGAGCGCGTACGTGTCGTTCCAGGTGTTCGTCCGGCCCGCGCTGCGCGCCATGCAGGGGTTGGAGCCCGAGCCGCTTCCAACGGTCAGCGCCGTCCTCGCCGAGGACGTCAAGTCCCCGGCGGGCCTGCGCCACTACCTGCGCGGGCGGCTGTCGTTCAACCGCGGCTTCTACAGCGTCGCCCCCGCCGAGGGGCAGGGGTCGCACCAGCTCGGCTCGCTGTCGGCGGCCAACGCGCTGATCGAGCTGCCCGAGGACGCCGAGGCGCTGCCGGCGGGCACGCATGTCGAGGTGATGAGGATGCCGTCATGAGCGCGATGGGCTCGGAGTTCACCCACCTGGACGAGTCGGGCGCGGCTCGGATGGTGGACGTGTCGGGCAAGAGCGTGTCCGCGCGCTCGGCCACCGCGACCGGGTTCGTCCGGCTCTCCGACGAGTGCGTCGGGTTGCTCCGCGCGGGCGGTGTCCCCAAGGGCGACGCGCTGTCGGTGGCCCGGATCGCCGGGATCATGGGCGCCAAGCGCACCCCCGACCTGGTCCCGCTGTGCCACCCGATCGCGCTGCACGGCGTCGCCGTCGAGCTGGCCGTGCGGGACGAGGGCGTCGCGATCAGCGCCACCGCCCGCACCGCCGACCGCACCGGGGTGGAGATGGAGGCGCTGACCTCCGTCACCGTCGCCGCGCTGGCCCTGGTCGACATGGTCAAGGCCGTCGACCCGGCCGCCGTGATCACCGACGTCCGGGTCGAGGAGAAGCTCGGCGGCAAGACCGGCGCCTGGCGGCGCGCATGACCGCCACCGGCGCGCGGGGCCCGGACGACGACCCGATGGGCGGTCCGGGCGGCGGTACCGGCGGGTTGATCCGGGCGATGGCGGTCACGGTGTCGAACCGGGCGGCGGCGGGCGTGTACGAGGACAGGTCCGGGCCGGTCCTGGTGGAGATGCTGGAGGATCTCGGCTGCCAGGTGGACGGCCCGGTCGTGATCCCCGACGGCGGGCCTGTCGCCGCCGTGCTCCGGGACGCGGTCGCCGCCGGGTACGACGTCGTGGTGACCTCCGGCGGGACGGGCCTCACTCCGACCGACCGGACGCCCGAGATGACCCGCCGCGTGATCGAACGCGAGGTGCCCGGCATCGCCGACGCGATCCGCGCGGAGGGCCGTGCGCTGGTGCCCGCCGCGATGCTGTCCCGCGGCCTCGCGGGCGTGGCCGGGCGCACCCTGGTCGTCAACCTGCCCGGCTCGACCGGCGGCGTCCGCGACGGCATGACGGTGCTCGGACGGGTCCTCGCGCACGCCGTCGACCAGATCGCCGGAGGCGACCACCCCCGCCCGCCCGGCGCCTGACCGGCGGCGGCGACGCGCCGATGCGGGGCAGGCGCGTGGGCCAGGCGACGCGGGCCAGGCGACGCGGGCCGGGCGACGCGGGCCGGGCGACGCGGGCCGGGCGACGCGGGCCGGGCGACGCGGGGCGGGTGCGGAAGGCTACGCGCGATGCGGGGCGCGGGTCAGGCGCAGAAGGCGGTGTCGGCGGCCTTGGCCAGGTCGACGCGGAACCCCGGGTCGGTCTCCATCGCCGCGCTGGAGTCGTTGTAGGTGACCACCGCCTGCCGCTTGCCGTCGGCGCTGGTGTAGGTCCAGGTGCGGTAGCCGGGCCAGCCGCCGTCGTGGCCCCAGCCGTAGCCGCAGGAGAACCTGATCCGGGCGATGCCGAGGCCGTAGTCCTCGACGATCCCCTCGTCGTCGACGGGCCGGGTGGTGGTCAGCTCGCGCTGCTGCGCGCGGGGGAGCAGCCGTCCGGTGAACAGCGCGCGGTGGAACCGGGCGACGTCGTCGACGGTGGAGACGATGCCGCCGGACGTCCAGCCGCTGGACGGGCTGACCTCGGTGCTGACGTCCCCGAAGTCCTCCCAGTAGCCGTGCACGTACGGGCCGGGGAAGGTGCGGCTCTCGACCGGCAGCGAGGTGTGGCGCAGCTTCAGCGGGCCGATGATCCGGCGCTGGAGTTCGGCGCCGAACGTCCGGCCGGTCGCCTTCTCGACGACCATCCCGGCGAGGACGTAGTTGGTGTTGGCGTAGTTCCAGCCGGCGCCCGGGGCGTGCCGCGGCGGCTGCTCCATGGCGATGGCGACCAGCTCGGCGGGCTTCCACGTGCGGCGCGGGTCGCCCATGATGCGCGGGTCCCGGACGTACTCGTTCAGGCCGCCGGTCTGCTGGAGGAGCTGCCGGAGGGTGATCTTCGAGCCGTCGTTGCCGTTGCCGCGCACCACACCGGGCAGCCACTTCTCGACCGTGTCGTCCAGCGACACCCGGCGCTCGGCGGCGAGCTGGAGCAGCACGGTGGATGTGAACGACTTGGTCACGCTGGCGATGCGGAACTGCAACCGGGCGTCCATCGGACGGCCGGTGGCGCGGTCGGCGACCCCGGAGGTGACGTGCGCGACGCGGCCGTCCCGCCGGGTCATCATGATCACGCCGGGCTGCCCGTCGGCGACGAGCTTGTCGGCCGCACGCTGAAGCCCGGCGGGCGGCCGTTCCCCGCTGCCGTGACCACTGCCGTGGCCGCCGTTGTGACCGCGGCCGGTGTCGGCGAGGGCGGTCGCGGCGGGGGCGAGGACGGCGGTGAGCGCCGTCCCCGTCGCGAGGGCGAGCAGGGCCCGCCGGGTGCGGGAGGGGGAGGGGAGATTCGGCACGGGACGCTCCTGGTGAGTGGGTCGCTTACGCGATCGACTCTGGTCGAGCCGTCCCGCCGCCGACATGGCCCTGAACCCCGGAGCGGGGTGTACTTGAGGACACCGTCCCGGGACAGCCCGGGCGTCGGCGCCCGGGCGAGGGCGGTCAGGTGCGGATGACCTCGACGCCCGCCTCGGCGAAGGCGTCGGCGGTGGCCTGGGACACCGTGCCGTCGGTCACCAGGACGTCGATCTCGGACGTGTCGCAGATCTTGGCGAACGCGCGCCGCCCGACCTTGGACCCGTCCGCGACCACCACCACCCGGCCCGCCCGCCCGGCCATCAGCCGGTTGACGTCGGCCTCGCCCTCGTTGTGGCAGGTGGCGCCGTGCTCGACGGTCACCCCGTTCACCCCGAGCACCGCGACGTCGAGGGCCACGTGGTCGAACAGGCCGGTGGCGAGCGGGCCGGTCAGCTCGTAGGACTGGGGCCGCGGCACCCCGCCGGTCAGCACGATCTTCACGTGCGGGCGGACCGCGAGCTCGTTCCCGATGTTGAGCGCGTTGGTCACGATGGTGAGCGCGGGCGCGCCGCCGCCCGCGTGCAGGCCGGCGCGGGCGGCCAGCACCCGGGCGACCTCGGAGGTGGTGGTGCCGCCGTTCAGCCCGATGATCGAGCCGGGCGCGGCCAGCTCGGCGGTGGCGGCGGCGATGCGCTGCTTCTCCGAGGCGTGCCGCGCGCTCTTGTAGCGCAGCGGCAGGTCGTAGCTGACGCTCTGCGCGACGACGCCGCCGCGGGTGCGGGTCAGCATCTGCTGCTGGGCGAGCTGGTCGAAGTCGCGGCGGATGGTCGCGGCCGAGACCGCCATCCGGGACGCGGCGTCCTCGACGCTCAGCCGGCCGGCGTCCGCGAGCAGCTCAAGCAGGGCGTTCCAGCGCTCGTGCCGCGTCACTCCGGCCTCCTTCCAGGTGGTTGCGCGCGGCGGTGCGCGCAGCCGTTCGTCCCGGGAGTCTAGCCGTGCGCGTGCTTGCTCTTTTCTGCGTCATCTTGGTATAGATCAAGCACCAATGAACATTTGTGTGCAGAGGAGGGCGAGGATGGCGAATCCCCCGCAGGGCGCCGGCCACACCGAGACGGAGATCGCCGACCAGCCCGGATGCTGGCGCCGCGCCGCCGCGTCGGCCGCGGAGTTCGCGCCGGTGCTGCCCCGGGCGGGCGAGCGCGTCGCGGTGGTGGGCTGCGGGACGTCGTGGTTCGTCGCCCAGTCCTATGCGGCGCTTCGCGAGGCGGCCGGGCACGGCGAGACCGACGCCTTCGCGGCCTCCGAGTTCCCCCTGGGCCGCCGCTACGACCGGCTGCTGACGCTCACCAGGTCCGGCACGACCAGCGAGGTGCTGGAGGTGCTGGGGCGCGTCGCCGGTACCGTCCCGACCGTCGCGATCACCGCCGATCCGGCGACCCCGGTGATGGACGCCGCGGACGAGGTCGTCGTGCTGGAGTACGCCGACGAGCGGTCGGTGGTGCAGACCCGTTTCGCCACCACGCAGCTCGCCCTCCTGCGCGCGCACCTGGGGGAGGACCTCTCCACCGCGGTCGCCGACGCCGAACGGGCGCTCGCACAGGACCTGCCCAGCGAGCTGATCGAGGCGGAGCAGTTCACCTTCCTCGGCCGGGGCTGGACGATCGGCCTCGCGCACGAGGCCGCGCTCAAGATGCGCGAGGCGGCGGGGGCGTGGACCGAGTCGTACCCGGCGATGGAGTACCGGCACGGCCCGATCAGCATCACCGCCCCCGGCCGCGTCACCTGGATGCTCGGCCAGGCGCCCGACGGCCTCGCCAAACAGGTCGTGGGCGTCGGCGGCATGATGGCCGTCAGCGGCCTGGACCCGCTGGCCGACCTGGTCCGGGTCCAGCGGCTCGCCGTCGCCATCGCCCGCGCGCACGGTGCCGACCCCGACACCCCGCGCAACCTGACCCGGTCGGTGATCCTGGACGCCGACGGGTGACGCGGCCATGACGGTTCTGACCAACGGCCGGTTCGTCCTCCCTGGAGAGGTGAAGGCCGGACGTCTCCGCATCGCGAACGGCCTCATCGCGGAGCCGGTGGCCGAAGCGCCCTCCCCCCAGCAGGAGGAGGTCGTCGATCTGGCCGGACGATACGTCGTCCCTGGATTCGTCGACCTCCACGTGCACGGCGCCGCAGGCGCCTCGTACCAGAGCGGGCTGGCCGAGGACGCGTCGCGCGTGGCGGGCTTCCACCGGGTGCACGGGACGACCACGACCATGGCGAGCCTGGTCACCGGCGGCGTCCGGGAACTGCGGGACGCGGTCGCGGGCCTGGCCGAACTCGCCGCGGACGGTGTGATCGCCGGGATCCACCTGGAGGGCCCCTACCTGGCGGCGGACCGCTGCGGGGCGCACGATCCGGCCCTGCTGCGCGATCCCGACCGGGCGGAGTTCCGGAAGCTGGCCGAGCTGGGGCGCGGCCACGTCCGCATGATCACGCTCGCGCCCGAGCTGCCGGGCGCGCTGGACCTCGTCCGGGACGCGGTGGACGCCGGGGCGGTCGCGGCGGTCGGGCACACCGACGCGACCGCCGCCACGACCCGCGCCGCGTTCGACGCGGGCGCGCGCGTGGCGACCCACCTGTTCAACGCGATGCGCCCGCTGCACCACCGCGAGGGCGGACCGGTCACGGCCGCCCTCACCGACCCCCGCGTCACGGTCGAGCTCATCAACGACGGCGTGCACGTGGCCGCCGAGGTGGCCCGCCTCGCCTTCGCCGCCACGACCGCCACGACCGCCGCGACCGGTGGGGGCGCAGAGACGGGACGGGTCGCGCTGATCACCGACGCGATGGCCGCGACCGGCATGGGGGACGGCGAGTACGGGCTCGGCGTGATGCGGGTGCGCGTCCGGGGCGGCCGGGCGACCCTCGCGGACGGCTCGTCCATCGCGGGCAGCACGATCACGATGGCGGACGCGTTCCGCCGCGCGGTCACCGTCGTCGGCCTGCCGATCGAGCGCGCCGCCGAGGCCGCCGCGCTGACCCCCGCCCGCGCGCTCGGCATCGCCGGCCGGGTCGGCTCGCTGGCCCCCGGCAAGGCCGCCGACCTGGTCGTCCTGGACGACGAGCTCGGCGTGGCCCGGGTGATGAAGGACGGCCGGTGGCTGTGATCCTCACCGTGACGCTGAACGCTGCGCTCGACGTCACCTACGCGACAGGGGAGGTGGCCTGGGGCGGGACGAACCGTGTCCGCGCCGTTCGGCGGCGCGCGGGTGGCAAGGGGGTCAACGTCGCCCGCGTGGCCGCGACCCTGGGACATCCCGTCCTGGCGACCGGCCTGGCAGGCGGCAGTACCGGCGACCTCATCCGTAGTGACCTTGACCATGCCGGGATACGACACGACTTCTCGTCCGTCAAGGGAACGTCCCGAAGCACCCTCGCAGTGGTGGGCGGCGCTGAGACGACGCTGTTCAACGAGGCTGGGCCGTGCATCGACGCTGCGGAGTGGGACGCGTTCCTGGACCACTACCGGTCACTGCTCCCTGAGGCGGACGTCGTCGTCCTCTCCGGAAGCCTCCCTCCAGGTGTCCCGGACGACGCGTACGCAGTGCTCGCCTCAATGGCCACCGCTCCCGTCATCATCGACGCCGACGGCACGGCGCTCTTCGCCGGTGTGCGGGAACGTCCGGCCCTGGTGAAGCCCAACGCCGAGGAACTCGCCCGCGCCACCGGAGAGTCCTCACCCGTCGCCGGCGCACAGGCCCTCCGCGCGGCGGGCGCCCGCGCCGTCCTGGTCTCGCTCGGCCCGGACGGGATGCTCGCCGTCACCCCGGACGGCACCTGGCGCGCCACACCCCCCGGCCCCATGGCAGGCAACCCCACAGGCGCCGGTGACGCGGCCGTGGCCGCCGCCGCAGTCGCCCTGACCGTCGATACCTCCGCCCCCGACGCCCGGCCCGTCCCCGGCGCTCCTGCGGTCCGCGACGCTCAGGCCGCCCGCGAGTCGTGGACCGCGCTGCTGCGGCACGCGGTCGCGCTGTCGGCCGCCGCCGTCCGCGCCCCAGTGGCGGGCGACTACGACGCCGCCGCGTACACCCGGCTGCTCCCCGAGATCGTCATCGAAGGAGACCCATGCCCCTCGTAGGAACCGGCGAGATCGTCGGCCCCGCCGCGGCCTCCCGGCGCGGCGTCGGCGCGTTCAACGTGATCCAGCTCGAACACGCCACCGCGATCGTCGCCGGGGCGGAGCAGGCCGGCGCCCCCGTCGTCCTCCAGATCAGCGAGAACTGCGTGAAGTACCACGGCGCGGCGGCCCCGGTCATCGCCGCCGCGCTCGCCGCCGCCGCCGTCGCGGCCGTCCCGGCGGCCGTCCACCTCGACCACGCGACCTCGCCCGAGCTGGTCCGCGAGGCGGTCGACCTGGGCGCGGGCTCGGTGATGTTCGACGCGTCCACCCTCGCCTACGACGCCAACGTCGCCGCGACCGCCGAGACCACCGCGTGGTGCCACGACCGCGGCGTCTGGGTGGAGGCCGAGCTCGGCGAGGTCGGCGGGAAAGACGGCGCGCACGCCCCCGGCGTCCGCACCGACCCGGCCGAGGCCGCCGCCTACGTCGCCGCCACCGGCGTGGACGCCCTCGCCGTCGCGGTCGGCAGCTCCCACGCGATGCTGACCCGCGACGCCGTCCTGGACCTCGGCCTGATCGCCGAGCTCCGCGCCGCCGTCCCCGTCCCGCTCGTGCTGCACGGCTCGTCCGGGGTGCCGGACGCGACCCTGGCCGCCGCCGTGGCCCGCGGGATGACCAAGATCAACGTCGCCACCCGGCTCAACGAGGTGCTCACCGCCGAGGTCCGCCGTGCCCTCGATGCGTCCCCCGCGCTGGTGGACACGCGCAGGTACCTCGGCCCCGGACGCGCCGCGATGGCGCGCGAAGTGGCGCGGATTCTAGGCGTTCTCGGGGCCTGACGCACCGGACGGGGTGCGGCGGACCTGCCCGCCGGGCAGATTGTCGGCGACAATTGATGGCGTCCGCACCTTCGACCAGGGAATCATGGAGCCGTGGAACGTTTGCGGGGTTGGCCGGTCACCTTGACCGAAGGCCCGGTAGGGCTGCGTCCCCTCCGGCATCGCGACGCCGCGACCTGGCGCGAGCTCAGGGTCCGCAACGCCGACTGGCTCCGCCCCTGGGAGCCGACCAACCCGGAGACACCCCTGTTCCGCAGCGGCCTCGGCCCCTACCTCAGCATGGTGCACACCATGCGCCGTGAGGCCAGGCAGGGCCTCGCGCTCCCCTGGGTGGTCACGCGCGATGGCCGGTTCGCCGGGCAGCTCACCGTCGGCGCGATCGTCTGGGGCTCGGCCCGGTCGGCCCAGATCGGCTACTGGGTCGATCGGAGCGTCGCCGGCCGCGGGGTGATCCCCACCGCCGTCGCCCTGGCCGTCGACCACTGTTTCTTCACCGTCGGGCTGCACCGCGTCGAGGCGAATATCCGCCCCGAGAACGCCGCCAGCCGCCGCGTCGTGGAAAAACTCGGATTCCGTGAAGAGGGAATTCGCCGGCGCCATCTCCACATCGACGGGGCCTGGCGCGACCACATCTGCTACGCGCTCACCGTCGAGGACGTGCCCGGTGGCCTGCGCGCCCGCTGGCTCGCCAGCCGCGACCAGGCATTTCCACGATCGTCATCGTCCCCATGACACTCGAGCCCGCGGTGACTTTTGGGTCCGCGCGGGCCGTAAGAATCCTGCGTTGGAGAAGGCTTGGCAAACGGAGAGTAACTGCGGGATCGATCTCGCGACACACCGCCCCTTATGCTCGTCAACCTCTGACACCGGCTCGTACCGTGCGGGGCGTGACCCTACTCCCAATGCACGTGCGCGCGCCGAAAGTCGGCCCGTCCGATCGCCGTGCCTTGGGACGCCCCGGGGCGGTGGGCCGATGAGCAGCGCCGTGCTCTACTTGGCCATCGTCGCGGTGTGGGCGATCGTCCTGGTTCCGATGTGGCTCCGCCGCGACACCGAGTCCACCGGCATCTCCCGCCTCCTCCACAAGCGTCCCGCCGAGGAACCCGCCACAGAAGAGGCCGACGACCCCATCGAAGAGGAAGCAGCCCCAGAAGAGCCCCGCCGCCGGACGAGCCGCGCCGCCATCATCGCCCGGCGCCGCCGCCGTACCGCCGGCCTGACCCTGCTCTTCCTGACCGCCGTGGTCGTCGTGATCGCGGGCGTGGTGCCCTGGTGGGCCACCCTGCCCCCGTTCGCCGCGCTGGGCGGCCATCTGGCGCTCCTGCGGGTGGCCGTGGGCATGGACGTCGCCCGGGCCCGCGCCGCCGCCGAGGCCCGCGCCGCCGAACGCGCCCGCGTCCTCGAGGCGGAGGCCGCCGCGGCGGAGGAGGAGACCGCCGAGCAGGCCGAGGTCATCGAGCTCGTCGCCCGTCCAGAGGAGGACGTCTTCGACCAGTACGCCGACGACCGCCGCGCCGTGGGCGAGTGACCCGCGATAAGGATGCGCGAGTACTCCCGGATGTTTGCTAATCTTACGGAGTCCTTGGGGCTGTGGCGCAGACCGGTAGCGCACCTCGTTCGCATCGAGGGGGTCAGGGGTTCAAATCCCCTCAGCTCCACAAGGAAGTACAGGCCAGAGGCCGGTTCGAGACCCTCGAACCGGCCTCTGGCCTTGTGCCACCGGGATCCGTGTGATCGCCGGCATCGGCTACCGCGCCGATCATTCGACGGGTTACCCGTTGCCTCCCCAGCGTGGCCCGCGTAGTGCGCGAACGCCGCCTCGACCTCGGCCGCGAAACGCCGCCGGAACTGCTGGTCGGTCGTCAGCTCCGGACGCACGATCTTGATGGCCACCGCCCTGCCGCTGGGAGAACGTCCCAGGAACACCACACCCATGCCGCTGCGACGTCTACGAGGAGCTCGTGACGGCGTCCCTTTCCGGCGTCGTCGCGCTGTTGGAGGGGGGGCAGCGTGACGGCGAGCTGCGCGACTTCGACCCCCTCATGATGGCCCGGATCATCCGCCGCACCCTCGACGCCGAGGGAGCGCGGGTCGCACACGGCGCTCCCGTGGACGCCGTCATCGACGAGCTGATCGCGACGTTCAGCCGAGCGACACGCTCCGCCCCCTGAAGATCCGCCCCCTGAAGAGAGACTGAATTCATGCTGTTCGGTGTGAATCCGGTGCCGGACGGAATCGATCCGCGTCACATGCACCGTCTTCGGTGTGAGCGGGCTGACGGCGTTCATCGGAATGTCCAGCGTGCTCGACGTCACGGACGCGGACACGGTGCTGGTCACCGGCGCGGCGGGCAGCGTCGGTTCGGCCGAGAAGGTCGCCTGGGTGAAGGACGTCGCAAAGCTCGACGCCTGCGTTGACTACCGCACCGACTACGTTCCGGATGTGTTGCGCGAATTCGCCCCCGACGGGCTCACTGCCGTCTTTGAAAATGTGGGCGGTGTGCTATTGGAAAACGCCCTGGACAGGCTCGCCGTCCATGCGCGCATCGCGCTGTGCGGATCGATCTCGTCGGGCTATACGGCCACAGGATATGGTGCGGGCCCCGCCAACTAGATGTAGCTCGCATTCCGACGGGCCTGCATGGAGGGTTCCGTGTTCCTCGACTATCAATCCCGCTGGACTGACCGGGGTCGTCGTGCGTGGTGGTGCCGGCCCGGGCCCGGCGGGGTGGACATGGCGGGGGCGGACGTCGGGGCGCCGGAGGGCAGCGGCCACCACGTCCCGGTCGCGCCCGTCGGGCCGACGCACGGGACGGCCATCGACGAGCAGATCAGAATCGTCCGCGGTACCACTTCGTGCACATCGACTTCCCGAGGACCGACGCGCAAGTCCGCACTTCGGCCTCGCGTCCCTCTGCACCCGTGGTGTCGATGGTCGTCCGCCCGGGGCTGGTGCAGACGTATTGGCTGTCTCCGACCATCCTGAGACATCCGTAGATGTCGCTGCCGAGCGTGAAGCCCTTGCCCTTCTTGTAGATTTTCGCGTAATTGCCCTTCGCGTGGAGTTTGAATCCGGTCTTGTTGTTGGTGCCGGCGACCTTGAACGCACTGTATGCGTCATACCCGCCCTTGTCGTAGGGGTCGGGTGTCACCCAGCTCTTGCCGTACCTATCGAAGCTGGGGAGCTCCGCACTCGCCTGGGCCGGCAGTATCGGCGCCAGCGCCATGCTCCCGCTCACAGCCATTCCAGCCAGAAGGGACGCCGTTCGAATCATTGCCTCACCTTTCGTTGGAGTATCGAACGAAAGGAGATTACGGCAATGCATTATCATTTCTGTATTGGTTCAATAAATGTGTCAGGCGGGTGGTGAGGGGAGGGCCATGGCGATGCAGTCGAGGACGCGTTCCAGCCCGTTCCGGAACCGGTCGTCCTGGCTCTGGTGCGGTCGGCCGGCGTCCATCACGATCTTGGCGAAGATCGGGTGCTCTCCGCTCGCCAGCAGCCAGTGGATGTAGGGACCGCTGCGCTCCATCCACTCCGACTCGCTGAGCCCGCTGCGGCGGATCTCCTCGGTCCAGTTGATCTCCTCGCGGACGGCGCCCTCGACGTAGCTGCTCAGCAGGCCGGTGAGGCCGAGGTTCTCGTCGATGGGGACGTGGGCGTCGAGGACCCCCATCACCCGTTCGATCAAGCGGAGCTGGTTGGGGCCGAAGCTGGGGAGCGACCGGTTCACGGTGGCGATCCACGGGTGCCGCAGCCACATCGCCCGCACCTCGTCGGCGTAGTGCGCCAGGTCCGCGCGCCAGTCGCCGGAGGGGACGCCCTCGACGTCGATCTCGCCCATCAGCCGGTCGGCCATGAGCTCGACCAGGTCGTCGCGGCCCGGGACGTACCGGTAGAGGGACATCGTGCCCGCGCCGATCTCGGCGGCGATCCGCCGCATGGTGGCGGCCTCCAGCCCCTCGGTGTCGGCGATCCGGAGTGCCGCTTCGGTGATCTGCGCGCGGCTGTAGGCCGGTTTCGGCCCGCGGGCCGGGCGCTCGGGCCGCATCCAGATGTTCACGTACTCGGCGTCGGTCACCGTTCCACCCCCTACTTGCGTACATGGTACCCAGTAACTTAGCCTGGCCGCCTTAACCGCGTACGGAGTACCCAGTGGAGGGATCATGGCGGATCCGATCGTGGTGGCCGAGGGGCTGCACAAGTCCTTCGGCGACGTCCAGGCGCTGCGGGGCCTGGACCTGAGCGTCCCAAGAGGAACGGTCTGCGGCGTGCTGGGGCCGAACGGCGCGGGGAAGACGACCGCGGTGCGCATCCTGGCGACCCTGTCCGATCCCGATGCCGGGCACGCCCGCATCGCCGGACACGACGTCGTCCGTGAGGCCGGGAAGGTGCGGGCCAGGATCGGGCTCGCGGGCCAGCACGCCGCCGTGGACGAGAAGCTCACCGGCCGCGGCAACCTGCGCATGTTCGGGCGCCTCTACCACCTGTCCCGGCGCGAGGCGCACCGGCGGGCCGACGAGCTGCTCGAACGCTTCGGCCTGATGGACGCCGCCGACCGCCAGGTCGCCGGCTACTCCGGCGGCATGCGCCGCCGCCTCGACCTGATCACCAGCCTCATCCTGCGCCCCGAGGTGCTCTTCCTGGACGAGCCGACCACCGGCCTGGACCCGCGCAGCCGCGGCGAGATCTGGGACAGCGTCCGCGAGCTGGTGGCGGACGGCACCACGGTGCTGCTCACCACGCAGTACCTGGACGAGGCCGACCGGCTGGCCGACGACATCGCCGTCATCGACCACGGGCGGGTCGTCGCCGCGGGCACTCCGGACGAGCTGAAGGCCACGATCGGGGACCGCCTCGACGTCGTCCTCGAGGATCCCGCCGCGCTGCGTCCCGCGGCGACCGTGCTGAACGCCCTGGCCGGGACCGATCCCACGATGACCGGTGCGGACCGGCTCAGCGTCGCCCTGCCCGGCGGCGGCCTCCGGCTGGCCGACATCGTGCGCGAACTCGACCGGGCCGGGGTCGCCGCGGCCGACGTGAGCCTGCGCCGCCCCTCTCTCGACGAGGTGTTCCTGCGCCTCACGGACCGGAAGGAAGTCCTCTGATGACCGCTCTCGCCCCGCCGCCGGGCCACCGCCTGCGCTGGACGTTCACCGACGGGCTGACCCTGGTCGGCCGCGAGCTCGGACGGCTGCGGCAGGAGCCCGGGGAGCTTGTCTCGATGCTGATCTTCCCGGCCGTCATGGTGGTGCTGTTCGGATACGTTTTCGGCAGCGCGATCCAGGTGCCGGGCGGCGGAGACTACCGCGAGTACCTGATGCCGGGCCTGTTCTCGATGGTGACCTTCACGGCGGTCATGACGCTCATGATGCGGGTGGCCACCGACGCCTCCCGCGGCGTGATGGACCGGTTCCGGTCCATGCCGATGGCGCGGCTGGCGGTGCCGTTCGGGCAGACCGGCGCCGACCTGCTGGCCGGGCTGCTGTCGCTGGCCATCATGGCCGGGGCCGGCCTGCTGGTGGGATGGCAGCCGCATCGGGGCCTGATCCCGGCGGCCGAGGCGTTCCTGCTGCTGATCGTGCTGCGGTACGCGCTGGGGTGGGTGGGCGTCTATGTGGGCCTGGTGGTGAAGAACGAACAGGCCGCCGACCAGATGGTGCCGCTGTTCCTGCCGTTCACGATGCTGTCCAACTCGTTCGTCCCGACGGACGGCATGCCGGGGTGGCTGCGGTTCCTGGCCGACTGGAACCCGGTCAGCGCGATCACCGCCGCCTCCCGGGAGCTGTTCGGCAATCCGGGGGTGCCGCCGGAAGATGCGGCCTGGCCGCTCGCGCATCCGGTGGCCGCCGTCCTGCTCTGGTCGGCCGCGCTGCTGGTGGTGTTCGTCCCGCTGTCGACCCGTGCCTACACGCACAAGGGACGGTGAAGGCGAGACGGGGGCCGGGGGGCGCCCGTATCCGGGCATGCACGGAATCGGACGCCGGCCCGGAGGCGGTCTCACAGATGGGTCAGGGCCTCCTGGGGGTCCTCGAAGCAGTCGGCGATGAAGCGGAGGAAGGCGGCGGCGGGGGCGCCGTCGCAGACCCGGTGGTCGAAGGCCAGCGAGAGCTGGACGATCTTGCGCGCGGTCACCTCGCCGTCGACGACCCAGGGACGGTCGATGATCCGGCCGATGCCGAGGATCGCGGCCTCGGGATGGTTGACGATGGGGGCCGAGCCGTCGACGCCGAAAACGCCGTAGTTGTTGAGGGTGAAGGTGCCGCCGGTCAGGTCGGCGGCGCCGAGCGTCCCGGCGCGGGCGGCCCCGGTGAGGCGGGTGAGCTCGTCCTGGAGGCCGCGCGCGCTGTGCCGGTGCGCGTTCTTGATGACGGGGACGAGCAGGCCGCGCTCGCTCTGCGCGGCGACGCCCAGGTTGACGCCGTCGAACCGGACGATCTCGGTGGCGTCGACCCGGCTGTTGAGCTCGGGGTGGCGGGCCAGGCCGGCGACGACGAACCGGGCGATCAGGGGCAGCAGGCCGATCGGGGTCCGGCTCCGGGCGTTGATGTCCCGCCGGGCCTGGACGAGCGCCGTGGCGTCGACGTCGACCCAGGTGGTGGCCTCGGGGATCTCGCGCCGGCTCCGGGTGAACGCCTCGGCGGCGGCCCTGCGGGCGCCCTTGAGCGGGATCCGCTCGGAGATCGGGAGCGGGCCGCCGGACGGGGGACCGCCGGCCAGCGCGGACGGCTCGGCCGGGGGGTTGATGGCCCGCTCGACGTCCGCCCGGACGATGAGGCCGTCCGGGCCGCTTCCTTCGAGGGTGGTCAGGTCGACGGCGTGGTCGCGGGCCAGGCGGCGGACGACCGGCGAGATGACCAGGGGCCGGGCCGTGGCTGCCCGGGACGGGGACGGGCGCGGCGACGGGGTCGGGGTAGGGCGGCGGCGCCGGGCGGGGGTGCTGGTGCCGTACCCGACCAGCACGTTGCCGGAGCCCGCCCTCTCCTCCTCGACGTAGCGGGCCGCCTCAGGGCCGAGGTCCGGGGCGGGGTCCGGGGCGGACGCGGCGCCGTCCTCGATGACCAGAAGGGTGGCGCCGACGTCCAGGACGGCTCCGGCGGCGGCGCCCAGCTCGGTGACCGTCCCGGCGTAGGGCGTCGGGACGTCCACGACGGCCTTGGCGGTCTCGACCTCCACGACGGACTGGTCGGTGTCCACCCGGTCGCCGACGGCGACGAGCCAGCGGACGATCTCGGCCTCGGTGAGCCCCTCGCCCAGGTCGGGCAGGGGGAACACGCGGGCGGTCACGCGTCCTCCCACTGGAGCGCCGCGACGGCGTCGAGCACGCGGTCGACGTTCGGGAGGTGGTGGTGTTCGAGCTTGGGCGGCGGATACGGGATGTCCAGCCCGGTCACCCGCCGCACCGGGGCCTCCAAGGCGTGGAAGCAGCGCTCGCCGACCCGGGCCGCGATCTCGGACGCGACGCCGGCGAAGCCCTGGGCCTCGGCGACGACCACGGCCCGGCCGGTCTTCATGACGCTGGCGGTGACGGTCGCGTCGTCGAACGGCACGATGGTCCGGAGGTCGACGACCTCCAGGTCCCGGCCCTCCGCGGCGGCGGCCTCGGCGGCCTCCAGCGCCACCGGGACGCTCGGGCCGTAGGCGATGAGCGTCGCGTCGCGGCCCGCGCGCCGCACCGCCGCCTCGCCGAACGGCCGGGTGCGGGCGCGCGGTGCGACCTCCTGCCTGGACCAGTAGAGCCGCTTGGGCTCGAGGAAGATCACCGGATCGGGCAGCTCGACCGCCTCGCGCAGCATGCTGTAGGCGTCCGCGGCCGTCGCCGGGGCCGCGACGGTGAGGCCGGGGGTGTGGGCGTAGTACGCCTCGGACGAGTCGCAGTGGTGCTCGACGCCGCCGATGCCGCCCGCGTAGGGGATGCGGATGACCATTGGCAGGGTGATCGCGCCGCGGGTGCGGTTGCGCATCTTGGCGACGTGTCCGGCGATCTGCTCGAACGCCGGGTAGGCGAACGCGTCGAACTGCATCTCCACGACCGGGCGCAGGCCGTTCATCGCCATCCCCACGGCCATGCCGACGATGCCGGACTCGGCGAGCGGGGTGTCGAAGCAGCGGCTCTCGCCGAACCGGGCGGTCAGGCCCTCGGTCACGCGGAAGACGCCGCCGAGCGCGCCGACGTCCTCGCCGAAGACGACGACCCGGTCGTCCTCGTCCAGGGCGTCGGCGAGGGCCGTGTTGATCGCTTGGGCCATGCTGAGCGCGGTCATCAGTTCTCCTCGGCGGCGAGCCGCGCGGCCTGCTCGCGGAGCTGCGGGGTCGGGGCGGCGTAGACGTGCGCGAACAGCTCCGCGGGGTCCGGCGGCGTCTGGGCGGGGAGGCGGTCGCGGAGATCGGCGGCGTGCCGTTCGGCCTCGTCGGCGACCGCGGCGATCCCGGCGTCGTCGAGGGCGCCCGTGCGCCGGAGGTGGGCGGTCAGCCGTTCGACGGGGTCGCGGCGCAGCCAGGCGGCGACCTCGCCGTCCGCGCGGTAGCGGGTGGCGTCGTCGGCGTTGGTGTGCGCCTCGATCCGGTAGGTGTGCGCCTCGATCAGGGTGGGCCCCTCGCCCGCGCGGGCGCGCTCGGCGGCCCTGCCGACCACCGCGAGCACGGCCGCGACGTCGTTGCCGTCGACGCCGACGCCGGGCACGCCGTACCCGACGGCCTTGTGCGCCAGGGAGGGCGCGGCGGTCTGGCGGTCGAGCGGCACCGAGATGGCGTACTGGTTGTTCTGGACGAAGAAGACGACCGGGGCCCGGAAGACGGCGGCGAAGTTCAACGCCTCGTGGAAGTCGCCCTCGCTGGTCGCACCGTCGCCGAGGAAGGCCAGGACGACGGTGTCCTCGCCCTTGGCCCGCGCGGCGTAGCCGACCCCGACGGCGTGCGGCGCCTGGGTGGCCAGCGGCGTGCACTGCGGTGCCGTCCGGTGCGCGGCCGGATCGTAGCCGCAGTGCCAGTCGCCGCGCAGCAGGGTGAGGACCTCGACCGGGTCGATGCCGCGCGTCACGAGCGCGACGCTGTCGCGGTAGGTGGGGAAGAGCCAGTCGGTCGGGCGCAGCGCCAGCACCGCGCCGACCTCGCTGGCCTCCTGCCCGTGGGACGACGGGTAGACCGCGAGCCGTCCCTGCTTGACCAGGCTGCTCGCCTGCCGGTCGAAGCGCCGTCCCACCACCAGCGCCCGGTAGGCCGCCAGCAGGGCGTCGGCCGGGGGCAGGGTGTGGCCGCCGCTCCGGGGGCGGGTCGCGCGGTCGCCGTTCTCGTCGATGAGCTGGATCGGCCTGGCGGTGGGAAGCAGCTCGCTCCCGGGCTTGACGACCACGGCACTCCTCCACAATGAGGCTATTTGTCGATACGGTGCAGGTGAGCGGCGCAGAATGTCCAGGGGTGGTGGATGGAACGAGACGAGTGGATCGATCCATTGGATTCGGGTGTACAAACGGCCCGGACCGACGCGGCGGTGAGACGAACGGTCTCCGCCCTGGACGAGGTCGACCGGCGGATCGTCGCCGAGCTGTCGCGCGACGGCCGGCTGTCGGTCCGCGCCCTCGCCGAGCGGCTGCACATCTCGCGGGCCAACGCCTACAGCAGGCTCGAACGGCTGACCCGGGACCAGGTCGTGCGGGGCTTCTCGGCCCGGCTCGACCCGGTCGGGATCGGGCTCGCGCTCTCGGCCTACGTGACGCTGACGATCGAGCAGAACTCCTGGAAGCGGGTCCGCGACCGGCTGCGGGAGATCCCGGCCATCCGGCACTACTCGCTCACCGGCGGCGACTTCGACGTCATCGCGCTGGTCCGGGTGCCCGACCAGGCCGGGCTGCGCGATCTGGTTTTCGACGACCTGCACTCCATCCCGGGCGTGCGCAACACCCGCACCATGATCATCTTTGAGGAGTCGTCCGACGACATGGTGCTGCGGGACTCGCCGTGGCCCCCGGTCCCCTGACCGGGTGGTCGCTCAGCTGTCGAAGTCGACCGTGACCGGCCCTCCGGTCGGCTCGGACTGGCAGGTGAGCACGTAGCCGGCGTCCAGCTCGGCGGGGTCCAGTGCGTAGTTGCGGCGCATGCGGACCTCGCCCTCGGTGACCCGCGCCCGGCACGTCCCGCAGACGCCGCCCTTGCAGGCGAAGGGCATGTCGGGACGGGCCCGCTGGGCGCCCTCCAGCACGGTGGCGCCCGCGGGGAGGTCCAGCGGTGTGGTCCGGCCGTCCAGGATCACCGTGACCGGGGTGCCGGGGCCGGCCGGGACGACGGTGGCCTCCCGCCGGGCGGGCGGGACGTCCTCGACGTAGAAGAGCTCACGGTGAACGCGGTCGCGCGGCACCTCCAGCTCGGCGAGCACCTCCAGCGCGTCCGTGACCATCCCGTACGGCCCGCACAGCCACCAGTGGTCGACGTCCGCGACCGGGACCGACAACGGCAGCAGCGTCCGGAGCCTGGCCGCATCCAGCCGTCCGCTGAACAGCTCGGCCTCGCGGGGCTCGCGCGACAGGACGTGCGCGATGCTCAGCCGCTCGGGATGGGCGTCCTTGAGGTCGGCCAGCTCGTCGGCGAACATGACCGTCTCGCTGCTGCGGTTGCCGTACAGGACGGTGACGTGCGAGTCCGGGACGGCCAGCGCGGAGGCGGCGATCGAGAGCACCGGGGTGATGCCCGACCCGGCGGCGATCAGCACGTGCCGCGCGCCCGGGGCGAGGTCGGCGGTGAAGGAGCCGCTCGGCGGCAGGACGTCGATCTCGTCGCCCGGCCGCACGTCCCGCACCAGCCAGGACGAGAACAGCCCGCCGGGCACCTCGCGGACCCCCACCCGCGGCGGGCCGCCCGCCGGGGCGCAGATCGAGTACGACCGGCGCTCCTCCCGCCCGCCGACCGTCCGCCGCAGCGTGAGCGACTGGCCCGGACGGAAGGCGTACAGCTCGGCCAGGTCGCCGGGCACCTCGAAGGTCAGCGCGACCGCGTCGTCGCACAGTCGCTCCACGCTGCCGACGCGGAGTCCGCGCGGGCGGCGGTCGGGCAGGACGGCCACGGTCAGATCTCCTTGAAGTGGTCGAAGGGCTCACGGCAGGACCGGCAGCGGCGCAGCGCCCGGCACGGCGCCGCCCCGAACTCCGAGAGCTCCTCGGTGTCGGGCGACCCGCACAGCGGGCAGGCCGCCGTCCTGACCGGCCCGAGGACGAGCGGGACCGGGCCGGGGGCCGGGCGCGGCGCGGGGCCGGGCGGCGCGATGCCGGCCTCGGCGAGCTTGCGGCGGCCCGGCCCGGTGATCAGATCGCTGCTCCACGCCGGGCTCAGCGTCACCCGCACGTCCACCTCGGCGTACCCGGCGCCGGTGAGGCTGCGCACCAGGTCGTCGCGCATGGCGTCCAGCGCGGGGCAGCCGCTGTAGGTCGGGGTGATCCACACCGTCACCCGGCCGTCCCGCTCGGCGACCTCGCGCAGCACGCCGAGCTCGGCCAGGGTGAGCTGGGGCAGCTCGGGGTCGGTGACGGTCTCGGCGACCTGCCGCGCGGTCACCATGTCGCCCCCGGCAGCGCGCGGGCCACGGACTGCATCTCCTCCAGCAGCACCGCCAGCGCCCCGGTGTGCTCGTCACGGGAGGCGCGTTCGGCGGCGGTCTCGGGGATCGTCAGCGTGGCCTCCGCGAGGACGTGGCCGACGACCGCGTCGAACTCCTCGCGCAGGTCCGCCGGATCGGGGGAGCGGGGGTTCCCGTCGGCGGCGAAGAGCTGGTCGACCAGCGGCCAGACGGCGGCGAGCGCCTGCCGCGTCCGCTCGTGGGAGTGCGCGGTGCCGTCGCCGAGCCGGATCGTCCAGCGGGCGGCGTAGCCGCGGTGGTAGGCGACCTCCTTGACCCCCTTGGCGGCGATCGCGGCCAGCGCCTCGTCGTCGCTGTCGCGCAGCCGGGTCAGCAGCCCCAGCCGCCAGGTCGAGAAGACCAGCAGCCGGACGACCAGGTGCGCGAAGTCGCCGTTCGGCACCTCGGCCAGCCGGACGTTGCGGAACTCCCCGGCGCCGCGCCGGAAGGCCAGCTCGTCCTCGTCCCGGCCGGTGCGCGCGAGCAGCAGCCGGGCCTGGCCGAGCAGGTCCAGCGCGATGTTGGCCAGCGCCACCTCGTCCTCCAGCTCGGGCGCGCGGGTGCACCACTCCTGGAGCCGGTGCGACATGACCAGCGCGTCGTCGCCGAGGGCCAGGCAGAGCGCGGCCAGGTCGGCGCCCGCGGGCGGCATGGGCAGCCCGCTCAGCGGGTCGCTGAAGCCGGTGCCGAACGCCCAGTGGCCGTCGGCGGCGAGGGTGTCGTCGTCGGGGCCCATCAGATGTGCGGGACGTCGTCGGGGATGGAGTAGAAGGTGGGATGCCGGTAGACCTTGTCGCCGCTGGGCGCGAAGAACGGGTCCTTCTCGTCCGGGCTGGACGCGGTGATGTGCGCCGAGCGGACCACCCAGATGCTGACGCCCTCGTTCCGCCGCGTGTACAGGTCGCGGGCGCTGTGCAGGGCCGATTCGTCGTCCGCCGCGTGCAGCGAGCCGACATGGACGTGGTTCAGGCCGCGCTTGCCGCGGACGAACACCTCGTAGAGCGGCCAGGACATCAGGCCACCTCCTCCTTCGTGGCGCGTCCCGCCTCCGCGGCCCGCGCGGCCCGCGCGGCCTCCGCGGCCTCCGCGGCCCGCGCGGCTTTCGCGGCGTGGGCGGTGGCGGCCTCGCGGACCCAGGCGCCGTCCTCGTGGGCGCGGCGGCGGTGCTCGACGCGTTCGGCGTTGCACGGGCCGTCGCCCTGGATGACCCGCTTCAGCTCGTCCCAGTCGGGCGTGCCGAAGTCGTGGTGGCCGCGCTCGGCGTTCCAGCGCAGCTCCGGGTCGGGCAGCGTCACGCCGAGCCGCCCGGCCTGCGGGACGGTCATGTCGACGAACCGCTGCCGCAGCTCGTCGTTGGTGTGCCGCTTGATCTTCCAGGCCATCGAGCGCGCGGTGTTGGGCGAGTCGCCGTCGGGCGGCCCGAACATCATCAGCGACGGCCACCACCAGCGGTCCACCGACTCCTGGACCAGCTCGCGCTGCGCGGCGGTGCCCCGCATCATGGTCATCAGCAGCTCGTAGCCCTGCCGCTGGTGGAAGGACTCCTCCTTGCAGACCCGGATCATCGCGCGGGCGTAGGGCCCGTAGGAGCTGCGGCACAGCGGGACCTGGTTGCAGATCGCCGCGCCGTCCACCAGCCAGCCGATCACTCCGACGTCGGCGTAGCCGAGCGTCGGGTAGTTGAAGATCGAGGAGTACTTCTGCCGCCCGTCGATCAGCCGTTCGGCGAGCTCGGCGCGGTCCACGCCGAGCGTCTCGGCCGCCGCGTACAGGTACAGGCCGTGGCCCGCCTCGTCCTGCACCTTGGCCAGCAGGATCGCCTTGCGGCGCAGCGACGGCGCCCGGGTGATCCAGTACCCCTCAGGCTGCATGCCGATGATCTCGGAGTGGGCGTGCTGGGCGATCTGCCGGACCATCGTCGCGCGGTAGGCGTCCGGCATCGCGTCGCGCGGCTCGATCCGCCGGTCGGCGGCGATCACCTCCTCGAACGTGCTCACTTCTCCACCAGGGTCAGCACGTCGTACTTGGCGACCGATGCGCCGTCCTGGTTGGTCACGTCGGTGTCCCAGCGCACCTCGCCGTAGGCGGCGCCCTCGCGCGGGCTGATCTGCTTGGCGGTCAGCGTGACCGTCAGCTCGTCGCCCGGCTTGACCGGGGTGAGGAAGCGCAGGTTCTCCAGCCCGTAGTTGGCCAGGACGGGACCGGGCTCGGGCGAGACGAACAGGCCCGCGGCGAACGACACGACCAGGTAGCCGTGCGCGACCAGCCCGCCGAAGAACGGATTGGCGGCGGCGGCCTCCGCGTCGGTGTGCGCGTAGAAGGTGTCGCCGGTGAACTCGGCGAAGTGCTCGACGTCGGCGAGGGTGACGGCGCGCGGCCCCGCGGTGACCGAGTCGCCGACCCGGAGCCGGGCGAGGTTCTTGCGGAACGGGTGGACGTCGTCGTCGCTCCGCCGCGCGCCCGGCGTCCAGCGGCCGGTGATCGCGGTGAGCACGTCCGGCGACCCCTGGACGGCGGTGCGCTGCATGTGGTGCAGGACGGCGCGCACGCCGCCCAGCTCCTCGCCGCCGCCGGCCCGGCCTGGTCCGCCGTGGACGAGCGCGGGCATCGGTGAGCCGTGCCCGGTGGACTCCTTGGCGTCCGCGCGGTTCAGCACCAGCAGCCGGCCGTGCCAGGGGGCTAGTCCGAGGACGACCTCGCGGGCGAACGCCTCGTCCTCGGTGACGACCGAGCCGACCAGGCTGCCCCGCCCGCGCGCCGCGTACTCGATGACCTGCTCGGTCGTGTCGTAGGGCAGCAGCGTGCTGACCGGCCCGAACGCCTCGACCTCGTGCGGCTCGTCGCGCTCGGGGTCGCCCAGCAGCAGCAGCGGGGACAGGAACGCGCCGAGTTCGCCGTCCGCGCCGGCCGCCTCGACGTGGCCGGGGTCGCCGAACAGGACGGTGCCGCCGATGGCCTTGACCGCGCGGCGCACCTCGTCGCGCTGCCGCAGGCTCGCCAGCGCGCCCATCCGGACGCCCTCGGCGGCCGGGTCGCCGACCACGATCCGGCCGAGCCGCTCGCGCACCGCCGCGGTGACCTCCTCCAGCCGGTCGCGCGGCACGAACGCCCGCCGGATCGCGGTGCACTTCTGGCCGGCCTTGGCGGTCATCTCGGTGACGAGCTGCTTGGCGTACAGCTCCACGTCGCCGTCCGGACCGAGGATCGAGCAGTTGAGGGAGTCGGCCTCGGCGTTGAACCGGACGGCCCGCTCCACGATCACCGGGTGGGCGCGCAGCGTGCGCGCGGTCGCGGCCGAACCGGTGAAGGAGACCAGGTCCTGCTCGGTCAGGTGCGACAGCAGGTCGCCCGCGTCGCCGCAGACGAGCTGCACCGACCCCTCGGGCAGGATCCCGCTGTCGACGATCAGCTCGACCAGCCGCGCGGTGATGTAGGCGGTCTGCCCGGCGGGCTTGATCAGCGAGGGCATCCCCGCGACGAAGGCCGGGCCGAGCTTCTCCAGCGGCCCCCAGACGGGGAAGTTGAAGGCGTTGATCTGCACGGCGACGCCGTGCAGCGGGGTCATCAGGTGCCGTCCGACGAACGTGCCGCCCTTGCCGAGCGGCTCCACGTCGCCGTCCACGTGGACGGTGTCGTTGGGCAGCTCGCGGCGGCCCTTGCTGGAGTAGGCGAACAGGGTGCCGATGCCCCCGTCCACGTCGATCCGCGCGTCGGCGAGCGTGGAACCGGCGCGGCGCGACAGCGCGTACAGCTCGTCGCGGTGCTCGTTCAGGTGCGAGGCGAGCGTCTTCAGCAGCGCGGCCCGCTGGTGGAAGGTCAGCGCGCGGAGCTCCCGGCCGCGGCGGCGGCCGTGGTCGAGCGCGGCGGCGAAGTCGACGCCCGTGGACGAGACCCGGGCGACCTCCTCGCCCGTGACCGCGTCGTGGACCGGGACGCCCTCGTCGGGCGGAGTGTGCCAGGCCCCCGAGACGTAACTGCGCAGCGCTGCCATGCCGTGGTCCCTTCACCCGATTACCAACCGTCCGTTCGGTAAGTAATGCTACCCGCGGGCGGCGGAAGAGAACAGGGCGGCGCCCGGATTGTCAGGCGCGCAGGCCGTCGAAGGCGGTGCGGCGGACCAGGACGGCCAGCGCGTCCACGTCGGTGCCGCCGGACGGGCGGTACCACTCGACCAGCGAGTTGACCATGCCGAACAGCAGCCGGGCGCCGATCGCCGGGTCGACGTCCCGCCTCAGGTCGCCCTCGGCCGCGGCCTGCTCCATCAGCTCGGCTACCAGGTGGTCGAACGCGCGGCGGCGCTCCAGCGCCCGGCGCTCCACGTCGGTGTTGCCCCGAACCCGCAGCAGGAGCGTGACGAACGGCAGCCGCTCGGCGAGCACGTGCACGCTGCGCTCGGCCAGGAACTCCAGCCGGTCGATGGCCCGGCCGTCGAGGTCGCGGGCCTGCCCGGCCGCCTCGAACAGGCCGTCCAGCGCCCGGTCGGTGGCCATCCGCAGCAGCTCCTCCTTGCTATCGACATGGTGGTAGATCGCCGACTTGGTGAGGCCGAGCCCGCGGGCGATCGCCTCCATCCCGGTGGCCTCGTAGCCGCGCTCGTTGAACAGGGCGACGGCGACCGACAGGACCGATGCGAGGTCGTGTCCGGGCCGCCCCCGCTTGGCGGGCCGCGGGGCTGGAGACGTGGAGGGCACGGACCGAGTATCCCAACGTCCCGCCGATGCTCGGCCCGCCGCCCCGCGGGCGAGAGCCGCGGGGCGGGCCGCCGGGCCGGTCGCTCCTACTGCGCGTCCTTCCGCAGCCCGCGCAGGAACCGCCACATCCGGGAACGCGGCGGCTGGGCGCCGGCGTTCGCGGGCTGGCCGGGGGCGCCGCCCGCCGGCTGCCGCGCTCCGGGCGGCGGACCCGACAGCTCGTACTCGACCGGGAGCGAGCGGAGGCTGCGCAGGAAGGGGGAGGACCGCCACGGGAGCTGGTCGGCGGGCAGGGCCAGCTTCAGCGCGGAGAACCGCTCGAACAGCCGGCCGATCGCGATCGTCGTGATCGTGGTGGCGAGGTCGCGGCCGAGGCAGCCGTGCAGGCCGGTGCTCCAGGCCAGGTGCGCGCGGGAGCTGGTGATGGAGTCGGGGTTCATGTGCCCGGTGAACACCGGGTCCATGTGCGCGGCGGCCACGGAGATGAACACCGGGTCGCCGACGGAGATGGCGAACCGGCCCAGCCGGACGGGGGCCTGCGCGAAGCGGAAGGAGATGTTGGCCATCGGCGGGTTGGCCATCGCCACCCGGTTGACGGTCTCCTGGAGCATCCCGGCCGACAGGCTCTCCCGGGTGGAGTGGTCCCCACCGATCACCGCGGCGGCGGTGTTGGAGATGAGCGTCCCGGTGAAGTCGCCGAGCATCGACATCGCCAGGATCAGTTCCTTGCACAGATCCTCGGTGGACAGCCCGGGATCGGCGCCGATCAGGTAGGAGGTGAGGTCCTCGCCCGGGGTCTTGCGCTTGGCCTCGATCGTCTCGGCCGTCACGGTGTACATCCGCCCCATGGCCTCGACGGCCTCGGGGCCGGCGTCCATCGCCCGCCACAGGTCCATCAGCAGGTCGTCGCCGCGGTCGTCGGCGAAGCCGATCATCCGGTTCAGCACCATCAGCGGCAGCGGCCGGGCGTACTGCGCGGACAGGTCGGCCCAGCCGGTGCCGCTGGAGCCCTCCGACAGCACGTCGATCAGCTCGTCGGCGTAGCGGCCGACCGTGTTCTCCAGCTCGCGGGCCTGGCGGTGCGTGCGGTCCTGGTACGGGCGCAGGCCCAGGATCCAGGCGCTGCGCAGCCGGTCGGCCTTCCGGCCGTCCGACACCAGGAGGCAGTCGTTGCCGAACGCGTGCCGCAGCGGCCAGTCGGCCGGCACCCGCCCGTCCGACCACGCCGGCCAGCTCGAGATGTGCTTGGTCCACCGGCCCTGCCGGTCCTGGAGGACGTCGAGCGCCTGCGTGTAGCCGAGCACCAGCCAGGCCGGCACGCCCAGCACGTCGACCGGTGCGACCGGCCCGTAGGTGTCGCGCAGTCGCTGGTAGAACTCGGCGGGACGGGCCTCGTACTCCCGCGTGAACATGGGTTCGGCCGCCATCGACTCCAAGGACGGCTCGGTCGGTCCGGCGCCGGCCAGGTGCATGGTCATCACTCCTCGCTGGGACACGGAGGTCGCGCGCCGCCCGATCGGCGGCGGCGGCCCGCCGGTCTCCAGGGTGGAACCCTAGGGAAGATTCCGGCGGAATGGGGAGAAGCGCCGAGAGAGGGCGCCCCACCGTCCGAGATCGGGGCTTATGGGGCGTGTGTCCGTTTGGTGTGGACGGGTGCGCGGCGGCGCCCCGGCGGGTGCCGGGACGCCGCCGGGACCGTTCCGAATCAGCCGGGGACCGCGGCCTTGGCGCGCAGTTCCACCGGAATGGACAGCGGCCCGTGGGTGATGAACGAAGGCGAGTAGGGAATATCGTCCGCATCGACGGCGAGCCGCAATTCCGGGAGCCGGTTGAACAGCGCGGAAAGGGCGATGCGGCCTTCGAGCCGGGCGAGCGGCGCGCCAATGCAGAAATGCGGGCCGTAGCCGAACGCCTGGTGCGCGGGGTTCTCCCGGGTGATGTCGAAACGCTCGGCCTCCGCGCCGTACCGGTCGGGGTCGGTCCCCATTCCCCCGTAGCACGTCAGGAAGGCGTCGCCGGCGGGAACCGGCATGCCCGCGAGCGTCAGGTCGGTCATCGCGTACCGGAAGGGCGAGGCGGTGACCGGGGTGCGGTTCCGGAGGGTCTCCTCCACCACGTCCGGCCAGCGGTCCCCCTCGACCGCCAGGGCCCGCTGCTCGGGGTGGGTGAGCAGCGCGACGATGGCCTGCCCGAGCAGGTGCACGGTGGTCTCGTGCCCGGCGAGGATCATCAGCCAGAGGTTGGTGACCAGTTCGGCGTCCGACAGCGCGTCGTCCTCGTCGCGCACCCGGACCAGCCCGCTGGTCAGGTCGTCGCCCGGCTCGCGGCGCTTGCGGTCGACGAGCTCGGCCAGGTAGCCGAGCATGTCCTGGTTGGCGGCGGCGGCCTGCTCGCCGGTGGTGGTGTGCGCGATCAGCGTGCTGACCCAGCCGCGGAACTGGTGCAGCTCGGCCGTCGGCACCCCGTACAGCTCGCAGATCACCGAGATCGGCAGCGGCTCGGTGAAGCCGGGCACCAGGTCGGCCGTGCCGCCGGCCGCGAGCAGGCCGTCGATGTGCTCGGCCACCAGTGCCTCGATGCGCGGGGTCAGCGCCTCGACCCGGGACGGGGTGAAGGCGCGGGAGAGCAGCGTCCGCAGCCGCCGGTGGTCGGCCCCGTCCAGCACCTGGAGGTGCTCGCCCGTGACGAGCGGCCGCATCGGCCAGTCGGCCGGGACGCCGCCGTTCTGGAGGGCCGCCCAGTGCCGCGGGTTGCGGGTGACGAGCTTGTTGTCGTGCGCGAGCAGCTCGGCGATCGCGTCGTGGCCGTTCACCGCCCACGCCGGGACGCCGCCGGGAAGCTCGATGCGGACGACCGGGCCGAGGTCGCGCAGCCGGGCCAGGGTGCGGCGGACGGGCTCGCCGGCGACGGGGAACTGGAAGGGGGAATCGGCCACGAAGCGCCTCCGGGGGAAAGGACGTCGACGGCACGCCGGCCCGCGGAAATCGGGCCGGACATGATCACGTGGCGATCTTAGGCCACCGGGAATACCGCCGCTCGCGCGGCCGGGGGCCGCCCTCCGGAACCGGCCCCGCCGGACGGCCTAGCGCTTGCCCGCCATGGTGTCGAGCTGGTCGAGGAGGTCGTCGACCAGTTCCTCGGGGCTGAACTCCATGACCCATTCGGCGAAGCTCGGCCCGTACTCCAGCATCGCGGCCCGGACGATCGCGGCGGGGTCGCCGGGCGGGGTGAGCCCGAAGGTCCGGCGCACCCAGTCGAGGTACTCGCGGCGGGCGGGCACGAGCCCCGCGTCGCCGTCCTCGATGACGGTGAGCAGCTCGAACAGCTCGCGCAGCCCGCGCGCGTCGACGCTGAGGTCGCCGTCCCCGCCGAAGAAGACGACGGGAAGCGTGCCGAGCTCGGCCCGGTCGTCGCACCGCCAGAGGGCGTAGACCGAGTCGGGGCCGCCCGCGGTGGCGAAGGGGATCAGCTGGTCCAGGCGGGCCCGGTCGGGATCGGGCCCGAACCAGGTGATCTCCCGGCGGGCCGGGTAGAACAGCTCGAACCCCGGCGCGAAGGGCCCGCTCTGCCGGTCGGCGAACCCTTTGAGCAGGTCGAGCTCGGGGATGGACGGACGCGCGTCGCTCATGAAGCCTCCTGGTGGGTGAACTGCGCGACGTTATCGCGTCCGGGCCGGGGAACCGCGTCAGCGGGGCGTCCTGCCCTCTTCGGCGAGGCGGCGCAGCAGCGGCGTGACGCGGTACTCGACGAGCTCGCGCATCACCAGCGCGGTCTGGGTGCGCTCGACGCCGGGGACGGCCAGGATCCGCCCGGCGACCCGGTAGAGGTCGTCGGCGTCCGCCGCGACCGTGTGGACGAGCAGGTCGGTGGCGCCGCTGACGCCGTGCACCTGGAGCACCTCGGGGATCTCGGCGAGCGCGCCCGCGACCTCGCCCAGCCGCCGCTGGGTGACCTGCGCGGTGATGAACGCGGTGAGCGGGTAGCCGAGGGCGCCGGGGGAGACGCGCCGTTCGAACGACTCCAGGCCGCGTTCCTGTTCGAGCCGGGTGATCCGGGCCTGCGCGGTGTTGCGCGACAGCCCGGCCTTCTCGGCGAGCGCGACGATGGTGGCGCGGGGGTGCCGGACCATCGCCAGCAGCAGCCGCGCGTCGGCCGGATCGATCCGCTGGTCGTCTTGCACGATGCTCACCTTCACGGGGGCAGGGGGCGGGGGGAGAGTGCATTATGCTCAAGTTTCTTGGCTCGTGTTGTGCATTAGAGCACGTCATGGTGTGCTCCGAGCAGTCAGTGCACACTCCGAGGGAGGATGCGGATCCGCCGGCGCTGCGCGGAGCGCGTCTTCGGTGAAGGCCGGTGAGAGAGATGACCGTTGCGGCACCCGCCGTGTCCGGCACCCTGCGCGAGATCGAGGGCCGCGTCCTGTGGCTCTCGGCGTCGATCGTCCACGAGGCGAACCGGGTGCGGCCCAACCCGTCCGGGCTGAAGGTCGGCGGGCACCAGGCGTCGTCGGCGTCGATGGTGTCGATCATGACCTCGCTCTGGTTCCGGCACCTGACCGCCGCCGACCGCGTGTCGGTGAAGCCGCACGCCTCCCCGGTGCTGCACGCGATCAACTACCTGCTCGGCGGGCTGGACGAGGCCTACCTGCCGACGCTGCGCGCGTTCGGCGGCCTCCAGAGCTACCCGAGCCGGTCCAAGGACCCCGACGCGGTCGACTACTCGACCGGCTCGGTCGGCATCGGCGCGACCGCGCCGATCTGGGGCGCGCTGGCCCGCCGCTACGTCGAGCGCGAGGACGGCCCGTCCGGCCGCCAGTACTCGCTGCTCGGCGACGCCGAGCTGGACGAGGGCGCGGTGTGGGAGGCGATCCTCGACCCGGCCGTGGCGCAGCTCGGCGAGATCGTGTGGATCGTCGACCTCAACCGGCAGTCGCTCGACCGGGTCGTCCCGGGCATCGCCGCCGGGCGGCTCCAGGGCATGTTCGGCGCGGCGGGCTGGCAGGTGCTGTCGGTGAAGTACGGGCGGGTGCTGGAGGACCTGTTCGCCCGTCCCGGCGGCGGCGCCCTGCGCGCCCGCATCGACGGGATGGCCAACCCCGAGTACCAGCGGCTGCTGCGCTGCGACGCCGCCGAGCTGCGCCGGCGGCTGCCCGGCGACGGCGCCGGCCGCGCCGAGATCGCCGCGCTCGCCGACGGGCTGGACGACGCGACGCTGCTGGCCGCGATCGGCGACCTCGGCGGCCACGACCTCGGCGCGCTGGACGAGGCGTTCGGCGCGATCGACGACACCCGGCCCACGGTGATCTTCGCGTACACGGTGAAGGGGTACGGGCTGCCCACCCGCGGCCATCCGCAGAACCACTCCTCGCTGCTCACCGCCGAGCAGATGCGCGAGCTGGCCGCCACGCTCGGCACCGACCCGGAGCGTCCCTGGAGCCGGTTCGGCGGCGAGGGCGCGGCCGGGCGGCTGTGCGCCGAGGTCGCCGAGCGGCTGCGCCGCGAGGACCGGCCCTGCGAGGCCGTCCCCGAGCTGCCCGCCGACATCGGCCGCACCCCGTCCGGCACCGCGACCACGCAGGCCGCCCTGGGCCGGACGCTGATGGACCTGACCCGGGAGGCGCCCGAGGCGGCCGGCCGCGTGGTGACCGTCTCGCCCGACGTCAGCTCCAGCACCAACCTCGGCGGCTGGGTCAACAAGGTGGGCGTGTGGTCGCCGAGCGAGCGGCGCGACTGGTTCGCCGACGACGCCGAGACGATCCTGCACTGGCAGGAGCGCCCGACCGGCCAGCACATCGAGCTCGGCATCGCCGAGACCAACCTGGTGGGCCTGCTCGGCGAGCTCGGCGCGACGTGGAGCCGCTGGGGCCGTCCGCTGCTGCCGATCGGGGTGCTGTACGACCCGTTCGTCCAGCGCGCGCTCGAGCCGTGGTCGTTCGGGATCTACGCGGGCGGCCAGTCGATCCTGGTCGGCACCCCGTCCGGGGTGAGCCTGGCGCCCGAGGGCGGCGCGCACCAGTCGATCACCACGCCGTCGCTCGGGCTGGAGCAGCCCGGCTGCGTCACCTACGAGCCGGCCTTCGCGATCGACGTCGAGTGGGCGCTGCTGGCCGGGCTCGCCCGGCTCGGCCGCCCGGACGGCACGTCGACCTACCTGCGGCTGTCCACCCGTCCGGTCGACCAGTCCCTGGCCGCGGTGCCGGGCGACCCGGCGGCCAGGGAGCGGCGCCGCCGCCAGTCCGTCGCGGGCGCCTACCCGCTGCGGCGGGCCGCCGACGCCCGGGTCACCATCGCCGCCATGGGCGCGGTGGTGCCCGAGGCGCTGGCCGCCGCCGACCACCTGGAGCGGCTCGGCATCGGCGCCGACGTGGTGTGCGTGACCAGCCCCGGCCTGCTGTACCGGGCGCTGCGCGCCCGGGGCGGGCAGGAGGACGCGCCGAGCTGGATCCTCGACCAGGCGTTCCCCGCCGGACGCGCCGCGCCGCTGGTCACCGTCCTGGACGGGCATCCGCACACGCTGACGTTCCTCGCCACGGTCAACCAGGTTCCGGTGACCTCGCTCGGCGTCACCCGCTTCGGCCAGTCCGGATCGCTGGAGGAGGTCTACCGCCACCACGGCATCGACGCCGACGCCATCGTCCAGGCCGCGCTCGACCACGCCGACTGATCACGACGGGACGGCGCCGCCGGCGGCATCGGGGGTACGCGCGGACTCAGCGCGGCGGGAGGGTGGCGGTGACCGTCAGGCCGCCGCCCGGTCGGGGCACGGCGCCGACCTCGCCGTCGTGCGCGAGCGCGATGGCGCGGACGATCGACAGGCCGAGCCCGACGCCCTTGGCGGTGACGAGCCGGTCGGTGTCGAGGCGGCGGAACGGCTCGTAGAGGGCGGGGATCTCGTACGCCGGGACGGCCGGGCCGGAGTTGGAGACCTCCACTTCGGCGCGCCCGTCGCGGGTGCGGCTGGTGACCCGGACCCAGCCGCCGTCTCCGGTGTTGTGCCTGATGCCGTTCTCCACCAGGTTCTGCACCAGCCGTTCCAGCAGCAGCGCGTCGCCCGTGCAGGGCGCCTCGCCCGCGTCCTCGTGCACGGTGATCCCGGCCTGCCGGGCCTCCGGCACGGTCTGTGCGACGACGTGCCCGACGATGTCGGCGAGGTCGACCGGGGCGCGTCGGGTCAGCTCGTTCTCCGAGCCGGCCAGCAGCAGCAGCCCGGTGATCAGCCGCTCGTGCCGTGAGTTGATCTCCAGTAGGTGCTCGCCGAGCCGCCGGACGTCGGCTGAGGCGGACGGGCGGTGCATCGCCACCTCGACCAGCGCGCGGCCGAGCGTGAGCGGGGTGCGCAGCTCGTGCGAGGCGTTGGCGACGAAGCGGCGCTGCCCGTCGAAGGACCGGTCCAGCCGCTCCAGCATGGCGTCGAAGGTGTCGGCGAGCTCCTTGACCTCGTCGTCGGGGCCGCGCAGTGCGATCCGCTCGTGCAGCCCGCGGCCCGCGCCGGGGGCGCTCGCGATCCGCCCGGCGGTCTCGGTGACCCGGTGCAGCGGCCCGAGCATCTGCCCCGCGATGAGCCAGCCGAGCCCCGCCGCCGCGCCGCCGACCACCAGCAGCGCGATCCCGCCCTGGGTGATCAGGGACGTGGTCGCCGCGTCGTGCAGCCGGTCCTGCTCGCGCCGCATCCACCGATCGGCGGCGGGACCGCTGACCATGCCGTCCGGGGTGAACGCGAAGACCTGCCTGCCGGCGGAAGAGGGAGCGGTGCCGGAGGAAGAGGGAGCGGCGGCGGGCCTGCCGGACGGGGCGGACGTGGGGGGCGGGGCGCCCGGCGTCTTGCGGATCTGGGCCATGACCTTCGGGCCGGACTTGGAGATCTGCTGGTTGAACAGCACGTAGGTGGAGCCGAGCAGGATCAGCCCGGCGATGAGGAACAGCCCGCCGTAGGTGAGGGTCAGCCGGGCCCGCAGCGGCATCCGGCGGGGGAGCAGTCTCCGGAGCTTCACGGGATCCGGTACCCCGCTCCGGTGACGGTCTCGATCAGGGGCGGGTCGGCGAGCTTGCGGCGCAGCTTGAGGACGGTGAGCCGGACCGCGCCGGTGAAGGGATCGGCGTGCTCGTCCCACACCTTCTCCAGCAGCCGTTCGGCGGAGACCAGCGCGCCGTCGGCGCCCAGCAGCTCGGCCAGGACGGCGAACTCCTTCCTCGCCAGCGGGACGTAGCGGCCGTCGCGGAAGACCTCCCGGCGGGCCGGGTCGAGGCTGATCCCGGCCCGGCGCAGCACCGGGGGCGCGGCCGGACGGGAGCGCCGGCCGAGCGCCAGGACGCGGGCGGCGAGCTCGCTGAAGGCGAACGGCTTGGTCAGGTAGTCGTCGGCGCCGAGGCCGAGCCCGGCGACGCGGTCGGTGACCTCGGCGGCGGCGGTGAGCATCAGCACCCGCGGCGCCGCTCCGGCCTCGACCAGCTCGCGGCAGACGTCGTCGCCGTGCACCACCGGAAGGTCCCGGTCCAGGATCACCACGTCGTAGTCGTTGACGCCGGCCCGTTCGAGGGCGGCCTCCCCGTCGCGGGCGAGATCGACGGCGTGGGCCTCGGCCCGCAGCCATTCGGCGATTGCATCGGCGAGCAACGGCTCGTCCTCCACCACCAGCACCCGCATGTGTCCGTTCCTTTCTCAGGCCGCTCGGCGATGGCCGCCGGGCCTCCGCGCCCATGATCCTCTCGGGCGCGGCGTTTCCTTTCTGTTAGGAACGTCCGCCCTGGAAAGTGGAAGTACGGAGGAAACGCAGGGGAAACGCCCCGCCCGGTTGCATCGACCTCTGCCAGGCCGGAGCACGTCCGGCCGGAGAACGAGGAGACGACACGATGCGATCCCGAACTCGCGGTGCTCTGGCGCTGCTGCCCCTGGTACTGGCCCTGACGCTGACCGGATGCGGTTCCGGCGACGAGGATGGGGGCAAGGGTGCCGGCGGGGTGGCCGGCGGCCCCGCGGCGGGCGGCCCCGGCGGCGATGTGGCGGACAAGCAGGTGAAGTTCGCCGAGTGCATGCGCAAGAACGGCGTCGACATGGACGACCCCGAACCCGGCAAGGGCATCATGGTCAAGTCGACGCCCGGCTCGGACAAGGGAGCCATGGACCGGGCGATGGCGGCCTGCCGCCAGTTCGGCCCGGAGGCGAACGCGTCGCCGGGCGCCCATCCGGAGCAGGAGAAGAGGGCCGCCGACTTCGCCGCGTGCATGCGCAAGAACGGGGTGGACTTCCCCGATCCCGAGCCGGGCCAGGTCGGGATCAAGATCGACAAGAAGGTTGGCGACGACCCGGACTTCCCCAAGGCCCAGAAGGCGTGCCAGAGCGTCTTCGCCGGCGGCCCCGGCGGCTTCTCCGCCGGGCCCGGCGGCGGGGCCGGCAAGTGACCGGAGACACCTCCGTCGAGAACCGCACGGACCCGCCGGACGACACGGGCGGCGCGTCACCCGACGTGTCCGGTGCGTCGTCCGGCGTGTCCGGTACGGCACCCGGCGCGTCCTCGGGCTCGGGAGAAGGCGCGGAGGTGGCGGCGGGGCCCAAGGGGGTGCGCCGCCGCCGCGGTCGACGCCGCGTCCGCCGGTCCGCGGTCGCGGTGGCCGTCCTGGGGGCGGGAGGCGCCGCCGTCGCCGCGATGCTCGGGCTCGGCGGCGCCTCGACGGGCGGCTCGGTGTCCAACGGGTTGCCGCCGCGGACCGCGACGGTGACCAGGCAGACCCTCAACGACACCCAGACCGCCGACGGGAAGCTCGGATTCGGCACCACCTTCACCGCCACCAGCCGGCTCCCCGGGACGCTGACCCGGCTGCCCGAGAGTGGCGGCGAGATCACCCGCGGCCACGCGCTGTACTCGGTGGACGACGACCCGGTGGTCCTGATGTACGGCGAGAAACCCGCCTACCGCACGCTGAAGCAGGGCACCGAGGGCCCGGACGTCCGCCGGCTCGAGAAGAACCTGAAGGCGCTCGGGTACAGCGGCTTCACCGTCGACGACGAGTACGACGCCGACACCGCCGCCGCGGTCGAGCGGTGGCAGGACGACAAGGGCCTGAAGGAGACCGGGGTCGTCGAGCTCGGCCGCGTGGTGTTCACGCCCGGCCCGATCCGGGTGGACGCTCTCCAGGCGGGCGAGGGCGACCCGATGGCGCCCGGCCGCAAGGTGCTCACCTTCACCGGCACGTCCAAGGCGGTCACCGTGGACCTCGAGGCCGCCGACCGGCGGCTCGCGAAGAAGGGCGCCAAGGTCGACGTCGACCTCCCCGACAACACCACGGTGAAGGGTCGGATCGACGAGGTGTCCACGGTGATCGAGCCGGGTGCCGGGCCGGACGACGACCCGTCCACCAAGGTCGAGGTGATCGTGGAGCTGGTGGGAGCGAAGGCGCAACGCGCGGCCGATGCCTACGCCCTCGCCGCCGTGGACGTGACCTTCACCGCCGGCACCCGCGACGACGTGCTCACCGTGCCGGTCGCGGCGCTGGTGGCGCTCGACCGCGGCGGGTTCGGCCTGGAGGTCGTCAGGGGCACCGGCACGTCCTACGTCCCGGTCACCGCCGGACTGTTCGCGGCCGGCCGGGTGGAGGTCTCCGGCGCGGGCATCGCCGAGGGCACTGTGGTGGGGACGGCGAAATGATCTCTCTGACGGACGTGACGAAGTCCTACCCGGGCGGCGTCACCGCGCTCGGCGGCGTCTCGCTGCACGTCGCCCGCGGGGAACTGGTGGCGATCGTGGGCCCGTCCGGGTCCGGGAAGTCGACGATGCTGAACGTGCTCGGCACGCTCGATCGCCCGACGTCGGGCACCGTGCGGATCGACGGCCACGATGCCGGACGGCTGTCGGACGCGAAGCTGTCGGCGCTGCGGGCGACCCGCATCGGCTTCGTGTTCCAGCAGTTTCACCTGGCACGGGGAACCTCCGCGCTGGACAACGTGGCCGACGGACTCCTGTACTCGGGGCTGCGGCCGGGCGAGCGGCGCAGGCGGGCCGCGGCGGCGCTGGCGCGGGTCGGCCTGGCCAAGCGCGTGGACCACGAGCCGCACGAGCTGTCCGGCGGCGAGCGGCAGCGTGTCGCGATCGCGCGCGCCGTCGCCGGCGATCCGCCGCTGCTGCTGGCCGACGAGCCGACCGGCGCCCTCGACTCGGTCTCGGGCGAGGGGGTGATGCGGCTGCTGCGCGACCTGCACGCCGCCGGCACCACCGTGGTGATCATCACGCACGACCGGGAGATCGCCGCCGCCCTGCCCCGGCAGATCCGGATGCGCGACGGCCTCGTCGTGGCCGACTCGGCGGCCCCCGGCGGCATCTCAGCGGTCCCCGGCGGCACGGCGGCCGTCCCCGGCAGCACTCCGGCCGCGGCCGGAAGTGCCGACGCCGCGTCCGGGGCGGGCTGATGGCCGCCGGGACAGCACCGACACCGGCCGCGGGGACGCTGCGTCCGGCCCGCTTGGGGCCGGGCGACGTGGTCAAGGTCGGCGCGGTGGGGCTGCGCACCCGTCCGATGCGGGCGTTCCTGTCCGCGCTCGGGATCGCCATCGGGATCGCCGCGATGGTCGCCGTCGTGGGCATCTCCTCCTCCTCCCGCGCCGGCCTGGACCGCACCCTGTCCGCGCTCGGGACCAACCTGCTCACCGTCGCGCCGGGCACCACCCTGACCGGGGAACAGGCCCGGCTGCCGCTGGAGGCCGAGGCGATGGTGGAACGGATCGGGTCGGTGCGGTCGGTGTCGGCGGTCGGCCGGATCGCGGACGCGAAGGTGTACCGCACCGGCAGGATCCCCAAGAGCGAGACCAACGGGATCGGCGTCTACGCCGCGCGCACCGACCTGACCGCCACCGTCGGCGTCCGGCTGAGGAGCGGCACCTGGCTCAACGGCGCCAGCGGACGGTACCCGGCGGCCGTCCTCGGCGCGACCGCCGCGGAACGGCTCGGCATCGGCCACGCCGGACCCGGTGCGCGGATCCTGGCCGGCGGGCGGTGGTTCACCGTGGTCGGCATCCTCGCCCCGTCCGAGCTCGCGCCCGACTTGGACGCCGCGGTGCTGATCGGCTGGCCGGCGGCCCAGTCGGCGCTGGCCTTCGACGGGCGTCCGACGACCGTCTACACCCGTTCGGCCGAGGACGGCGTGGAGCGGGTCAGGGACCTGCTCGGCGCCACCGCCAACCCGGAGGCGCCCAACGAGGTCCAGGTGTCCCGGCCGTCCGACGCGCTCGCGGCCCAGCAGGCCGCGGGCGAGGCGTTCACCGGGCTGCTCCTCGGGCTCGGCGCGGTGGCGCTGCTCGTCGGCGGCGTCGGGGTCGCCAACACCATGGTCATCTCGGTGCTGGAACGGCGCGCGGAGATCGGGCTGCGCCGGTCGCTGGGCGCGACCCGGGGACAGATCCGTGGCCAGTTCCTCGCTGAGTCGCTGCTGCTGTCGGCCCTCGGGGGCGCGGGCGGTGCGCTGATCGGTACCGCGGTCACCTCCGGCTATGCCCTCGTCCAAGGCTGGCCGGTCGTCGTCCCGGCGTGGGCGGTGCTCGGCGGCATCGCGGCGACGCTCGCCATCGGCGCCCTCGCCGGCCTCTACCCGGCGATCCGCGCCTCCCGCCTCTCGCCCACCGAGGCGCTCGCCGCGACATGACCGCAGGACGCCGGGCCGGGACGGGAGCCGTCCCGGCCCGGTGGCGTCCGCCGCATCGGCCCTCCTCCTGTCGGGCGCACGGGACGTCGCGGTGCCGGGCGATCGGGCGTGACGCTACCCGCCTTCACGCCACCCTGCTTGAGCTGTGCAAACGGCCGGCCAGGGGGTTCGTGCGGGCGTTCGGCGGTTCCGCTGGGCGGCGCCGGTCTCAGCCGGGGCGGATGAGGCCGCGCCGGGTCGCCGCGGCGACGGCGGCGGTGCGCGAGTCGACGCCGAGCTTGGCGTAGATGTGCACCAGGTGGGTCTTGACGGTGGTCTCGCTGAGGAAGAGCCGCTTGCTGATCTGCCGGTTCGACAGGCCCTCGGCGACCAGCCCCAGCACCTCCAGCTCGCGGCCGGTGAGCGCGGCGGGGGCGCGCATCCGCCCGATCAGCCGGGACGCGACGCTGGGCGCGAGCGCGCTGTCGCCCGCGGCGGCCGAGCGGATGGCGGCGTGCAGCTTGTCGGGCGGCGCGTCCTTGAGCAGGTAGCCGGTCGCCCCGGCCTCGATCGCGGCGAGGATGTCGGAATCGGTGTCGAAGGTGGTCAGCACGAGCACCCGCGGCGCCGCCGCCCCGGGCGGGCTGCCGGTGATCTGCCGGGTGGCGTCGCTGCCGTGCAGGCCCGGCCCGAGCTGGAGGTCCATGAGCACCACGTCGGGCCGCAGCCGCCCGGCCTCGGCGACCCCCTCCTCGCCCGTCGCGGCCTCGCCCACCAGCTCGAAGTCGGGCTGGTCGAGCAGCATCGCGCGGATGCCCGAGCGCACCACCGGGTGATCGTCCACCAGCAGGATGCGTATCGGCGCGCCGCTCATCAGGTCGCCTCCTCGGGCAGCGGGTCCCCGTCCGGGGGCGGGGTCCCGCCGGGGGGCGGGGTCTCGTCCGGGAGCGGCAGCGTGGCGGCCACCGCCGTGCCCTCGCCCGGCGCGGACTCGACGGTGAGCGTGCCGCCCACCGCGCGGGCGCGCTCGCGCATGGCGCGCAGCCCGAAGCCCGTCCCGTCGGAGCCGGGGGCGCCGCGCGGGTCGAAGCCGCACCCGTCGTCGTAGACGTCGAGGACGACCAGGTCGTCGAGGAAGGTCAGCGTCACGCCCGCGTTCCCGGCACCGGAATGCCGGGCGACGTTGCCGAGCGCCCCCTGGGCGATGCGCAGCAGCGCCACGTCGTGGCCGATGGGCAGCGCCACGGGCGTGCCGGACACCTCGAACCGCACCCGGGTGGGGGTGCGCGCCGCCGCCGACTCGGTGACGCGGCGCAGCGCGTCGGCCAGCGACGAGCCGCGCAGCGCGGGCGGGGCCAGCGCGCGGACGAACCCGCGGGCCTCCTCCAGGTTCTCGGCGGCGGCCTCCTCGGCCTCCAGCAGCCGCGCGTCGGCGGCGGCGCGGTCGGTGTCGAGATCGCGGCGGACGGCGCGGAGCAGCAGGATGATGCTGGACATCCCCTGGGCGAGCGTGTCGTGGATCTCGCGGGCCAGCCGCTCGCGCTCGGCGAGCCGGGCGGCGTCGCCCTCGGCCCGGACGAGCCGTTCGCGGGTGCTGACCAGGTCGCCGATGAGCCGCCGGCGCGCCTCGCTCTCCCGGTACAGCGCCCGGTAGGCCATGGACATCAGGGTGGCCACCGCGGCGCCGATGCTCGGCCCGAGCACCTGCGCGAGGGTGAGGGTGTGGGTGTGCCAGCCGATGGTCGCGACCGCGGCGGCCGTCATCAGCACCACCCCGGGCAGCGCGACCGGTAGCGGCAGCAGGTGGTGGTAGACGAAGAACAGCGGGAACGCCAGCCAGACGAAGTCGGGGGACGCCAGCGCCAGCGTGATCCAGGCGAGGGTGAGCAGCACCAGCCACCCGCGGCCCTGGGCCGCCGACGTCCGCCAGTGGCCGAACGTGACGCCGGCCACGTAGAGCGCGCCGAGGGCCAGGCCGCCGGCCGCCGCCGCGTACAGGCCGTCGTTCAGCACCTGGACGGCGGCGATCGCGAGCAGCACGAGGAAGGTGCCGTGCACGGCCCAGCCGAGCAGGCGCACCGCCGGCGAGAACGGATCGTCCCTCATGTCTCACTCAGCGTAGGCGTCAGGTGCGGTGCCCGCATCGATCGAAAGGTTGATTCCGGCCGACCGTAAGAAGGCTCCGGTGCGGATCGGCCGCACGATGCGCCGGCCCCGCCCGGCGCCGCACGCTGGGAGGAGTCCAGATCGGACCCTCGAAAGAACGGAGGTGGGACGTGTTCGTCGCGCTCAGGGATCTGCGCTTCGCCAAGGGGCGGTTCGCGCTCATGGGCTCGGTCGTGCTGCTCATCACCGTGCTGGTGACCATGCTGTCGGGCCTCACCGCCGGGCTGGCCCGGGACAACATCTCGGCGATCGGCGACCTGCGGGCCGACCACCTCGTCTTCTCCGGCGGGGAGGGCGACGGCAAGATCTCCTTCTCCGACAGCCGGATCACCGAGCGCGCGTGGCAGGGCTGGCAGGACGTCCCCGGGGTGCGGGCCGAGCCGCTCGGCATCTCGATGAACCGCCTCACCTTCGGCGCGAGCGGCGAGAGCGGCGCGTCCGCCGCCCTCTTCGGCGTCCGGCCGGGCACCGCGGCGGCCCCGGCCGGCACGGCGCCGTCCGCCGGGACGGTCGTGCTGTCGGCCGGCCTCGCCGAGGAGAGCGGCCTCAAGCCGGGGACGAAGGTCCAGGTGGCCGGACACCCCCTCACGGTCGCGGGCACCGGCGCGGCCTCGTCCTACAGCCACGCCCCGGTGGCCTGGCTGAACCTGTCCGACTGGCGGACGATCTCGTCCCAGGGGCCCGGCCAGGTGGGCACGGTGCTCGCCCTGAGCACCAGCGGCGGCGCCGACCTCGCGGCGGCCGACCGCAAGCTCGGCACCACCACGGTCGCCCGCGCGGACGCGCCGGCGGCGATCTCCTCGTACTCCGCCGAGAACGGCTCGCTCCAGCTCATGCGCGGGTTCCTGTTCGTGATCTCGGCACTGGTCATCGGCGCGTTCTTCACCGTCTGGACGATCCAGCGGCGCGGCGACGTGGCGGTGCTCAAGGCGCTCGGCGCGAGCACCGGCTACCTGCTGCGCGACGCGCTCGCGCAGGCGGTGATCGTCCTGCTGCTGGGCGCGGGCGCGGGCGGGGCCATCGCCGCGGTGGGCGGGCTGCTCGCGCAGGGCGGCGTCCCGTTCGTCCTCTCGGCCGCGACCACGGTTGTCCCGGTGGCGATCATGATCCTGCTCGGTGCCGCGGGCGCCGCCCTGGCCATCCGAAAGATCACCTCCGTCGACCCGCTGACCGCGCTGGGAGCCTCCCGATGACCCTGCACCTGACCTCGATCACGCTGACCTACCCCGACGGCGACCGCACCCTGACCGCGCTCGACGCGGTCGACCTCGGCGTCGGCGCGGGCGAGTTCGCCGCCGTCACCGGCCCGTCCGGGTCGGGCAAGTCCAGCCTGCTGGCCGTCGCGGCGACGCTGATCGCCCCGGCGTCCGGGCGGGTGGCGGTGGCCGGGCGCGAGGTGTCCGAGCTCGGCCCCGCCGCGCGGGCCCGGCTGCGCCGCGACCACATCGGGATCGTCTTCCAGCAGCCCAACCTGCTCGCCTCGCTGACCGCGCTCGACCAGCTCGCCGTGATGGCGCACCTGGCGGGCCGGTCGCCGCGGCGGGCGGCGGGCCGGGCCGGCGAGCTACTGGACGCGGTCGGCCTCACCGGCCAGGCGCACAAGCGCCCGCACCAGCTCTCCGGCGGGGAGCGGCAGCGGGTCAACATCGCCCGCGCGCTGATGAACGAGCCCGAGGTGCTGCTGGTCGACGAGCCGACCAGCGCCCTCGACCACGACCGGGGTGCGCGGATCGTCGACCTGCTCGGCCGGCTGACCCGCGAGCACGGCCTGGCCACCGTCATGGTCACGCACGACCTGGCCCAGCTCGGCGCGGTCGACCGGGTCTACTCGATGGCCGACGGCCGGCTCACCGAGGGGGCGGCGACGCGGGCCGCCTGACCCGGCCGGGCCGCACCTTCAGGGGTCGGCGGGGTCGGGGGTCTCGGCCGGGTCCGGACGGTGCTTCGGGGCGGCGGCGCGCAGCCGCCAGAGGGTCAGCGCGGCCACGACCAGGGCGAGGACGGCGATGAGGACCAGGTCGGGGACCCGGACGCCGGTCGCCAGGTCGTTCAGGGCGTCGGTCCAGGACGACGGGGGAGCGGGGACGACCGACAGGGTCGTCCCGCCGGACGCCAGGAAGAGCACGCCGAGCGCGGCGAAGACCGTGCCGGAGATCAGCGTGGTGGTGTGCAGCCGGAGCGGGCCGAGGCGGACGCCCCGGCCGCGGAGCCAGCGGCGATGGCCCAGGTCGTAGCGTTCCCACAGGGCCGCGAGCACGAACAGCGGGGCGGTCATCCCGGCGGCGTAGACGGCCAGCAGCAGCCCTCCGCGCAGCGCCTGGCCCGACGTGGCCGCGACCGTGAGGACGGCGCCGAGGATGGGCCCGGTGCAGAAGCCGGTGAGGCCCGACACCGCGCCGAGCGCGAGGATCGCCGGCCAGGAGTCGCCGCGGACCCGGCCGCGCAGCCGGGCGACCGGCGAGAAGCCGCCGCCCGCGAACTGGAGCACCCCGAACCCGATCAGCAGCAGGCCCGCGACGACGCTCAGCGCCCGCTGGTGCCCGAAGACGAGCCGTCCGGCCTGGGCGGCGCCCATGCCGAGCGGCACCATCGCGGCGGCCAGGCCCGCGTAGAACACCCCGGTGCGGGCCAGCAGCGCCGCGCGGCCGGTGACGCCGTAGGCGAAGAACGCGGGCAGCAGCAGCGCCCCGCACGGGCTGACCAGGGTGAACAGCCCGCCGAGGAACGCCCCGAGGTATCCGATCACCGGGCCCGCCGGGCTTCCTCGATCCGCTTCACGAACTCCTTGATCGGCTGGTCGCCGAAGAACGGGGTGCCGTCGATCAGGAACGCCGGGGTGCCCGGCACGCCGAGCCGCTGCCCGAACCCGTAGTCCTCGTCGACCGCGCGGCGCAGCGCCGGGTCGCGCCGGTCGGTGTCGAAGCGGGCCAGGTCGAGGCCGAGCCGCCCGGCGATCCCGCGCAGGTAGCCGTCGGTGAGGTGGCCGGACCGCTCCGGGAACTGCTTGGCGTACAGCGCGTCGTGGAACTGCCAGAACCTGCCCTGGCGGCCCGCCGCCCGCGCCGCGACCGCCGACCGGGTCGACTCCTTGCCCGCCCACGGGAAGTCGCGCCAGATGAACTGCGCGACGCCCGTGTCGACGTACCGGCGGACCAGCTCGGGCTTGGTGCGCCGGGCGAACGTCCCGCAGCTCGGGCACTGGTAGTCGCCGAACTCGACGATGGTGACCGCCGCGTTCGGCACGCCCTGCCGGACGGTCTGGTCGACCGGGGGCGGCGTCGGCCCGGGGATCGTCGCCGGCCCGCCGGGGGTGGCCCCGTCCAGGGACGGCGCTACCTCCTCTCCGTCGCCGGAGGCATCGCCGGACGGGTCGTCGGAGGCGGTGCCGGACGCGGTGCCGGACCGGTGCTCCGGGTCACGTCCGGTGAAGGTGCCCACCGCCATGACCCCGAGGACCAGGACCGCCACGACCGCCGCCACCAGCACTCGCCGGCGTGAGCCGCTCATCGAACACCCCTCCCCAGACTCCGGACCGCAGGGAGATCCCCCACCCCGAGGGTAGATGCGGCGGGGGCCTGCGAAGGCACGCTCACTCGCGCGGGCGCACCACCGCGACGGGGCTGTGCGCGTGGTGCAGCACCCCGTGGCTGACCGAGCCGAGCAGCGCCGCGCCCGCCGGATGCCGGCCCCGCGCGCCGACGGCGACCAGGTCGGCGCTCCGGGACGTCTCCGCGAGCGCCTGCACCGGATGGTCCCGGACGAGCGACTCGACCACCTCCACGGACGGGTGGAGCTGCCGGAACCGCCCGTACGCGTCCCGCAGCCGCGCCGCCAGGGTGTACTCCAGCTCGGTCAGGTCCACCCCGTACCTGGACTGGACGAAGGCGGGGTCCAGCCGGTGGGCGTGGACGATGCGCAGCCGCGCGCCGCGCAGGGCGGCGGCCTCGAAGGCGTACGCCAGCACCGGATACGACGCGTCGGTCAGGTCGACGCCCGCGACGACCTCCCTGTGCGCGTCCCACCGGTGCTCGTCCAGCGCCCGCCGGTCCCAGTCCGGGCCGGTGCCGCGGACGACGACGACCGGCCCGGCCGCGCGGCCCGCGACCCGCAGCGCCACCGACCCGGCCAGCAGGCCCGCGAAGCCGCCGTGGCCGCGGTGCCCGACGACGGTCTCGTAGGCCCCCTCCGAATGGTCGTGCAGGATCGTGACGATGCCCGTGGTGACCGCCTCGGTGGACACCCGCACGCCCGGCTGCCGCGCCTGCGCCAGGTCGCGGGCGGCCCGCAGGATCCCGCGCCCGTTGTCGCCGAGCCGGTACGCGCCCGGGGTGGGCGGCACCACCGGGATGTCGAACGGCCAGGTCTCGACGGCGTGCACCACGTGCAGCGGCCGTCCGCGCAGGGCCGCGTCGTCGGCCGCCCAGGCCACCGCGCGCTCGGCGCCGGGCGATCCGTCCGTCCCGACCAGGACGGCTTCGAGCACCTCGGGCATGGTCATCTCCCTGTTCCGGACGCGGTGTCACACCCGCGGGATCGCGTGCACGATCGCGACCGGGCAGGGCGCGCGTTGCAGCATCGTCAGCGCCGTGACCCCGAGGTTCTGGGGGTGCGCGTGCGGACCGGAGCGGTCGCCGACCACCAGCAGCGCGGCGTCCTTCGCGGCGTCCAGCAGGGCCGGGCGCGGCCCGTCCATGATCAGTGAGGTGTGCGCGTCCACCTGCGGGTACTTCACCCGCCAGGGCGCGACCGAGCCTTCCAGCCGGGCGCCGCAGCGCCGCCGCAGCGCCTCCTGGTCGGCGTAGGGGGCCAGGTCCTCGCCGGGGCCGCCGGGGTCCCAGCAGCCCGACACGGCCCGCAGCCGCCGCCCGCGCAGCGCCGCCTCCTCGAACGCGAACCCGACCGCGGCGTCGGAGCCGGCGTCGGCGGCGGAGGAGTCGACGCCGACGACGACCGCGCCGTCCGCGGGCCCCTCCCGGCGGACGACGATCACCGGGCCGTGCGCGTGCGCCGGCAGCCGCAGCACGGTCGATCCCACCGGGACCTCGTCGGGGTCGCGCGAGCCGATCACCACGAGCGCGCCCCCGGTGGACTGGAAGGCCAGCGCCGCGTTGGCGGGCCCGTCCATCAGCCGCGTCTGCACCGTGATCCCGGTCGCGCTCCGCCGCGCGACGAACTCGCCGTGCTCGAGGACGTGCTGGCCCATCCGCTGGACGACCGCCCGCGCCGCCGCGTCGGTGTACTTGGCGGGGTAGGGCCAGCGCCACGCGTGGCAGACCGTCAGCGGCAGGCGCCGGAGCCTGGCCTCCTCGACGGCCCAGGCGAGGGCGTCCTCGCTCTCCGTCGACCCGTCGTAGCCGGCAATCACCTGTTCCGGTCCGGTCATGGCGCCCTCCGTCCTCCCCTTGGCCTCCCCCGGGGCGGGTATGGCGAGCGTCAAGCCGAGTCGAGGGATGCGCAACGCCGCCCCGCGCGGCGACGGCCGCGGCCGATGCGGGAGGCTGGCGTCCCCGAGCGCCCGCGAACGAGGTGGCCATGCGCACGCTGCTGGTCGACAACCACGACTCCTTCACCTACAACCTCTTCCACCTGCTGGCCGAGGTGAACGGTGAGCCGCCCGCCGTCGTCCGCAACGACGAGGCCCTTCCCGGCGGGGCCGGGCTGGACGGCTTCGACAACGTGGTCCTCTCGCCCGGCCCCGGCACCCCGCGCGAACCCCGCGACTTCGGCCTTTGCCGCGCCGTCCTCGAAACGGCCCGGATCCCGCTCCTCGGCGTGTGCCTCGGCCACCAGGGCCTGGCCCTGGCGCACGGCGCGGACGTCGTCCCGGCGCCCGCGCCCCGGCACGGCCGCACCTCGCCGGTGGAACACGACGGGACCGGCCTGTTCGCCGGGCTGCCGTCCCCGTTCCAGGCGGTCCGCTACCACTCGCTGATGGCCGCGGACCTGCCCGGCGACCTGGAGGTGATCGCGCGGACCCCGGACGGCGTCGTCATGGCCCTCCGGCACCGGACGCTGCCCCGCTGGGGCGTGCAGTTCCACCCCGAGTCGATCTGCACCGAGCACGGCCGCCACCTGCTGCGCAACTTCCGTGACCTCACCGCCTCGTCCCGCCCCCGGAGCCGCCACCGCGCCCGCCCGCAGGCCCGGCGGGAGGCCGGGCAGGAGGCCCGGTCGCGGCTCCGCCCGCCCGCGTTCGAGGTCCTCGCCGGGGAGGTGCGGGTGCCGCTGCGGGACGAGGTGGTCTTCGACGCGCTGTTCCGTCCGGCCGAGTCCTCGTTCTGGCTGGACAGCGGCCGGCGGGACGGCGAGACGGGCCGGTTCTCGATGATGGGCGACGCGTCCGGGCCGCTCGCGCGCGTGGCGACCGCCGACGTGACGCGGGGCGTGGTGACGGTCCGCTCGGCCGGAGGCCGGTCGCGCGAGGTGCGCGCCGGCTTCTTCGACTGGCTGCGCGACGACCTGGAGGCGACCCGGGCGCGGGCCCCCGACCTGCCCTTCGGGTTCGCCCCGGGCTGGGTCGGCTACCTCGGCTACGAGCTGAAGGCCGAGTGCGGCGGGGCCGCCGCGCACCGGTCCGGCGACCCCGACGCGGCGATGATCTTCGCCGACCGGGCGCTCGTCTTCGACCACCTCACCGGCGTCACGCATCTGCTGGCCCTGGCCCGGCGCGGCGACGGGGCCGCCGCCCGCCGCTGGATCGACGACACGTCCCGGACGCTGCACGACCTGGCCCGCCGTCCCCCCGAGCCGATGCCCGCCGCCGAGCCCGGGACCGTCCCCGCGCGGGTGTCCCTGCGGCACGACCGGCGCGGCTACCTCGACCTCATCGGCGCCTGCCACGACGCGATCGTGCAGGGGGAGAGCTACGAGGTCTGCCTGACCAACATGCTGGAGGCACGGACCCGCCTGGACCCCTGGCCCGCCTACCGGTGGCTGCGCCGCGCCCACCCCGCGCCGCACGGGGCGCTGCTGACCCTCGGCACCCTGTCGGTGCTGAGCGCCTCACCCGAGCGGTTCCTGCGGGTGACCCGGGACGGGCGGGTGGAGTCGAGCCCGATCAAGGGGACCCGCCCGCGCGGCGCGACCCCCGCCGAGGATGAGGTGCTGCGCAAGGACCTGGCGGCGAGCGAGAAGGACCGCGCCGAGAACCTCATGATCGTCGACCTGGTCCGCAACGACCTCGGGCGGACCGCCGAGCTCGGCTCGGTGCACGTGCACCGGCTCTTCGAGGTCGAGACGTACGCGGGCGCCCACCAGCTCGTCAGCACGGTGCGGGCGCGGCTGCGCGCGGGCGTCTCCCCGGTGGAGTGCGTGCGCGCGGCCTTCCCCGGCGGCTCGATGACCGGCGCGCCCAAGCTCCGCACCATGGAGATCCTGGACGGTCTCGAACGCGGCCCGCGCGGCGTCTACTCCGGGGCGATCGGCTACTTCGCCGTCACGGGGGACGTGGACCTCGGCATCGTCATCAGGACGGCGGTGGTCACGCCCGGCCGCGTCCGCTACGGCGTCGGCGGCGCGATCGTGGCGCTGTCGGACCCGGCGGCGGAGTACGAGGAGACCGCGGTCAAGGCCGCGCCGGTCCTGGGCCTGCTCGGCACCGGATTCCCCGGCCGCGAGCGCCCGAGCTAGCTCCGCGGCGCCGGGTCCGGCCCCGCCGCGCCATCCGGGCTTCAGGAAGTGTTCAGGTCGGTGGGAGCATGCTTGGAGGTTCGTCCCCTAATGTGGCTCGGAATGCCTTCCAGCACCGCAGCCTCGGCCATCACCTCCGACGCAGGCACCGCTCCCGCCGTCCCCGCGACCGAGGGCGCTCCGGGCCGGCGAAGACTCGACTGGCTGGACGGGCTGCGCGGGATCGCCGCCCTGGTCGTGGTCTTCGAGCACTCGCTGGACGTGCTCTTCCCCGAGGTCCGCAGCACCGCCAGCCCGTGGTTCGACTTCGGCCGCTACGGGGTGTTCGTCTTCTTCCTGATCAGCGGCTACATCGTCCCCGCGTCGCTGGAGCGGCGGCGGAGCGTCCGCGAGTTCTGGATCGGCCGGATGTTCCGGCTCTACCCGCCGTGGGCGCTGGCCGCGGTGATCGGCCTCGCCGTCACGCTGGGCGGGCTGGCCTGGGCCCCGCCGAACGGCCTGGTCGAGCATCCGTGGATCTCCATGCTGGCGCACCTGACGATGCTCCAGGACCTGCTCGGGGTGCCGAACGTGGTGAACGTCTTCTGGACGCTCTCCTACGAGATGGTCTTCTACCTGCTGATCACGGCGCTGTTCGTCGTCGGGATCCGGCGCAACGGCGCCGGCGCGGGCGCCGGGCTGGGGTTCGCGGCGGGCGCGGTGCTCGTCGGCATCGGGCTGCCCAAGGGAGTGCTGAGTGCGCACTCCGGCACCGGCACCGTCATCGGCGCGGCGGTGCTCATGGCGGGCGGGCTCCTCGCGGTGATGAGCGGACGCCCCGCCGCCCGCCGGTGCGGGGCGGTCGCGCTCGCCGGGACGGCGCTGGTGCTGCTCGCCTTCAACAACCGGATCGGCGGGATGGAGAGCATGGCGATCATCGCGACGATGTTCGCCGGGGCCGGGGTGCATGCCGTGCAGCACCGCCGCGTCCGCCGCGGGCCCGCGCTCGTGATGCTCGCGCTCGTCCCGGTGCTGACCGTGGCGGCCGGGGTGCGCAGCGCGCTGCTCGGGCCGGACGGCGGACCCGCGCTGCCCGCGAGCTGGGGCTGGTGCATCGCGGTCGGCGCCGCGTGGCTGACCTTCGTGTTCGGCCTGGCGGTGCGGAACCGCCGGTTCCCGCGCCCGCTCCCGTGGCTCGGGGTGATCAGCTACTCCGTCTACCTGCTGCATCCGCCGATCGTGCAGCTCGTCTGGCGGTTCGTCGGTGAGGTGCCCGGCAGGCCGGGCGTCCTGGAGCGGATCGGATGGGCGGTCGGGCTGGTCGGCTGCGTCCTGGCCGCTTCGGCGGTCGTCCACCGGTACGTCGAGCTGCCGATGCAGGGGATGGGCCGGCGGCTCGCGCGGTCCACCCGCAGGACGGGCGCCGCGCCACCGGAACCGGCCAGATCGGAGACCGCCACATCGGTACCGGCCTCGGCGGAGCCGGCCACAACGGAGCCGGTCCGGACGGAACCCGCGGCGGAGCCGTCTTCGAGGATCGACGCGGGCAGCCGCCGGAACTGATCATGGTCCCGGCCGGGGGGCCGCGGCGCCGATTCCCGCGATGGGGCCACGGCGGACGGTGCGCGCCCTCGACCGTCCGCCGCGACCCCTTTCCCCGCCCGGTCCACGGGCCGGGCACCGGCTTCAGGGGCGGCGTCCTCGCCGGGCCGCCGCCCCGCCCCCCACGGAACCGGTGCCGGCCCTCCAGGTGGGAAGAAGCTTGCCGCGTACCAGTCCGTAACTTGACCGGACCGCACCCCCGCGCGACGAGCGGTCCCTGGAGTGCGGCGAATGGCCCCGGCCCGTCCGGACGCGGCCTTGACCGAAGATCGCCGCGCGGAGCATGCTGCCCGGACGGACGGTGACGACGGGGGCGGCATGCACGGATTCTTCGCGGGACGCACGCTGGCCGGCCTCGGCGACGACCTGAGGTCCGGCCGGACGACGGCCGCCGAGCTGCTGGGCCGGGCGCTGGAGTCGATCGACCCGGCGCTGAACGCGTTCGTGACCGTCGACGCCGGGGGCGCCGCGTCCGCCGCCCGCCGGGCCGACGCGGACCTGGCCGGCGGCGCCGACCACGGCCCGCTGCACGGCGTCCCGGTCGCGATCAAGGACATCGTCGACGTCGCCGGGCTGCCGTCCGGGATGGGCTCGGCGCACTTCCGCGGCCACCTGGCCGCCGAGGACGCCGAGTGCGTGCGCAGGCTGCGCGCGGCGGGCGCGGTGATCGTCGGGAAGACCGTCACGCACGAGTTCGCGGCCGGGTCCAGCGGCGACGTGTCGGCCGACGGCCCCTCGCGCAACCCGCGCGACCCGGAGCGGATCTCCGGCGGGTCGAGCGGCGGGAGCGCCGTCGCGGTCGCGGCCGGCATGGTGCCGCTCGCGCTCGGCACCGACACGGGCGGCTCGATCCGGATCCCCGCCGCGCTCTGCGGGATCGCCGGGTTCAAGCCCGCGTACGGCGAGATCCCCGCGGACGGTGTGTTCCCGATGGCGGTCTCGCTCGATCACGTGGGCGTCCTCGCCGCCACCGCCGCGGACTGCCGCACCGCCTACCGCGTGCTCACCGGCCGGGCCGCGGACGGCGTGACGGCGAACGGCCGGGCGGCGGACGGCCGGGCGGAGAGCGCCCCGCGAGTGTGCTGGATCGAGCCGCCGCAGGTCGACGCCGAGGTGGGACGCGTCGCCCGCGCCGCCTTCCCGGACGCGCCCGCCGAACGGCTCGACCTGGCGCCGCTGCTCCGCACGTTCTCCGCGCTCCAGGCGGCGGAGACCTACGACGTGCACGCCGAACGCGTCGCCGCCGCCCCGGAGCTCTTCCAGCCCGAGGTGCTCGGACGGCTGCGGCGGATGGGGGAGGTGCCCGCCTGGAAGTACGTGCGGGCCGTCCGCGACCGTGATCGTTTCGCCCGCGAGGTCGCCGGCCTGCTGGCCCGCCACGACGTGCTGGCGCTGCCCACCGTCCCGCTCACCGCGGTGCCGATCGGGACCCGCGACAGCCCGTTCGGCCCGCTGCTGCCGGCCCTGATGAGCCTGACGTGCCCGTGGAACGCGCTGGGGCTGCCCGCGCTGAGCGTCCCGGCCGGGACGTCGCGCGGCCTCCCGGTCGGCGTCCAGCTCGTCACCCGGGCCGGAGCCGAAGACCTCCTGTTCGCCGCGGCGGAACGCGTCACAGCCGGATCCTCCGCCTGACGGGGTCAGGGCGGGGCGGCCGGGCTGACGGCGTCGACGAGGGCGTCGGTGACGGCGCCGGCATCGACGCCGAGGCGGGCCGCGACGCGGACGACCTGCGCGGCGGCCTCGGCCGGACGCCCGGCGGCGATGACCGCGGCGGCGGCCCGGATCGCGGCCAGCCGCTGCTCGGGCGTGCCGAGCGTCCCGCCGGACCGCTCGACGGCGCCGTCGACGACCAGGTCCATCAGCCCGGCGGTGCCGCTCAGCGCCCGCCGGACGGCGCCGGGGCCCTCCTCGCGCAGCAGGTCGGCGGGGTCGCGTCCGGTCGGGAACGGCACGGCCTCGACCGGCCCGCCGACCGGCGCGAGGGTCTCCCAGGCGCGCAGCGCGGCGGTCCGCCCGGCCGGGTCGCCGTCGAGCGCGAGGACGAGCCCCGTCCGGTCGAGATCGGCGGCCCGGCCCAGCGCGGCGAGCTGCGCGGCGGTCAGGGACAGCCCGCACGCCGCGACGGCCGCGTGCTCGCGGGGCGCCGCCGCGAGGCCGACCGCGATCGCGTCGAGCGGCCCCTCGACCAGGACCGGACGGGCGCCGCCCGCGAACCGCTCCCGGGCCTCGTGCAGCCCGTAGAGAAGGTCGCCCTTGTGGAAGAAGGCCGAGTCGGGGCTGTTGAGGTACTTCGGGCCGGTGCCGCCGTCGGGCAGGCGGCCGATGAACCCGGCGATCCTGCCGTCCGCCGTGCGGATGGCGAACATCGCGCGGTCCCGGAACACGTCGTACAGCCGGCCGCCGCGTCCCCGGCGGGCCAGTCCCGCCGCCAGGATCGCCGCATCGTCGTGCCCCAGGCCCCGCAGGTGGTCGGTGAGGGCGTGCGTCCCGCGCGGCGCGTATCCGATCCGCCACTGCTGCTGGACGCTGGACGGGAAACCGCGCCCCTCTAGATAGGCGGGCACCCACCCGTCCGCCAGACGGGCCCGGAAGAAGCGATGCGCCGCAGGCAGTAGGTCGCCCGCGAAGCACGCCTGCTCGTGGATGGTCTGGACGAGCCGCAGAATCCGGTCGCCCAGAGGCGCGGCGGCCCACGGCGCGGACGCCGGGAACGCCGTGCGGGGAGGGGCCAGCCCGCACCGGGCGAGGACGAGGAACGCCACTGAGTCCGCCTCGATCCTGCGCAGCCCGTCGCAGGCGGACGGGTCCGGTGGGTCGATTCGGTCGCCGCTTCTTAGTGCGTGAGCGAGCTGGTGGGCCACCCGCCAGACCGCATCGAGGTCGTCCTGTGGACGCTCGGCGTGCAGGCCGTAGCGGACGGCGAGGGGAAGTAGCCGGTCCCATGCCTGCCGGGGGGTCGCCGGAGCGGACGGGCCGAACGGGAGGCCGTCCGTCTGAGCGAAATCGAACACGGCCCGGGGCCCAGCCGTCCGGGTCGTGCGGCGCCCAAGCGGACCGTTCGCGTCCGGCAGGATCCGGATCCCCGTCTCGCCCTTCCTGACCTGCCGTCCCGCGGTGCGCCACTCCTCGTACGCGCGCACGTCGGTGGCCGCCCGCCACTGCGCGCAGATCAGCAGCGTGTTGGTGAAGCCGTACCGTCCGTGCTTGGCCGCGTGCTCCAGCCACCAGGTCCAGGGCAGCGTCCCGTCGCGGAGCCGCGCGGTCTCCCGCTCGGCTATCCCGCGCAGCAGCGCGGGCAGGCGTTGGTCGTCGGGTCCGGGCATGCACGCCCTCCTCGCCGTCGGCTGGGGAAGCCGGCCAGGTCCGGGACTCGCACATACCGTCATACCCACGAGAAGGGGACATCTCCCCTAGGGGTGGCCGCGGCTTGGCGGGCGGTCGCGCCTACAGGTAGAGGCCGTACAGCTCCTCGGGGTGGTCCATCAGCGGCGGCAGGTCCTCCGGGCCGAGCGTGACGAGCTCGTCGGTGGTCGGCGGCACGACCTTCTCGCCGCCGTCCTCGCCGCCCGGACGCGCGGCCCGCAGCGCCGCGGACGCGACCCGTTCGGCCTGGTTGGCCACCGCGACGTCGAGCAGGTTGCGCATCAGCCGGCCGTTCCCGAACGACGGCCCGCGCGGCGCCCGGCGCAGCATCGCCAGCAGGTCGTCGGAGGTGCCCGGCGAGAGCCGGAACCCGTCGGCGCCCGCGAGCTGCTCGAACACCGCGATCAGCTCGTCGTCGGCGTAGTCGGGAAAGTGGAGCTGCTTGGGGAACCGCGAGTCGAGCCCCGGATTGGCGACCAGGAAGTCGGCCATCTCCTGCTGGTACCCGGCGACGATCACCACCAGGTCCTCCCGGTGGTCCTCCATCAGCTTCACCAGCTCGGCGATGGCCTCGTGCCCGTAGTCGCCCTTCAGCGGCGACTGCGTCAGCGTGTACGCCTCGTCGATGAACAGCACCCCGCCGATCGCCCGCTCGACCAGCCGCCGGGTCCGCGGCGCGGTCTGCCCGATGTACTCGCCGACCAGATGCGCGCGGGACGCCTCGACCAGGTGCCCGGACGACAGCACGCCGAGCTTCTTGTAGATGCGGCCGAGCAGCCGCGCCACCATCGTCTTGCCCGTGCCCGGGTTGCCGGTGAACACCATGTGCCGGGTCGGCGCGGTGACCCGCAGCCCCGACTCGCCGCGCAGCCGCGCCGCGTGCGTGCCCGCGATCAGCAGCGCGATCTCGTGCTTGATCGTGTCGAGCCCGGTGAGTTCGCGCAGCTCGGCCAGCGGGTCGCCGGCCGCCTGCGCGGTGTCCAGCGTCGCCGGGACGTCCTGCTTCCTGATCACCAGCTCCGCGCCCGCCCCGGCCCCGGGCGCGGCCCCTCCGGACGCCCCTGCGGACGCTGCGGTCCGGGCGCGGGCCGCCTGGACGACCTGGTCGGCGAGCTGCGGCGCGAGCCGCGCGTTCCGCAGCGTCTGGACCGGCGGCGTCGCGGCCAGCACCGTGCCCGCCGCGGTGATCGCGTGCCGGGTGGCGCGCGCCCCGCGCCGCTCCACCGCCCGCCGGAACAGCTCGGCGTGCCCCTCAGCGGTGAACGGCACGGTGTGCGCGATCCGGAACCGCTGCGGCAGCACCGGGTTGACCTCCCGGATCCGCTCGTCGCCGCCCGCCCCGCACAGCGCGACCAGATGCAGGTCGGGGTGGACGGCCAGCAGCCGGTGCAGCTCGCCCGCGAGCGCCTCCCCGTTGCCCGGCTCGGCGACGATGGCGTCCAGCCCTTCGATGATCAGCAGCCGGTCGCCGGTGCAGTCCCGCACGTCGGCGTGCAGCTTGGCGACGGCGTCGGGCAGCCGCTGCCCGGAGAACAGGTTGTCGGTCACCCACAGCGGATCGCGGCCGAGCGCGAGCGCCTTGCCGAGCTCCTGCGCCGCGTCGCGCTTGCCCGTCCCGTCGGGCCCGGCGAGCAGCAGCCGCACCGGCTCGCTGCCCTGGCTGAGCTCCGCCAGCGCGGCGGCCACCTCGGGCTGGCCGACCAGCGCGCTGGCCAGTTCCGGCCGCGCCTGCGGCTCGGGCCGCTCGGCCGGCGCGGGCAGCCCGGTCGTCAGCGGGTTCACCACCCGCCGCCGCGGCGCGTACAGCCGGCGCAGATCGGTCTGGAACTGCCTCACCGGGATCCACTCCGGCTTGGGGAACCAGGGGTCGCCCGGCAGCCCCTGGACGATCGCGACGAACCGCATCGCCATGTCGAGCCACGCCCGGCACGCGTCCGCGCCCCCCGACACCAGCGCGCGGGCCAGCCACGCCCGGGTCTGCTCCTGCCACGACCCCGCCTTGAACCCGCGCCGCTCATGCGCGAACCGCTGCTGAAGATCGCGGTACCGGTCCTCGCCCAGCGCCGCGACCAGCTCGGCCGGGACGTGCTCCAGGCTGCCCTGGAGCAGGAGCTGGATCAGATGCCCCTCGACCGTCTCCTCGCGCGGCGCGAGCTGCACCAGGTGCTCGTACGCGGCGAGCAGCCCCGAGCACACCCACTCCAGGTACCCGACCGGCCCGAGCAGCTCGGGGACGGCCGCGACGGTGTCGTCGGACGCGTGCGCGTTCCAGTGCTCCCGCAGCTCCATCTTGGGCAGGTTCACATCGCACGCGGGCGGCTCGTCGTACAGCCGCAGCAGCGCCGTCCGCCGGGCCTCCAGCGGCTCGATGCCCTCCAGCGCCACCAGGCAGTCGCGGGCCAGCTCGATCGCCAGCTTCCGGTCGGGCGTCTCGATCAGCCAGTCGACCGGCGGACGCCACCGCCCGCCGGGCGCGTCCCACCTGGTCATCCGCGTGCTCAGCGGCCCCGGGTTCACCAGGTGCCGGTGCAGCAGCCGCTCGGGAAGCTGCGACCGCGACCCCGCCTTGATCGCCCCGCCGCCCGGCAGGAACGCCAGGATCCCGAAGATCTCCGCGGTCACCAGCGAGGCCGGCAGTGTCAGCAGCTTGTGCTCGTCGGTGGTCAGCTCCGCGCACCGCGGATCGGCGGCCAGCCCGTCGATCCGCGCGCCGATCTCCTCGAACAGCCCGTCCGGCACCCGCCACGGCCCGTGCGAGTAGACGTCCAGGACCGGCTCGTCGGTGAGCAGTAGCTCAAGGTGCTCCGGCAGCCGCACACGTTCTCCCCAATAGAGATCAAAACCGAGGTATCAGCCTACGTTTCAGAAAGAGGCTCCGGTCCGGTCATCCGCTCCAGGCGGAAGCCGGACAACATGGTCAACGCCGCGCCGAGGCCGTTCCCGTCCCCTCGTCCGGCCCCGCCGCGGGGTCCAGCAGCGCGGTCTGGACGAGCCGGGCCGGGCGCCCGCGCTGGATCCACATCCCCCGCCCGGGCGGCTGAGGCGCCGGGTACAGCGGCGGGAAGAGCTGCCCCTCGGACCGGTCGCCGGACATCACCAGCGCGGTCGCCCCCGTCTCCCGGACGGCCTGGACGAGCGGGTCGTAGAGCCCCCGGCTCGCCCCGGAGACCCGCCGGGTCAGCACGAAGTGCAGCCCGATGTCGCGTCCGGCGGCCACGAACGGCAGGAACGCGTCCAGCGGCTGCTGCCCGGCCGCGGTCAGCAGGTCGTAGTCGTCCACCAGGACCACGACGCGCGGCCCGGCCACCGCGCCGCCGCCCGCGGCCTCGGGGACCCTCCCCTCCAGCTCCTTGGCGACCCCTGCGGCGAGCCCCGCGCAGGCGCGCGCGTTGGTCGCGTACCCGCCCAGATACGGCTCGGCGACCAGATCACCGAGGGTCCGCCGCGGATCCATCACCGCGAACACGACCTCGCCCGGCGGATGCCGGTCGGCCAGCCCGGCCGCGACGAGCCTGAGCAGGTTGGTCTTGCCGCACTCCCCGTCGCCGAGCACGAGCAGGTTCTGGTCGCCGTCGAACAGGTCCAGCAGCACCGTTCCGAGCGCCTGCTCGTCGACGCCGACGGGCACCGCGTCCGGTGCCAGGCCGGGACCGGGCAGCGACGCCGCGGCGAGCCGGTGCGGCAGCACCCGCACCGGCCGCGCGGCCGTGCCCGTGAAGGCGCCCCGGACCGCCTGCGCCGTCGCCTCGACCGCCTCGCCGAGATCACCGGTGTCCGGCACCGCGTCGACCCGGGGCAGCGCGACCTGCCCGAACAGCCCGCCGTCGGTGAGGGCCCGCCCCGCCAGCCCGGCGCCGATGGTCTCGGCGAGCTTCCGGTCGATGGACGAATCGGTCGCGTCGTTCAGGCGCAGCTCGACCCGCTGCCCGAAGTTCGACTGCATCGCGATCCGGACGTCGTTCCAGCGCAGCATCCCCGCGACGATGTGGATCCCGTACCCGCTGCCCCGTTGCAGCAGGTCCGACACCAGATCGTCGATCTCCTCGAAGTCGTCCCGCAGCCCGCCGAACCCGTCGATCACCAGCACCACGTCCGCGCACGGCAGCTCCGGGACCCGCCCCGCCGCGTGCAGCAGCCGCAGCCGGGCCACCGAGTCGACGCCGTGCAGCCGGAAGACCTCCTGCCGCCGCTCCAGCATCCCGCGCACCTCCTCGACCGTGCGCCGCACCCGCTCGCGGTCGGTGCGCCCCGCGACCCCGCCGACGTTCGGCAGCCCCGCCACGGCCTGGAGCCCCCCGCCCACCAGGTCGAGCGCGTACACCGATACCTCCGCCGGGGTATGGGTGAGCGCCAGCGAGAGCACCAGCGTGCGCAGCAGCGTCGTCTTCCCCGTCTGCGGCGCCCCGATGATCGCGACATGGCCGCCCGCCACGGTCAGATCGAGATCCCACCGGCCCTGCCACTGCCGCCGCGGCTCGTCGAGCAGCCCGACCGGAACCCGCAGCGGCTGGGCGTCCGCCGCCGTCCGCGCCCCCAGCTCGGTGACCCGCACCGGTCCGGCGACGGCGTCCAGCGTCGTCGCGGCCGGCAGCGGGGCGAGCCAGATGTTCTGCACCCGCTCGCCGACGAGCTGGAAGACCAGCACGTCCAGCAGCGTCGGCCCGACCGTCCGCTCGGGCAGCCGGTCCTCCTCCTGCGGATCGCCCGACGGCTCCGCCGCGTCCGCCGCGCTGTACGCCTCGTAGGGACGCACCGGCGCCGGACCCGCGTCCACCTCGTCCTCCGCGGCCATCGGCCCCCGGTACGGCCCCGACACGTAGCCGCCCTTGAACCGCTGGTACAGGCTCGTGTCGACCTTGAGGTAGCCGAACCCCGGCAGCGCGGGTAGCCGGAACGCGTCGGGGGAGTCCAGGACCGTGCGGCTCTCCTCCTCCGAGAACGTCCGCAGACCGATCCGGTACGACAGGTAGGTGTCGAGCCCGCGCAGCTTGCCGCCCTCGATGCGCTGGCTCGACAGCAGCAGGTGCACCCCGATGCTCCGCCCGATCCGCCCGATCGACAGGAACAGCTCGATGAAGTCGGGCCGCGCCGTCAGCAGCTCCCCGAACTCGTCGATGATCACCAGCAGGTGCGGCAGCGGCGGCAGCTCCGGGCGCCCATGGGTCCGCTGGTGGTTGTAGTCACCGATGTTGGCGATGTTGCCCGCGTCCCGCAGCACCTGCTGGCGGCGCTGCACCTCCCCGGACAGGCTCGCGTAGGCCCGCTCGATCAGCCCCGCGTCGTCCTCCAGGTTCGTGATCACCCCCGCCACGTGCGGCAGCGACGCGAACGGCGCGAACGTGGCGCCGCCCTTGTAGTCGACCAGCACCATGCTGACCTGCTCGGGCGGATGCGACACCGCCAGCGACAGCACCAGCGTGCGCAGCAGCTCGCTCTTGCCGGACCCGGTCGCCCCCACGCACAGCCCGTGCGGGCCCATGCCGAGCTGCGCCGACTCCTTGAGATCCAGGATGACGGGCTGCCCGGTGTCGTCCACCCCGATCGGCACCCGCAGGAACGCCCGCTCGCTCCGCGGCGCCCACAGCCGCCCGAGCGGCAGCGCCTCGGCGTCCTCCACCCCCATCAGCGCCGTGACGTCCACGCCGCCGCTCTGCACCGCGTTCTCCTCCACGGACTCACGGGACAGCCGCAGCGGCGCGAGCATCCGCGCCAGCCCCGCCGCCGTGGGCGCCGGGACCTCGTCCAGCGACCCCGCCCGGACCTCCGGGACGCCCTCCCGCAGGTCCTCCACCTGCACCTGCCCGTCCCGCACCATGACCCGGACCCCGACGTCCCCGGGCTCGTGCGTCCGGTCGGCCAGCAGATGCACCACGGTCGCGGCGAGCCCCCCGGGCCCGATCGTCTCGTCCGGCCGGACGAGCTCCGTTGCCGTCTCCCCGTACGAGTCGTGGATCAGCACCAGCCGCCGCAGCAACCGGTACGCGTCCCGCTGCCCGAGCCCACGGCGGATCTCGGTCGCGAAATCGGTCCGGTCGCGCAGATCGTCGGCCAGCAGCGAGCTCAGCCGCTGCGGGCCGGACGCGATCAGCCGCACCGGCACCGGCCCGTCCCGCCGCGCCGGATCGAGCACATGGGGGAGCCACTTCACCCAGTCCCAGTCCGCGACCCGGTCGCTCCCGCAGGCGACCCCGAGCGCCGCGTCCTCGGGCGCGTGGAACGACGCGAGCTGCACCAGCAGCGCCCGGCTCACCGCCAGCACGTCGTCCCGCGAACCGATCACGCTCACGTTGCCGGCCATGTCGAGCGGAACCGTCAGCGGCATATCCGGCGCCGTCGCGAACCGCCCGATCGCGCCCCGGGCCTCCGCGAGCATGAACGGATCGGTCGGCACCAGCGCCGTCCCCTGCTCGCCCAGCTCCAGCGGCGTCCCGGGCCCCGTCCCCGTGCCGACCCGCACCTGGAGGAAGTCCGGATGGGGCCGCCGCCGCTCCCACAACCGCGCCGGATCCCGGACGACGTCGTACAGCGCCTCAGGCGGCGGATGCAGCAGCCGCCCGTGCGCCCGCGCGTCCCGCTCGACCTGCCCGAGGTCCTCGCGCAGCTCCTCGAGGTACTCCAGGTACCGCTCCCGCTGCCCCCGCCGCTGCCGCGACACCTGCCCCCGTCGCGACACCAGCAGCGCCCCGCCCGCCAGCACCGCCACGACCAGCATCACCGCGCCCAGCGCGATGAACGCGGGGTTGCGCAGCACCGTCATCACGGTGAGCGATCCCATCATCCCGACCATCGGCAGGATGGCGAACAGCTGGCTCCCCGTCCCGCCCGCCTCGGGCAGCGTGGGGGGCGCCTCCACCTGCCGGACGTCCCGCGAAGGGAGCGGATGCACCGTCCGCGCCGGCCGATGGACGATACGCGCCGTCACGTCGCCTCCTAGGCGGCTTGACCAATCTCAACCCCAGATGTCACGCACGACCATATTCCTCGGAACCACCCCGAGAACGCGGTCCGTGTCCGTTCTGCGATTGATTTGCGCAATCGATGCAAGGGCCCCACCCCCCTACAGGTCCAGCCCGCCCCCCTTGATCCGCCCGACCAGCCTCCGGAAGGCCGGGGAGGGGACGAGGTGGACGGGCCCCGCCCCGTCCTTGCTGTCCCGGATCATGACCGTCGACCCGGCTGCGGCAACCTCGATGCACTCATTGCCTCCAACCTGCGACCTGCTGCTCTTACGCCAGACTGCCTGCGATGAATCCATGTCGCCTCACCCGAGCTGTTTCGTCAGGTACGCGCGATCGGCCAACTCGGTCGGCCTGCGCCAGTTCGCGACGGCCCCGCCGTCGCCCTACAGGTCCAGCCCACCCTGCTTGATCCGCCCGACCAGCATCCGGAAGGCCGCGGAGGGAAGGAGGTGGACGGGGCTCGCCTCGTCCTTGCTGTCCCGGATCATCACGGAGCCTCCCATGCGTGCGACCTCTACGCAGTTCTGGCCGCCACCGCTGGACCTGCTGCTCTTGCGCCACCTCGTCTTGGAAATGTCCATTCAGTTCACTCAATCAGTCGGGTCAGGTGCTCATACGTGGCGACAGGGTCGAGAGCAGCCGCACACATCCGGTCAAACCTGACCATATAGCGCGCAAGCTCATCCTTCTCCTCCAACATCCGATCGTCGACCGTGGTTTCGAGGTAGATGATGTCCCGGTCGGTGGGATCGGGAAAGCGCAGGTGAACAAATGGTTCGCTCGTTCCCGGATAGATCCCGTCGGCGATCGTCAGGACCTGGATGTCGATGTTGAGACGGGCCGACATGTCGATGAGGTGCTGTACCTGGTCGCCGAGAACCTCGCGATCGCTGATCCTGAGCAGGGCATTCTCGTCGATCAGAGCCTTCAACCGGCTCGGATCGCGTCTCCTGGTAAGGATCTTCTGTCGCTGTAGGCGGGCGTCGACATGCCGCCCGATCTCGTCCGGATCCTCGATTCCGGCGATGCGGGTGACCATCTGGATGTAGCCGGGCACCTGGAGGAGCCCCGGTATGAAGACTGACTCGAAGGTGCGGATCTCCGCCGCCCCGGCCTCCAGTCCGACGAAGTCGTCCCGGAAGACGTTGTTGTACTTTCGCCACCAGCCTCGCTGTCGCGCCTCGCGGGTCAGCTCGATCAGCGACTGCGTATCGGCCGGGCTCACGCCGTAGAGCTCGCAGAGGTCGGCGACGGCATCGCTGTTGGGGTCGACCCACTTGGCCTTCTCGATGTAGTTCAGCTTGGACGGGCTCCAGTGCAGCCGCTTGCACACCTCGCTGGTCGTCATGCCGCACTGCTCGCGCAGCTCGACGAGCTTCCGACTGAGGGCGCGTTTCTTGATCGTCGGGCTGTAGCCGCTCGCCTGGATCTTCGCCATCCCGGTCGTCCCTCCCAAAGTCGACACTCAGTCATCGAAATTTCGAGAATCTAATTCGAACCACTTGAAGCTTTGATGCGGTGAGAGCAGTATCTAGCTCGTCACGGAACGTTCGCAGGCGATTACGTAGAACGATCAAGAAGCTGCGCGATCGGATCTCCGATGAGGCAGCCACACCCCCAGGTGGAGATATGCGGATCTCACTCATAGAGGTGTCCCGATGACCACTGGACACCTTCCCGACCTGCTCACCGGCGGATGTTCGGCCTGGCCACTGCCCGCGGACGAGACCTGCGCGGCCACGGCCCGCTCGTCCCTGCGCGCACCGCTGAAAGTCCTGGACGTGCCGGACGGCGTGGCCGACGACATCACCCTCGCGGCATCCGAGTTGGCGACCAACGCCCTGCGGTACGGGCTGGTCGGCGGGCGAACGTCCGCTTCCTCCGGCAGCCCCCTCGAACTATGGGCGTACCACCGGTCCACCCCCACCAGCCAGCTCGTGTTCAAGGTTTTCGACCCGAACCCAGGCTGGACCCAGCCCGATCCCGCCCAAGGCGGCCTCTACACCGAACGGGGCCGAGGGATAGCGATCGTCGAGGCGCTGTCATCGCGGTGGGGCTGGCATCAGAGCCGATCCAGGCTCAGCCCTCGACCGACGTCCGGCAAGGTGACCTGGTTCTGCGTCCCGATGCCGAGATCCTGCACCCCTCCCCGATCCCCCCACCTACCGATCACACAGGCCGCCAGGGTGCTGCAAGAGCATCTCGCCGCCCGTGGCCTGAACGCGGCTCGGTGCGAGCACGACCCCCAACACTCCTTTGTGATGATCCCGGGCGTGACGATCTCGTCCGAACCCCCGGGTACCTTCCGCTGGTACACCCACCCGAACGGCACCCACCACCAGCGCCCCTTCGCGGACCTGAACGACGTCGTCGAGGCGGCCATGCACCACCACGAGCAACTTCTCCTTGCGCGGGAGAACCTTTGATCCGAGGACTCGCTAGAAACAGGTTCTGGTGTTGATTCGGAGGGGGCGCCCGGGTGGGAGCGGTGACTCCAGCGGTTCGTGCACCGGAATGTCCGACCAGTCGACGCGGGACGATCCGCCCTCCGGTGCGGCTCGGACTCGGCTTCTCAGGTCGTACCCGGCGACTGGACGTCCGGGCCGGTGAATGTGCAGAACGGCACCGTCGTCCTCTCCCTCGTCATCCTCGGCCGGATCTATGCCCTGGATGCTCAGCCTCTCATCGGCGTATGTACGCGCATCGGCGACGGAGCTGAACAGGAGGAAGCGATGGTCCGAGTCGTTGTTGTTAACCTCGAAGAAGACACGGAGCAGGGCAAACCCGTGGCGACCGTGACTTATCTCTGAAATATGTGGCTCCTCGCCCCACATCCTCGCCTCGTCCCATGACATCTCGTTGGGCGACGAGTGTCCGGCGGGAAGCGCGTCGAAATATTCCAGGCACGAGCGGGCACAGGATTCCCCCGGGTCCCGGTGCAGCGCCTCCTCATAGGCCGCGATGGCGCCGTCACGGTCGCCGGACCAGGTCAGCGCGTGCCCCAGGTGCAGCGGCACGAGGGCATCTTCGGGGTCGGCGTTCAGGGCTGCTCGCGCAGCTCGAATGGCCTGCTCAGTGAGCGGACGGCTGAGACCTTCCTTGTCGTGCTCACCCAGTCCATCGAGGAGTGTGCCGTCAGCGTCGTCGAAATCGCAGTTCACCTTGGAGCACACGCAGTGCCGCAGCGCGAACGCCGCCGCCGTGGAGCGAAGGACGGCAATGGTCGCGGCAGTCTCGGTATCGCCGAGGACATTCTTCCGTTCGGCCTCGTCGCAGCAGCGCCGCGCATCCGCCAGCGGCCCGAGACCACCGTCCTCGAACCCGAAATGCCGGAGCCAGTACTCACACTCGCCAAGCGAGCGGCTCGCACGGACCAGCAGGACGCTCACACCGTCATCAGCCATGCCGCCGAAATCTACACCGCTGCGCGATAGAGGACACAATGAAGAAGCATTCTGTTCGAGTAGGCCGATTTACGCGATCGGAGGGTTGTGGCCATCCCGCATTTCGTCGGGAACTCTTACCGGTTGAGGATGTCAGAGCTTTCGTGGCAGGCCCAGTCTCGGGAGCTCGATGGCTTCGTTGCCGGTTCTCTCATTCCAGGCGCGATACCACCAGCCGTCGGGGTTCGATATTCCGTATCCGTCCCGAAGAGCGACGATCGCCATGTCCGCCAGCTCACGGTACTGAGCTGAAGAGGCCGGCCACTGCAGTTGGTACCACCAGTTGTCGGCCGGATGGCCGGGTGGTGATTCATGCCAACCAGCCTGCGAGATGATGTGTTCGCCTTCCTGGGACGCCTGGAGATGCGATGCCAGAAAACAGTTGGCCACCACATAGGCGAGGAGATGGTCGTCACCCTGGGCGAACTGAGTGTAGTGCCCGTCCTCTACTTCCTCGGCCTCGGATATGACTACTAGCGCCCCGGCCGGGAGGTCGGCCAGTGTTACCGTCAGTTTGGCGCTGAACTCGTCCCAGTCCATGCTTGTCACAGCCCCAGTCTCACCGCCTCGTCATGCTCGTCGATATATTCGTTGGTGAAAATGGATAGCTTTACAACGACAGACAGCCAGGAGACAGCGATGGTAGTGTTTTCCGCCCTCCATCGCACCTGCCGGGATTCTCCGGGGCGGCGCTCCGTCGGCTCCCCCAGGACGGATTCGGCAGCCGACACCGCCTGAAAGAAGATGTCCTGAAGCCAGGCGCGTTCATCTTCCGTCTCACCGGCCACGGAAGATGACACCCTAGTGGATATTTCACCAACACGCTCTAGTCGGTGAAATCTGATGTCTCCGCTGGCCATGCCAAACCCGGTGTTCAATCGCATTCCTCGACGCCGCCGGGCTTCGACCGTCCAGCCAAAGCGAGCGACTAGTTGGTCCACTTCTTCCGGATTCCAGGACCACTGGAGATCGTGAAAATCCGTGACCAGGGCAATTATTTCCGAATAGGGCATAGATTTCAAATTGGTCATTATTTGTCAATCTGTCGGATTGAGTCCAGAGATTCGTTTCGGCGCGAAGGGGTTGCCGTGACGGGTCAGGTCGAACTGTGACCATGATACCCGCCCCGTCTGGTCCACATTCACTAGATATGCGTCAATTCTTAGCTCATTTTTTTGCAGTTTCTTCATCAATATGTCTTTGAGGTGTGAGTCGGCGCCAAATGCTCTGCCCAGGTCGGGGTCGTGGGCGAGAATGAACTCAAGATATTCTGGGCTCCCTTGCTGGGCGCGCTTCAGTCCCTCGACGAGCCTTCCGCCGAGTGTTGAGGTTCCCCCTTTGGCTTCGATGATGGTGAGTCTAGAGCGGTCAGCTGAGACGGCGGCCATATCGACCGTTCCGGGTCTGCCTGGGGCGTCGCTCAGTGGCGTCAGCTTGGTGTGCGGACCGAGTTTTCTAAGAAGATCTTCTGCGCCGACCATTCCCATTCGCTCGCTTGTCCTATTAAGATCGACACCGCTTTCCCGGTAGTGCTCTGTGAGGTCACTGAGCGAATCCAGAGCGTCAAGCCGTCGACCTTTTTCCAAGGGTGATAGATTGGGATCGCGCTCGATCCGCAGTCGGATCTGCTCTTCCTTCTTCTCCCATTTTTCAATGCCGAGATCGTGAATATCTTTGATGCCGAAGTAGTTCGTTTCGCCAAATTTACTGATGCCGAGAATCTTTCGAATGTCGGCGCGGATGTCCTTGCGTATGTTGGCGAACTTGTTTCGGTCTCTGATCAGTTCGGCGATTTTTGAGGCCGCATCCGGGGTTGGGATATGGGGATGGGACTTGCCTGGTTTTGCCAGATGGTCGTAGGGCTTGCTGGCGTGAGGATCGCTGAGAAAGCCCCCACTGGGGCCATGTAGTCTGTGATTTATGTCATTTCGGTGCGACCCTGGCGGGTCGCCGTCGAAGTGCAGCTTTCCGTCCGGGGTGCGGTAACTCCCGTCTTTGATGTCACCTGTGCGATGTAGTTTTCCGTCTTCGGCTCGGTAGAGATCTGGCGGTGTCGTGTCGGGATCTTCTGGAGTCCGCTCGTGGGGAGGCGGATTTTCTGAGCCATTACTGTCCGGATGACCGGGAGTGCCCTCGTGGGGATCCGGGGGTTGGGACGGGCCTTCGGGGTGGCCCTCGGGGCCGGGGGGTGTGCCTTCTCCGCCTGGAGGTTTGCTGCCTGGCGGGGAGTGGCCGGCGTTGATCTCGTGGGGTGGGCGGGCGCCGCCGGCCATGGCGGGGACCTTGGGGTGGTCGGCGGGGGAGCCGGGCTTGGCGCTGTTCGGGAGGTCGTCGCCGGGCGGACGGGGGCGGCGGTCGAGTTCGTTGAAGGCCGGCTCGTGGGGCTTGCCGATCTGGTCGATCTCGCGGCGGAGGCCGCCGACGGTGGGGAGGCCGGCCGGGTTCCGGGCGGGGGTGTCGGGAAGGTGGAGGCGGACGGTCTTGGGGTCGATGATCTGCGGCATCTTCCCGCCGCGCAGGCCGTTGATGCCGTCGGCCACGTTGCGGACGAGCTTGGCTCCGGCATTGCCCAGTCCGGTGAGCGTGGGGGCGACTGCTCCGGCTGCCCTGCCGACGCCTCGTCCGGCCGCGGCGCCGCCGCGTCCCAGCTTGGAGAAGGAGAAGATCGTGGTCGGGATGTTGAAGGCGGCCTGGCCTGCGGCGCCGGCGTAGTTGCCCTTCTTGGCCTTGTCCCAGCCGATGAGCTCCTGGCCGAGGTGCTTCCAGGCGGTCAGGGCCTTCCGGGCCTCCTTGTCGCCGGCCGCACCTTCGATCCAGGTGCTGGGGGACGCGCCGTAGGCGAGCTGGTAGAGGCCCTTCCACGATCTTTCGAGGCCCTCTGGATCGGTGACGTCGACCAGGGAGAAGGTGCCGGTGACCATGCCCCAGCCCGCGCCGCCGAAGCCCTTGAGCGTCCGCTGCCACCAGGGGTCGGGCGTCTCGATGGGCCTGCCCCAGGGGAGGGGGACGTTTCCAGGGACGGTGATCCAGCCGTACCGCTGGTAGCCAGGGGGGAGCCTGCCGCCATGGTCGTCGCCGAAGTCGCCCGGGACGTAGTGCGGCCCGCCGGTCAGTGCGTTGATCTTGTTGGCGCAGTCGCGTTCGGCGCGCTGGAACGCGATCAGGCCCCAGCCCTTAATCTGGTTGACGAGGCTGTTGTAGCGGTCCCGCTTGCCGTCGTCCTTCATGGCGTCCGGGTCGCCCATGACGTCCTGGTTGAACGCGACGACCTCGCCCTGCAACCTGACCATCTGCTGCTGGATCTTCGCGACCTCCTGCGCGAACTCCTCCAGGGCGCTCGCGACGGTGCCGCTCTGGGAGCCGACCGTGTCGCCCTGAGCCTTGACCGGGCCCATCGCGGCCAGGAGCGTGCCGGCCTCGGGCGCCTTGTAGAAGGGGGCCAGGCCGGTCCAGGTCTTGGCGACCTCGGCTCCGGTCTCCTGGACCTCGCCCCCGGCCTTGCGCACTCCCTTGGCGGCGGCCTGCACCTTCTCGGCGACGCCGGTGTAGTCGGGCAGCGTCCTCAGGTCGATGCTGGTCATTTCCCGAACTGCCCGTCCGCGCCCGGCATGACGAGTCCCCAGCGCTGGGCGGCGGCCCCCTTGCGGGCGTGGCGGCGGGCGCGCTCGCCCATCTCCTGGTCGGCGGCCAGGTAGAAGCCGGTCGCCTTGAACGCCCCGTCGGTCGCGCGGACGATCCGGTTGCCCATCCCGAGGAGGCGCGGGTCGACCTGCTGCGCGAAGCGCAGCAGCGCGGCGCCCACGATCGGGCTGTGACACCCCTCGGCGGCGTCGGCGAGGTTGACGCGGAGGGCCTTCCGCTGCTTTTCGAGTGGACGTATGTGGACGCGTGTCCGATTGAGGATCGATTCAATGTTGCCGGGGTGGATTATGTAGGTTCCCACGCCGCATGCCTCCGTGACCGACCATGGATCAAAGTGCGAATATATCGGCCCTTAGTGTCAGATTTCCATGTCAAGATGATCTCCAACGGCCCGCGGATGAAGGGTGACCTGGTGACTTATGACGTCGTCGCGCTGATCAGGGAACCGCCCGATCAGCGGGCCGTCCTGGACGCTCTCGGCGCGGTCGGGGAGGAGCTCCTGGTGGACGTGCTGGAGCACGGCGGCGTGATCCAGTTGTGCGACGCCGAGGGCGGCACCCTGCTGTCGATCGAGGAGCCCGTCCTGATCCAGGTGCGCGGCGAGGCCGAGCGGCTGCTCGGGCCGGTGGCCGCCGGGCTGGACCCGCCGCTGTGGTGGGTGGAGGCGCGTGCCGCCGAGCGCGACGGGGCCCGGGACCGCGCCCGCGTGTTCGCCGGTGCTCTGGTCGCGGGGCTCGGCGGCGTGGTCTGGGACCCGGAGGAGCACCGGTGACCCGTCCTCATCCGGCCATCGATCTGGTCACCGGCAGCGCGGCGCTCATCGTGCAGAAGCGTCCCCTGGTGCCGCTCACCCGGTGGATCGCCGACGCGATCGGCGCCGCCGCGGAGGCCGGGCTCCCCTTGCAGATCGTGACGCCGCACGACGCGCGCCTCACCATGCCGCTGCACTCGCTCCTCCAGCCGCCTCTCCTGCGCTGGGTGGCGGGGCACCCGGACGGCTTCTACGACGGGCTGTCCGGGGAGCCGCTCGACTTCGACGGTTCGTGGTTCGTGCCGGTGGACCCTGGACGGCGGACCGGGCCCTTCCTGGAGACCCCGGAGGGCGCGGACGGCGTCCGGCTGATGCTCAGTTTCCGCGTCCGCCACCCGGCCTCGGAGTCCACCGTGCTGGGCGCCGCGACCGAGGCCGCCTACCGGCTGGTCACCGGTGCGGGGCCGTCCGGGTGCGGCACCGGCGAGCCGGTCGCGAGGACCTGGAACGCGGACGACATCACGGCGCTGTGCCGCGAGCGGGCGCCGCAGGGCACCCGGTTCTGCCACACAGGTGCCGCCGGGGCCATCGGGACGACGCACGTCACCCGCAACACCGAGGGCGTCGACGAGGAGGTCGCCCTGCACGCCGGATACCGGGCGGGGCAGGACGTGCCCGTCGAGCGGGTCGCGGTTCTCGTCGAGGAACTGGCGGCCGGACATCACCTCGTCGACGTGCAGGCGCAGGTCAGGCCGGGACGTCCGGACCTCACGGCCGTCCCGCACTGGACGGGGCCGTCCGCGCCGATCGGCATGGCGCTGGGCCCCGCGTCCGTGCGTGAGATCGGACGGGAGCGGGCCCTGGACTTCCCGCGGGCCGTGCCGCTCGGCCCTGGCCGATTCCCCGCGGTCTGGTATCCGCTGGGAGACGGCCGGACGGACGGGACGGCGGAGGCGGCGTGGACCGTTCTGGACGAACTGGTCGTCCACTTGGGGCCAGGGGATCAGGCGCCCGAGAACCCGTCGCGAAGTGCGCCGACTCGTCCGGCCGAGCCACTGCGGGAGGGGATTTGGCGCGGAAATCGGGAGAGATGATCGGCCCACTGGATTAGGCTTTGGGCCTTATCTCTCAGATGTCACGTATGGGAGCATGGAGCCCTGGCGATCACCGTCGGCTTCTGCGACAGAACTGCGAACCGACTGATAGGTGGGGAGTCACGTGGGGCGATGGGACTACGGCCAGGAGACCCTGGTCACCCTTGCGAAGAACACCGGGGGCTCGGCTCAGGAACTGGCCACGCTGGTCAAGCAGCTGATCGCGGCGGCCGAGCCGCTGACCGGGAAGTTCGACGGCGCGGGCAAGGCCGCGTTCGACTCGTTCAAGGCCCATTCGGACCAGATCATCGCGGACCTGACCACCGGGCTCGGCTCGGTGAACCAGGGGCAGGCCGGCATGGAGAAGGCGTTCGTCACCGGAGACCAGACCATGGCCGCGGACGCCCAGCACAACATGGGCGCGGCGAACTTCGACGGCGCCAAGTTCCGGACCGGGGCCTGAGCCGCGGGCCGAGAGGAGAACTCGATGGGCACAGGCGGACGACGCAGCTACGACACCGGCGCCTCCCAGGAGGCGCAGACCAACATCCACGCCGTCATCGCCCGGCTGGAGGCGCTGATCGGCCAGCACGAGTCCGACGTCAAGGCGGCCCTGTCCGACTTCGAGGCCACCGGGGTGTCCCCCGAGTACGCCGCGAAGGAGGCCAGGTGGAACAAGGCCGCCAACGAGACGCGTGAGATCATCCGGCTGCTGAAGGCCACCCTCGCCTCCAACGACCAGACGGCGCAGACCGCGCTCGGCAAGGCGAGCGCGGCGGTCGCGGCGATCTGATCCAGGCGGGGCCCGTCCGGGACCCACGGACGGCATGCGGCCCCTGAGCCGGAGAGGAGGTGCCGTTGGCACGCGACTACGACACCCAGCTCCTGGAATCGGTGGCGGTGCGCCGCCGGCGCCTCCGCGACGCGGTGCTCTTCGGCCCCCAGCGGGCCCGCCGGACGTTCGACGAGAGCCTGATGAAGGTCATGGCCGGGCTGTGCGTGGCGGCGGTGCTGTGCGCGGGGACGGTGGGGTGGTCCTTCCTCCGGTCCCATCTCGCGACGCAGAAGAAGGAGCAGCAGCGGGCCCAGCAGGCGCAGGCCCCAGCCCCCGACGTCGGGGCGGCTCCCATCCCGGCGGGCTGGGTCGGCGCGCGGGTCACCTTCCCGATGCTGCGCGCCGCGCTCAAGGAGGCGGAGGTCCCACCCGGCCTGTTCGTGCTCCCCGGGCAGCCGCGCCCCCCGGCCGGCAAGACGTCGAGCTACTACGTGCTCGCCCGGGGCGCGAACGGGTTCTCCGGCGGGGTCGTCGAGTACGAGCAGGGCCGCATCGGCGCCGAGTTCGCCACCGAGGACGAGGCGAGCCGGTGGCTGTACGGGGAGCTGGTGGTCAAGGAGTCCCCGCCGCCGCCGTCGCCGCCGGATCAGGAACCGCAGGCGCTCCAGCGCGGCGCGGCCCTCGCCGCCGACGTCCGTGCGAAGATCACCGCCGCGGGCGGCGGCTCGGCGACCTACCTCCTGCCCCAAGGGCAGGAGGTGGACCAGTTCGGACAGGAGAGCGGGTCGGTGCTGTTCCCCTACGGGATGCCGTTCGGGCAGCGCGGGCTGCCCCCGTCGGCGCGCGCCACCGTCGACTCGAAGACGCCGTCCGGCTACCGGCGCTACCGGGTGGCCAAGCCGTTCCAGGTCGCGGCGTCCCTGTCCGGTCCGACCGCGCTGGTCCCGGGCGGCGGGACGAGGCTGACGCTGAACGCGGGGCTGTTCTCCAGGCCGCCCGCGATCCCGACGGTCCGCTGGCTGCTCCGCGCCGGCTATCTGGAACGGGCCCGGGTCTCGGCCGTCCCCAAGTGAGCCGCCGCGGCGGGTACGACGACGGCCCCCGGACCCCGAGCCGGCGCGGGCCGATCCCGACAGAGACCGAAGGGTGCTGAGAACCATGTGGAGCAGGGTCACCCTGGTCGGAGAGCAGCGCAGGGTCGACGCGGTGCTCCCGGCGGGGGAGCCGATCGGCGCCCTCATGCCGGACGTGCTGGAGCTGCTGGGCGACCCCGTCCAGCATCCGGCGCGGCTACGGCACCTGGTCACCACCACGGGCGAGGTGCTGCACGGCGACGCCACCCTCGCCGGACGGGGCATCCACGACGGGGCCGTCCTGCGGATGGTCCGGGCGGACGAGCCGCTGCCCGCGCCGGTCGTGCACGAGGTCCCGGAGGCGGTCGACGGCGCGATCGCCGACCATCTGTGGCGGTGGTCGCCGCGCGCCGCCGAGTGGGCCGCGGGCGTCGCGACGGTCGGGCTGGCGCTGGCCTTCGGGCTGGTGCTGAAGGACGCCCTCGGCGGCACCGCGGGGCTGGCCGCCGCGTCCGCCGCCGCCGTGCTCCTGCTCGTGGGCGGGCTGGCCGCCGGCTCGCTGTGGCGGGAGTCGCTCGGCACCGCGCTGACCCTCGCTGGCGGCGCCCTCGGCGGGGTCGCCGTCTGGTCCGCCGCCGACCTGCACCACTGGGCCGGCTGGGGCCGCTGGGGGGCGCTGGCCCTCCTCACCGGGCTGCTGGTCACGGGGCTCGGCTCGACCTCGTCGCTCGGCCGCGGCGGGCTGATCGGCGGGGTGCAGACCGTCCTGCTCGGCCTCGTCTGGACGGCCTGCGCCGGCTTCGGGCTGGACGGCGCGCGGACGGGCGCGGTGCTCGCGGTCCTGTGCGTGGTCCTGCTCAACGTGATGCCGCGGGTCGCGCTGGCCCTCTCCGGCCTGACCTCGCTGGACGACCGGCGCAGCGGCGGCGCGCGGGTGCCGCGCGGCGACGTGCTGTCCGCGCTCACCGGGGCGCACCGCAGCCTGGTGATCGCGACGGCGGCGGTCGCGGTGGCCGTCGTGGTCGCCGGGTGGCCCGCCGCGTCCGGCGACCACGGGTCCGGCCCGGACGGGTGGACCGGCGCGCTGGTGGTGCTCCTCGCCGTCGTGGTGGCGAGCCGGGCCCGGCTGTTCCCGCTGATGCCGCAGAAGGCCGTCCTGCTCGCGGCGGCCCTGACGGTGTGGGGGACGCTCGCCTACCGGTGGGCGGACGGACCGTCCTGGTCCTTGATCCCGGCGCTGGGTATGCTGCTCGCGCCCCTGGTGATCCCGATCGTGGTGCTCACCGCCGAGCCCCCCGAGCATCTGCGGGCGCGGCTGCGCCGCATCACCAGCCGGATCGAGGCCGTGGCGGTGGTGGCGCTCCTCCCGGTCGCCATCGGCACCTTCGGCGTCTTCTCGCGCCTACTCGACACGTTCTGAAGGGGAGTGGGTTGTCCGAGCGCGGCGACACCACCCACGGCGACCCGGGGTGGCGGCGTGTCGGGCGCGGGGCGGCGCAGGCGTTCCGGCCCGCCGAGGACGTCCGGGAGATCACCGAGTCGGCCGCGCGGATCCAGCGCCCGATCACCACGGGCCGCCGCATCGCGGTGACCGGCATCCGCGGCGGCGCCGGGAAGAGCACCGTCACCGCGCTGCTCGCCACCGTCTTCGCGCACCACCGGCGGGACCGGGTGCTGGCCCTCGACATCGACCCCGATCTCGGCACGCTGGTGCCGCGCCTCGGCATCCGGGCCCGCCGGTCCCTCGCCGAGCTGCCGGACGAGGCGGAGGCGGCGCGGACCTTCGCGGGCGTCGAGCCGTTCCTGCTGCGCGGTGGCGAGCGGCTGTGGGCGCTGTCGGGGCACCGGGCGGGCATCGGCGACAGCAGGCTGGACGCCGCCGCCTACGGGGCGACCGCCGTTCCGCTGACGCGGTTCTTCGGCGTGACGCTCATCGACTGCGGTCCCGGCGTCGAGGGCGAGCTCATCCAGGCGGTCCTGGGCGGCGCGCACGCCCAGGTGCTGGTCACACCCGCGACGCCGGACGGCGCGCGCAGCGCCGGGCGGGCGCTGGACCTGCTCGCCGGCAACGGGTTCGGCCACCTCCTGGCCCGGACGGTCGTGGTGTTCACCGCCAAGGGACCGCACTCGGGCGAGTCGCTCGACGCCGGCCGGGCCGCCGCGATCCTGAACGAGGTCGGCGCCGCGACGATCACGCTCCGGTACGACCGGCACATCGCCGCGGCGAGCGTGCTGGCCCCGCAGCGGTTCGCGCACACGACCCGCGTCGCGGCGCTCGGCATCGCCGCCGAGGCCCTGGACCGCGCCCGGTGACCGCCGGCCCCGGCCGGCCCCCGCGGGCCTCCGTCAGCCTCCGCCCAGTGACTTGATCTTCTCGTCGAAGGTGGGGCGGATCTGGTGGAGGCACAGGACGGGGCGGTAGGCGTTCTCGGCCTCCAGGAACTTGTCCGACCCGCTCGGGCACTCCTTCCGGGTGTCGACCCGTGCGGTGATCTTGGCGATCGCGCTCTGCGACGAGCACGCCTGCTTCTGGGGCCCGTTCACCATGAACGAGATGTCGCCGATGCAGTCGCCGGACGACAGCACCTTCCCGCCCGCGCCGATGCACACCACCGGACGCGGCACCGTGCTGCCGCCGAACCTGGACAGCCGCGCGGTCTCCAACGTCCGGGACGCGGGGCAGTCGCGTTCCGCGGGGACCCGCGCGACGACCTTGCCGTACCAGCCGGTGCCCGTGCACGGCTCCTCCGACCCCATGATCTGGAGGTCGCCGACGCAGTCGCCCGCACCCAGCATCCCGCCGCCCGCGCCGGGGTCGCCCGGGTGCGGTCCCGCGAGGTTGCGCGTGCAGGTCTCCCAATAGCGCTTGTCCTTGTCGTTCAGCGTCACGTTCATGACGGCGTCCGCGCCGTCCGGGCAGTCGGGCTCCGACTGCCCCATGGGCAGGACGAAGGCGGACCGCTCTCCGGCCTTCACGACCTTCACGACCTTGGCCTTGGCGTCCTTGGCCGTGCAGGAGACGCGGCGTGCCTGCCGGATGGTCTTGGTGGACGACGACGGAGCGGACTCGGTGCGAAGGTTCACGCAGTGTTCGGCCTTCACGGGCCCGGTGGGACCGGCCGCGTCCCTGCGCTGCTTGCCGACGACCGTCGCGGCGGTGAATACCAGCCCGAGGACGACGACCCCCGCCACGATCAACCCGATCAACCGCCCACGCCGAAGCGGCGCGGGCGGCGGCCCCACCGGCCCCACCGGCCCCACCGGCCCCACCGGCCCCACCGGCCCCACCGGTCCCGGCGGTCCCGGCAGCCCGAGCGGCCCGGACGGTCCCGGGGGCCCGGGGGGCGGTCCATATGCGCCCGGGGGCGGGAACGCGGGTCCCTGTTGCGGCTGGGAGTTCGGGTCGGGCGGCGGCGGGGGACTCTGGCCGGTCACGCGGGCATACCTCCGGATAGAACGTGCATAAGGGGAGAAGAGCGGCAGAACCCTACACGGCCCGCCCGCGTGCCCGGATCACGAGCCGGACGGGCGGCGGCGGAGGCTCTCGACCGCGATCCGGGCCGCGGTGCCGATCACCGCGTCGGCCTGCGGGAGCACCGCGATCGGCAGCAGCGAGCGGGTCGAGACCGCGACCGCGTACCGGCCGCCGTCGGGATACTCGACCACGCCCACCTCGTTGCGGATCGTGAGCAGGGTGCCGGTCTTGCCGCTGACCAGCACGTCGTCGTAGGGGAAGCCGGAGGACAGCCGGTGCGGCCAGACCTGGAGGCCGAAGAGGCGGCGCATCGCCGCGCACTCGCCGCCGGGCGCCGCCTCGTCCCGCCAGATCAGGCCGAGCAGCCGGGTCATCTCGGCCGGGGTGCCGCGGCTGGTGCGGGCGGGATCGAGCGCGCTGAGCCGGCCGAGCATCCCGGGTTCGTCCAGCCGCCCCCACAGCTCGCCCAGGCTGCCGGCGCCGCTGTCGGCGAGGAGCCCGGCGTGCAGGTCGCGCCCGTTGGTCTCGACCCGGAGACCGGGCAGGCCGAGGCGTGCCGAGGTCGCGTTGACCTCCTCGATCCCGACCCGGTCGAGCAGCGCGTCCGCGGCGGCGTTGTCGCTTACCGTGATCATGAGGCAGGCCAGGTCGCGCAGCGACATCCGCACCTCGTCCAGCATCGCCGAGACGCCGGTCGGGCCCATGCTGCGCTCGCCCGGACGCAGCGTGACCGGCTCGGTCGGGTCGAGCAGGCCCGCGGCGGCGCTCCGGTAGAAGGCGACCAGCAGCGGCACCTTGAACACCGACGCGAGCACCATCGGCTCGCCGCCCCGGACGCCGACCTCCCGTCCGGTGTCGATGTCGGCCGCGTGCAGGCGGCCGGTGACCCCGGCGTCGCGGAACGCCGCCTCGATCCGTGCCGTGGCGTCCACGTTCCGCCTCTCGCCGCGCAGTCCGGCGCGCCCGGCGTCCAGGCCGTTCACGCCAGGAACCCCGAGGCCGGACGGGGGACGACGCGGCGGGACGGCGCTGCGCCGAGGGGCGTCATGCCGGCCTCGCCGCGCAGCACCTCGGTGGCGACGGCGGTGAACTCGGCCACCGCCCGCGCGCGAGCGGGGTCGTCGCCCGGACGCCACGTGCACGACACCCGCCAGGTGAGCGGGTCGCCGAGCAACGGCCGCCACGCGACCCCGGCGGTGTCGGCGGTGCGGGGGGCGAGCGCCACGGCGGTGCCGGCCAGGACGAGGCCGAGGGCGAACTGCGGATGCCGCGCCTCGTGCACGGCGGGCGGGTCGTAGCCGTGCCGGCGGCAGGCCGCGAGCAGCTCGTCGTACAGGCCGGGCGCCTCGTCCCGGGGGAACGCGACGAGGTCGCGGCCCGCCAGGTCGGCGAGGTGCACCTCGGGCGCGTCGGCGAGCGCGCCCCGTCCGCCCGGCGCGTCCCGTCCGCCGTCGTCGCGGTGCGGTCCGGCGGGGAGCAGGACGCCGACCGGCTGGCCGAGTATCGGACCGAGCTCCAGGTCGCGGGTGTCGAACGGGTGCCGGACGACGCCCACGTCGAGCGCGCCGTCGGCGAGCGCGCGGACCTGCTCGGCGGTGTCGGTCTCGCGCAGGTCGAGCCGCAGGTCGGGACGTCGCTCGCGGAACGCGGCGATCAGTGCGGCGACCACCGTGCCGCCGAGGTCGGCGGGCAGGCCCGCGCGGACGGTCCCGGCCTCGCCGAGCCGCGCCCGTTCGGCGAGGGAGTAGATCCGGTCCACCCGGGGCAGGATGTCACGCGCCTCGTCGAGCAGCAGCCGCCCGGTCGCGGTGAGCTCCACCCTGCGGTGCGACCGGTCGAACAGCCGGACCCCGAGCTCCTTCTCCAGCCGCTGGATCCGCTGGCTCAGCGGCGGCTGGGCCATGCCGAGCCGCTCCGCCGCGCGGCCGAAGTGCAGCTCCTCGGCGACGGCGACGAAGGAGGTCAGATGCCCCACCAGGTTCACGACCAGGGATGATATCAAGGCTCATATCGTCCGGCGGACGATATCGGATCTGCATGACCGCGTCCCGTCCCGCAGCGGACGGCGGCGGCCAGCGCGACCGCGGCGAGGGCCGCCAGCGCGGTCGCGGCGCCCGCGGGGCCGGCGTCGAAGAGGTGCCCGACGCCCAGCCCGCCCGAGAACACGACCAGTCCGGAGCACCAGGAGTAGACCCCGAGGTAGGCGCCGATCCGCGCCGCCGGGGCGTGCCGGGTGATCGACTGGAAGACCGAGGGCTGGAACACCCCGGTCGCCAGCCCGTTGAGGACCGCGGCGGCCAGCAGGCCCGCGGCCAGCGGCGGACCGGCCCCGGGCAGCAGCGCGAGCAGCACGTACACCGCCGTCGAGCACAGCAGCCCGGCCCGCAGCACGCGGGGCCGTCCGGCGCGGCCCCGCGCGGCGCACCACGGCTGGATCGAGGCCGCGACCGCCGCCGACAGGCACAGGAACGCCGTGGTGAGGCCCGCGCCGACGTCCTTCAGCGGGACGACCGTCATGGTCTGCTCGGTGAGCAGCGTGGTGGGTGCGGCCACCACCACGAACCTGAAGAACGTCCTGTCGCGGAGCACTCCCGCGACGTTCCGGGCGAGCTCGCGCGCCCCGGCCGCCGCGCCGTTCCGCGGCGGCCTCGCGGCGGTGGCCCCGCCCAGGTGCAGCAGGACGAACAGCAGCGCCGCGATCGACCAGGTGCCCGCCGCGCCCGCCGTCACCAGCCCGAACCCGCCGCCGCCGTCGCCGCCCGCCGCGAGCAGCGCGAGCCCCACCGGGGGACCGGCCACCGCCGCGATCTGGCCGGTGATCACGTAGACGGCGAAGCCGCGGTCGCGGCGGGCCGGGGCGGTGCCCGCCAGCAGCGACTGCGCGGCGGGGTGGAACAGCGCGCCGCCCGTCCCCAGCAGGACCGCGGCGCCGAGCAGCCCGGCCGGTCCGCCCGCCGTCCCGAGCAGCGCGAACCCGGCCGTCCGCAGCACGCAGGCGAGCACCCCGACGCGGGGGGCGCCGATCAGGTCGGTGAGCGCGCCGACCGGCAGGAACAGCGCGTACTGCACCGCGATCCGCACGCCGAGGATCAGCCCGATCGTGCCGGCGAGCAGGCCGACGTCGTCCCGCAGGTGCGCCACGACGTGCGTCATCACCGCGTAGTAGCCGAGCGACGCGGCGAGCTGCACGCTCACCACGACCGCGATCACCCGCCCGTCGCCGCCCGCGCGCCACCGTGTCGATGACCACCGTGTCGATGACCACCGTGTCGATGACCACCGTGTCGACCGCCGGAGCGGGGCACGTTCAGGCGGGGCGGGCGCGATCGCGCCCGCCCCGCCGGGGGCGTCTTGACCGGTCAGCGGGTCTTGCCCAGGCCGGACACCAGGATGGACGCGGTCCGGGAGATGACCGTGTTGTCGGTCGTGCCGGCCGCGGCGTCGCGGTTGGTGTAGATGGAGATGATCACGGGGGCGCCGGACGGCGGCCACGCCACGGCGATGTCGTTCGCCGCGCCGTAGTTGCCGGCGGTGCCGGTCTTGTCGCCGACGACCCAGCCCTTGGGCACCCCGGCGCGGATCCGCTCGTCGCCGGTGAGGTTGCCCCGCAGCCAGCCGTTCAGCCGGGCCTGGTCGGGCGCGGTGAGGGTGCCCCCCACGGTGGTCCCGCGCAGGTTCCGCCCCATCGCGCCGGGCGTGGTGGTGTCGCCCCGCTGGCCGGGCTTCCAGATGTTGAGATCGGTCTCCCAGCGGTCCAGCCGGGACACCGGGTCCTTGATCGAGCGGAGGAACCGGGTCAGCCCGGCCGGTCCGCCGATCTGCTTCAGCAGCATGTTGCCCGCGGTGTTGTCGCTCTGGGTGATGGCGGCCTCGCAGAGCTGCGCGATGGTGAGGCCGCTCTTCACGTGGTCCTTGGTCACCGGGGAATTGTCGACGACCTCCGAATCCTTCCAGTAGACGACCCGGTTGATCAGGCCGGGGTCGGATTCGCGGGCCTTCCGCAGGACCGCGGACGCCGCCATCGTCTTGAACGTGGACAGCATCGGGAACCGTTCGTCCGCCCGATGGGAGACGACGCGGCCGGTTCCGGTGTCGACGGCGAACGCGCCGATGCGCCCCTGGTACGACTTCTCCAGTTCGCGGAGCCGGCGTTCCACGGTGGCCTGCGCGGCCCGCGCCTCGCCGGGACGGGACGTGTCGACCGTGATCTGGGACTTGGCGCTCTGCGGGACGGCCGGAGCGGAGGTGGTGCCGCATCCGGCGAGGCCGATGGCCGTGGCGACCGCCAGCGTGGTCGAGCCCAGCATCGTCCGGAATCTCGAAGGGTTGGTTAGGCGCATGCGGAACAGCAGAGCAGAGCCGCGCGAGTGATGTCCAATATTGATATTGGATGCCTTTTCATATCCAAATCAATATCGACGCTGGGTATGAGCGCGCCGCCCCCGATCAAAGCCAGTCGCGGATTTTGAAGACGAGGTACAGTCCGATGCTGCAAAGGATCATGATGACCGTGCTGAGGTAGAAGCCCCAGCCCTGGCTGAACCCCGGATACGGGACGTTCTGCCCGTAGAACCCCGTGACGGCGGTCGGCACCGCGATGATGGCGGCCCAGCTCGTGACCTTCTTCATCACCTCGTTCAGCCGGTTGCCCTGGAGGGCGATCCGCGTGTCGAGCAGGTTGCCGACCAGATCGCGCAGGCCCTCGGTCCACTCGCCGACGTGCAGCGCGTGGTCGTACACGTCCTGGAAGTAGGGTGTCAGCTCCTTGGAGACGAACTCCAGGTCGCGGCGGAGCAGCGTGTTGAGGATCTCCCGCATCGGCAGCCCCACCCGCCGCAGCATGACCAGGTTCTTGCGCAGCCGGAAGCTGCGCCGCTGGATCTCGCGGACCGGGAACCGGTCGTCGAAGACCAGCTCCTCCAGTTCGTCGGCCTCGTCGTCGAGCCCCTGCACCGCGTCGAGCTGCCGGTCGACGACCAGGTCGAGCAGCCCGTACAGCAGCAGCGGCGTCAGCGGCCCGGTGCCGTCGGCGCGCGCGATCGCCGGGATGTCGTCCCAGCGCTCCAGCAGCGCGTCGACGTCGAAGCCCGCGTCCTGCCGGACGGTGACCAGCGCGCGCTCGGTGACGAACGCCGAGACCTCGTGCATCGTCAGCGCGCCGTTGATCACCACCGGGACGTAGACGTTGAGGAAGAGGTAGCCGCTGTAGCGGTCGAGCTTGGCCCGCTCGTGCGAGGACACCGCGTCCTCCACTGCGACCGGGTCGAGCCCCAGCTCGTCGCTGATCACCCGCAGATCGTGCTGGCCGGGCCCGCACAGGTCCAGCCACACGGTGACCCGCTCGCGCTGGAGGTGGTCGCTCACGTCCGCGACGTCGAACCCCTCGGCCTCCACCCGGCCGTCCCGCCAGGCCCGGGTCCGTGGCGGCCGGGTGCCGATGCGGTTGTCGGGGTGGGAATCGGGGTCGGTCTCGGTGGGGGCGTGTGCCATGGGGCCTCTTATACCCGCTCGGCGCGGACCTGCCCGGCGCGGCCCACGCGACGCGGCCCGCCCGGCCGGGTGTGGCGCGGCCTACGCGGCGGGGGCGGCGCGGCCTACGCGGCGGGGGGCGGCGCGGTCGAGCCGCGCACGACCAGGCGGGCGGGGAGCGAGCGGGCGGCCGGACGTCCGCCGCCGAGCAGCTCGATGAGGGCGGTCATCCCCTGGACGCCGAGCTCCTCGGCCGGGAGCCGGACCGTGCTCAGCTCCGGTTCGAGCGCGGTCGCCAGCAGCACGTCGTCGAACCCGGTGACCGACAGGTCGGACGGCACCGTCAGCCCGCGCGCCAGCGCCGCCTTGTAGGCCCCGGCGGCGATCAGGTCGTCGTCGCAGACCAGCGCGGTCGGCGCGGCCGGACGGTCGAGCAGGCGCCCGGCGGCGGCCTTGGCGGAGCCGACCTCGATCGCCGCGGTCGCCCGGGTGAGGACGCCGCCGGGCAGCGCGGCGACGGCGGCGGCGAGCGCGTCGCCCCGGGCCCGGAACGTCCACTGGTCGACCGCGGCGGCGACATGGCCGATCCGGCGGTGCCCGAGCCCGGCGAGGTGCGCGGCGACCGCCCGCATCCCGCCGGCGACGTCGAAGTCGACGGTCGGCGCGGCGCCCTCCGGATCGCTGTCGAGCATCACCGCGGGCGTGCCGTGGAACCGGTCGAGCGCGGCGACGGCCATCGACGAGGCGAGGATCCCGTCGATCGCCTCGTGCGGCACCGCGAACGGGCTGTCGGCCGGACGCGCGTCGTCGGGCCACGGGTACACCACGACGCCGAACCCGTGCCGGACCGCGACCCGCGCGGCGCCCGTGTAGACCGGGCCGAAGAACGGCGCGGTCAGCGTCGGGACCATCAGCAGCACCGTGCGGGTGGTGCCGAGGCGCAGGTTGCGGGCGGCGAGGTTGGGCCGGTAGCCGAGCTCCGCGGCGGCCCGCCGCACGCTGCGCGCGGTGGCCGGGGACACCCGGCCGGTCCACTTGCCGCCCATGACGAGCGAAACGGTCGACTGCGAAACCCCGGCCGCCTGTGCCACGTCCCTGCTGGTCGGACGGCTGGTCGCCGGCACGGGTGCCTCCCTGCGAGCCTTCGGGTCGGAAACAGGGTAGAGCCGCCGGGGGGTGAGGTGGTACGTATGACTCATCCAGTGGTACGTATGACTGGCCTTCGACGTCTCAGGGAGCCTGAAATGCGCGCCTATGCCGACTTCCTGCGCGCGCGGTACGCCGGACGGCTCCTCGCCGGAACCCTGCTCGGCCGGCTTCCCAACGGGATGGGGATGCTCGCGGTCGTCCTGCACGTCCGGGCCGGAGGCGGCGGCTACCCGCTCGCGGGGACGCTCGCGGCGGTCTTCGGCCTGTCCATGGCGGCGGGCCAGCCCGTCCTCGGCCGCGCGATGGACCGGCTCGGCCAGTCCCGCGTGCTGCTCCCGGCCGCCTGCGCGTCCGCCGCCGGATTCGCGCTGCTCGCCTGGGCCGGCGCGAGCCCGCTGCCGGTCGCGATCGGCGCGGTCGTCCTCGCCGGGTTCGCCACCCCGCCCCTGGAGGCGGGCCTGCGGGCGCTGTGGCCGATGGTGCTGTCCGGCCCGTCCCAGGTCCAGGCCGCCTACGCGCTGGACGCGGCGGCCCAGGAGATCCTCTTCACCGTCGGGCCGCTGCTCGTCGTCGCCGCCGCGGCGCTGTCCACCGAGGCCGCGCTCCTGCTCACCGGCGCGCTCGGCATCGCCGGGACGCTCGTCGTCGCCCTCTCCCGGCCGTCCCGCACCTGGCGCGGCGCGCCCCGGACCGCCGGCTGGGCGGGCCCGCTGCGCTCGTCCGGCCTGCGGGTGCTGCTCGTCGCGCTCGCGGGCACCGGGATCGCCCTCGGCGTGTACGCGGTGGCCGTGGTCGCCTACGCCGAACGCCTGGACGACGACCTGGCGTCCGGGCTGCTGCTGGCCTCGATGTCGGCCGGGGCGCTGCTCGGCGGCCTGGTCTACGGCGCCCGCTCCTGGCCCGGCGGGCCGCACCACCGCCTGCCCTGGCTCCTCGCCGCCCTCGCGGCCGGCTACCTGCCGCTCATCTGGGCGCCCGGCCTGACCGTCATGCTGGTGCTGGCCTTCCTCAGCGGCATCATGCTCGCGCCCGTGCTGGCCTGCTGCTTCTCGCTGGTCGACCGGCTCGCCCCGCAGGGCACCGTGACCGAGGCGTTCGCCTGGGTGGTCGCGGCGGTCGGCGCGGGCAGCTCGCTCGGCTCGGCCGTCTCCGGCCTCGGCCAGAGCCTGGCCGGGGTGCCGGGCGCGTTCACCGGGGCCGCGGCCGGCGGCGTCCTGGCCCTGGCCGTCTGCCTCCTCGGCATGCGCGCCCTCCGCCCGTCCGGCGAGTCCCGCCCGTCGGACGGAACCGGCGCCCAGGACGGCCCACTCCCGGGAGATCGGGCGCTAGAGTTGGGAGGATGAACGGGCGGGGGGTATCACGCGGCGCGTGGCCGATGCTGCTCGGCCTCGGCCTCCTCCTCGCGGGCCTGTTCATGATGCACGGCGTCACCGCCACCCCCTCGCCGCTCCACGTGTCCGAGCCCGTCCTCGTCCAGCCGATGGCGCACACCGCCCACCAGGGCTCACCCGCCATGAGCATGGACGCTGCCCAGGCCGCGGTCCCGGCGGCGGTCCCGGGCGCCCACGCGGACATCGCGGGCGCCGCCCCCATGGGCCTCGGCATGGACATGAACGGCTGCATCGCCGGGGCCATCTGCTTCGCGCTGCTGACCGCCGCCGCCCTCGTCCTGGCGGCCCTGGCGGGACGCGCCCTCGACCTCCACCTCATCCCCGCCCGTCCCGGCGCCGCGTCCGTGCTGCGGTGGCGACGCGGGCGCCCGCCCCGGGCCAGACCGCCCAGCGTCTACCAGCTCTCCGTGCTGCGGCTGTGACAGGCCGGTGAGCCGGTGCGCCGTCCGTTTGACGCGCGCCGGTCCCGTCCGCATGCCCGAAGGTCACAGCAGGAGGAGAGACAACGTGAAGAAGCGATTTCTGGTGCTCGCCGCAACGGTCCTGATCGGTGCCGCCGCGTGCGGTGGCGGCGACGGCGAGGCGGGCGGCAAGCCTGCGGGCCACGACATGCCCGGCCACGACATGGGCGGCATGTCCGCCGGCACCGCCGCCAAGGGCGACCACAACGACCAGGACGTCATGTTCGCCCAGATGATGATCCCGCACCACCGGCAGGCGGTGCAGATGTCCAAGGTGGTCGCCGCCGGCTCCGGCGACGCCGAGGTCAAGCGGCTGGCTGCGCGGATCGAGCGGGCGCAGGCCCCCGAGATCCAGACCATGACCGGCTGGCTGAAGCAGTGGGGCGCGGGCGAGCGGCCCGCGGCCGGCGGGCAGATGCCCGGCATGGACCACGGCGCCGGGATGCCGGGGATGATGTCGGACGCCCAGATGAAGAAGTTCTCCGGGCTCAAGGGCGCCGCGCTGGACGAGCGGTTCCTCACCATGATGATCGAGCATCACGAGGGCGCGGTCACCATGGCCGGGGACGAGCTCTCGAAGGGCGCCAACGGCCCCGCCAAGACGCTGGCGCAGGCCATCGTCACGACGCAGCGGACCGAGATCGCCACGATGCGGTCGATGCTGAAGAAGTAGCCCCCGGCCGGGCGGTGCGGGTCAGACCCAGGTCCTGAGCCAGATCCGGGCGTGCCAGGAGTCGTACGGCAGCACCTGGGCGGACAGGATCGGGTAGAAGTAGGCGAAGTTGGCCAGCACCAGGAGCATGAACGCGCCGACCGCCGCCGCGCCGACGACCCGCCGCATGCCCGCGGGCAGTGCGGGCGGCGGCGGGCCCGGTGCCGGCGGCTGCCAGGCCGTGGCCCCCACCAGAGCCTCGGAGGCCGGGTCGTCGTCCTCGGGCGACAGCCCCATCAACGCGCCGTCGCCCGCTCCATAACCCACCGGGCCGTACCCCACCGCCCCATGGTCCGCCGCGGGCACGCCGGCCGCGTGCGCGCCCGCGGCGTTGGGAGCGGGGCCGATCAGGTAGCCGAACACCAGCACGATCGCCAGCACCATGAACGGGATCATCGGGGTGGCGTAGAAGAGGAACATGGTGCGGTCGGCGAACGCGGACGGGAACCAGGTCAGCCATCCGGCCAGGAAGCCCAGCAGGATCGCGCCGGCCCGCCAGTCGCGGACCATCGCCCAGATGAACACGAGCGCGACGAGCGCGATCAGCGCCCCCCACCACAGCGCGGGCGTGCCGATGCCGAGGATCTCGCGGGAGCATCGCGCGGCGTCGCAGGCGCCCTTGGGCTCGTTGTAGAAGAACGCCACCGGCCGGCGCAGGATCGGCCAGTCCCAGGGCCACGACTGGTAGGGGTGCTTGGAGTCGAGCCCGGTGTGGAAGTTGAGGATCTCGGAGTGGTAGTGCCACAGCTTCGGCATCGCCTCGAACGGCCGCCACAGCGGGTTGGACGAGACCTCGCCGCGCCCCCAGCCGCCCGGCCGGAAGATCCAGCCCCACCAGGACGCCAGGTAGGCGATCGCGGCGACCACGACGAGCTGGAAGAAGGCGGGCACGGCGTCCAGTGTCAGCGCCCCGGCGAGCGGGTTGCGGACCCCGGCGGCCCGGCGGGCGCCGAAGTCCCAGCACACCACCATGAGGCCGAACGCGGCGATGTAGAAGACGCCGGTCCACTTGGTCGCGCAGGCGAGGCCGAGGCAGACGCCCGCCGCGATCCGCCAGCCGTGCAGGACGTACGGACCGTACAGGCCGTACCTGCGGGCGCCGTTCTCGATCTTGTCGGCGAGCTGCCGCCTGGAGCGGTCCCGGTCGTTCACCAGGCAGGCGAACCCCGCCAGGATCCAGAACATCACGAAGATGTCGAGCAGCGCGGCGCGGCTGGTGACGAACTGGAGCCCGTCCAGCGCGAGCAGCAGGCCCGCGGCGCAGCCCAGCAGTGTCGACCCGGTCATCCGGCGTGCCACCCGGGCCAGGATCAGCACCGACAGGGTGCCGACCAGCGCCGGCACGAACCGCCACCCGAACGGTGTCGCGCCGAACATCCACTCACCGATGGCGATCATCCATTTGCCCATCGGGGGATGCGCGATGAACGAGGCCCCGTCCGCCCAGATCCGCGCGTCCGGATCGGCGATGAGCAGCTTGTCGGCGTCCTTGACGGTGTTGTGCTCCCAGCCGAACTTCAGCAGCGCCAGCGCGTCCTTGGCGTAGTAGGTCTCGTCGAAGACCACCGCCTTCGGGTCGCCCAGCCGGTAGAACCGCAGGAACCCGGCGAACACGGTCACCAGCAGCGGCCCGAGCCAGCCCCACGCGGCACCGCCCGGGATCGGCGGGGCGAGCCACACGCGCAGCGGGGTGCGCTCCATGCGTTCCGCCGGGACCGTCGCCGGGGCGTTATCCGTCATCGCCATTACGTCATCGTACGGTCGGTTCCGGTACGGCTCGGGCGTCCCGCGGTCCCGCCACCGCGCCGTGGCGGGAGAATGGCCGGGTGACGACCGACGGAGCGGACGACAGAACCGACCACGGACCGGCCCACCACGGAGCGACTCACCAGGCCCCGTCCGGCGAGGCCCCCGGGACGCTGCTGCTCGGCGCGGCGCCGATCGGCCGGCCCGAGGACGCCTCGGCGCGGCTGCGCGCGGCGCTGGCCGCCGCGCCGATCGTCGCGGCGGAGGACACCCGGCGGCTCCGCCGGCTGGCCGCCGACCTGGGCGTGCAGGTGCGCGGCCGGGTGGTGTCCTACTTCGACCAGAACGAGCGGGCCCGCGCCGCCGAGCTGCTCGCCGACCTGCTGGCCGGACGGGACGTGCTGGTGATCACCGACGCCGGGCTCCCCGGGGTGTCGGACCCGGGCTACCGGCTGGTCCGCGCGGCCGTCGCCGAGGGCGTGCCGGTCACCGTGCTGCCCGGCCCGTCCGCGGTGACGACGGCGCTGGTGGTCTCGGGGCTGCCGACCGACCGGTTCTGCTTCGAGGGGTTCCCGCCGCGCAAGCCCGGCGAGCGGTCCCGGCGGCTGGACGCGCTGGCCGCCGAGCCGCGCACGATGGTGTTCTTCGAGGCGCCGCACCGGCTGGCCGCCACCCTCGGCGCGATGGCCGAGGCGTTCGGCGCGGCCCGGCCCGCCGCGGTCTGCCGCGAGCTGACCAAGACCTACGAGGAGGTCGTCCGCGGCCCCCTCGGTGAGCTGGCCGGCTGGGCCGCGGACGGCGTGCGCGGGGAGATCACGCTCGTGGTCGGCGGCGCCCCCGAGCCGGAGGGCCTGTCCGAACCCGCCGACCTGGTCGCCGCCGTCGCCGCGAGGGAGGACGCCGGGACGCCCCGCAAGCAGGCCATCGGCGAGGTCGCCAAGGCGAACGGGCTGCCGAAACGGGTCGTGTACGACGCCGTCGTCACCGCGCGGAGATAGTCACCTCACCCAACTCAATCTTTACGGGAACAACCCCCCGTAGTAGCGCGTATGGGGCGACTATGGAGCTCCGAGCGCGAAGAGTGGCGGTCACCGAGGAGGTGGTAGCCGTGCGCGATGCATGGTCGAGCCACGAGAGCTGGGTTTACGAGTGCCTGTGCTGCTTCACGACCTGGAACGAGGAGTTCGAGGTCCAGCACATCGGCGGGGGGCATCACGAAGAGGGCATCGTGTACGAGCATGACGGCCACCGGTGCATGAACCCCTGGAGCGATCACCCCTGCCCCGGCTGCGAGAGCAACAACGTCAAGGCGTACTCGGCCCCGTGGACCGTGCACGTCGACGCGCCGCACGCCCAGCGGGCCGACGACCTGGAACTGGTGTTCCGGCTTCGCCGGCTGCACGCCTGGTAGTACCGGTGGCGGTGCCGTCGCCGGGAGCGCCCGGCGACGGCACCGGTCAGCCGGCGGCGATCTCCGGGACCTTGTCCTCCTGAGCGCCGCCGGTCACGCCGGCTTCCCCTTCACCGACCTCGACGGTTCCGCCGTCCTGCGCGGGCACCCCCGCCCCGCCGGTCGCGTCGGCGCCGCCGGGAGCGTCCGGGAGCAGTGCCGCGCCCGAGGGGCGGCGGCGCAGGCGGAGCATCGCGGCGAGCCGCGTGCGGGCCTCCGGCGAGAAGGTCATCCCCGCGGCGAGGGAGGCCAGCGGTACGGCGGGCAGTACGTACCGGTAGTCGAACTCGGCCGTCGCGGCCGGCGCCAGCAGCAGCCCCGTCGCGAGCGTCCACGGGACGAACGCGATGCCGCCGAAGCGCCGCCACAGCGGGACGAGCCCGGCCAGCCCGACCAGCAGGATCAGCCCCAGCATGGTGCCGCGCAGGAAGAAGTGGTCCTGGTAGCCGCGGATGATCCCGCCGAACGGTTCGATGATCTTGGTGCGGGCGCGGCCCCCCTCGTAGGCGGCGGCCTCACCGGCGGCGGTCGAGTCGGCGTCCATCCGCCACTCGGGCAGCGGGTTGCTGGTGGCGCCGAACTCGTACTGGCTGTAGGTGGCCTTGTCGGGGAAGACCGTCCGGTCCCACCGGAAGACCTTGAAGAAGTCGTGCGCGACGACCCGCAGGTAGTCGTCCGGCTGGCCGAGGATCGCCCGCTTGGCGAAGTCGTTGCCGAGCGCGTTGGCCTCCGGGCTGAACCGCTTGCCGGCGTAGCGGTTGAGTGGCGAGGCCGCGTTCCAGATGCCGTCCTGGGAGTTGGGCAGCCGGTTCTGCGGCTCGGTGCACAGTGCCATCTCCTGCACCGGCGGGTCGATCTTGTGGCAGTCGGCGAACTTGTAGACCCGCGCGTACAGGAAGATCCCGTTGCTCTCGGTGATCGCGAACTTGTCGCTGTCCACCTTGTACCAGCCCATGTAGGCCACCACCGGCAGCATGCAGGCGGCCAGGGTGACCGCCAGCGTCCGCCAGCCGGCCCGCCGGATCAGCAGGTAGACCAGCACGCCGACCAGCACCGGCAGGCCCACCGACCGGGTCAGCCAGGACATCCCGATGATCAGGCCGACCGCCGCGGAGATCTTCCAGGACGGCTGGTCGCGCCAGAGCAGCAGCGTGATCGCCGACATCACCAGGAAGGTGAACATGGTGTCGGACAGGATCAGGTGCTCGAGCTGGATCTGGTAGGCGTCCAGCAGCACCGGCGCCGCTGCGAGCGCGGCGCCCCAGCCGGGGAGCCGGAGCCGCCGCCGCAGCAGCGCGTAGATCATCACGCCCATCGCCAGGCCCATGAGGTGCTGGACGGCGGTCACCAGCGCGAAGCTGTGCAGCGGCTTGAGGATCAGCAGCAGGAACGAGTACCCGTCGGGCCGCAGCGGGTGCGGGTACGGCTTCATCGCCACGTGCAGGTAGTCGAAGCTGTCGTTGAAGAACATCGCCGGCTGGTAGCCGATCATCGCGATCGCCCGCAGCAGTGCCGCTATGACGAGGATCACACTGAAGATCGGGTTTCGGCGCACCAGCACCCACAGCCCGGCCGTGCGTCCCTGCCGGCCGGAGCCCTCGGCCGGTTCGGCCGGGCCCGCCGCACGGGACGTGTCGGACACCGCGCCGCCGGGCGTGTCGTCTGAGCTGCCGAGGCCGGTCCCGTCGTCGGTCCCGCCGTCCGCGCCGCCGGGCGTGTCGCCCGTCGTGTCGTCCGATGCGGACTTTGCCGTGATCGTCCCGGTGGCCGGGCTGTTCAGCCCGGAGTCCCCGGTCGCGGCCCCGGCGGAGCCCCCGGCCGAGGTGCCCGCGGGCCCGTTCTCAACGGCGTCGTCGAACTCGGTGCCGTGCGGCGCATCGCCCGCCACTACCGCACCTTCCCTTCGGTTTCCGGCCCCCGGATCGGTGGCATTGCGGTCTCCGGCGCGCGTCAAAGCGGACCCAACCTTTCCGGGCCGCGGTGCCCGTATGCTTGTCGACCTAGCCTGCCGCCCGCGGCCGTGGCGGAGAGGGTCTTCAGGTTGCAAGTCCGCAACACGATACGGCTGTTCTTGTCGAGAGCGGTGCGCATCCCCCGTTCCCGGCGGGCATCATGGTCACCGTCCGTTCCCGGCGGGCACCATGAACGATGACGGGCCGCGCGGTGGAGCGCTAGAAGAGATTAGTGGAAAGCACCGCAGACGGTCACCAGGGGTAACGAAGGAGATCGCGTGGAACTCTCCGTAGTGATGCCATGTCTGAACGAGGCCGAAACGGTCGAGACCTGTGTTCGAAAGACCATCGGCTTCTTCGAGGACAAGGGCATCGACGGCGAGGTGGTCATCGCCGACAACGGCAGCACCGACGGCAGCCAGCAGCTGGCCAGGGACGCCGGCGCGCGGGTCGTGCCGGTGGTCGACAAGGGCTACGGCAACGCCCTCATGGGCGGCATCCGCTCCGCCCGCGGCCGGTACGTGGCGATGGGCGACGCCGACGACTCCTACGACTTCGCCACGCTCGGCCCGTTCCTCGACGAGCTGCGCGACGGCGCCGACCTGGTGATGGGCAACCGGTTCAAGGGCGGCATCGCGCCCGGCGCCATGCCGCCGCTGCACCGCTACCTGGGCAACCCGGTGCTGAGCTTCGTGGGCCGGCTGTTCTTCGGCAGCAAGGCCGGCGACTTCCACTGCGGGCTGCGCGCCTTCAACAAAGAGTCGATCCTGCGGCTCGGGCTCCAGACCGGCGGCATGGAGTTCGCCAGCGAGATGGTGGTCAAGGCCACCCTCCAGAAGTACGACATCCGCGAGGTCCCGACCACGCTGTCGCCGGACGGCCGGACCCGCTCGCCGCACCTCAACACCTGGCGCGACGGCTGGCGCCACCTGCGCTTCCTCATGCTCTTCAGCCCCCGGTGGCTGTTCCTGATCCCGGGCCTGATCTTCATGACGCTCGGGCTGCTCGCGGGGATCGCGCTGTCCACCGGCCCGGTCACGGTCGGCGAGATCGCCTTCGACGTCGACACCCTGGTCGGTGCCTCCGCGGCCCTGGTGATCGGCTTCCAGGCGGTGCTGTTCGCCCTGCTCACCAAGGTGTACGCGATCCAGGAGGGCTTCCTCCCGCACGACCGCCGGGTGCAGAAGGTGATCGACTGGTGGAGCCTGGAGCGCGGCCTGCTGCTCGGCGGGCTGCTCGCGGTGGCCGGCCTGGCCGGCATGGTCGCCTCACTGCTGCACTGGCGGGTCAACAGCTTCGGCGAGCTCGACCCGCGGCACTCGCTGCGCATCGTCGTCCCGGCCGCGACCGCGCTGGTGATGAGCTTCCAGGCGATCTTCGCCTCGCTGTTCGTCAGCATCCTCGGCATCCGCCGCCGCCAGCACCCGCCGCTCACCGACCCGACCGACGAGGCCGCCGACGTCGTCGACGCCGCCGCGCGCAAGGTCGCCGTCGAGCGCAAGGCCGCCGAGGCCGAGGCGGAGAAGGCCGCCGAGCCCGGGAAGGCCGACGCCGCCGAGGGCGACGCCACCGGTGACGAGGGCGGGCCCGAGGGCCCGAAGGCCACCGCCGAGGCCGTGGCTGCCGGCGGCGAGGGCGATGAGGGCTCCGCCCGGGACCCCAAGGCCGAGCGCTGAGCACCGATCTCCGGACGAGTGCCGACGGACCCCCTGGGGAAGGACTCCCGGGGGGTCCGGCGTTTTGTGGTGATTTCCGAGAACTTGCTGAGTGTTTCAGAGCAGCGACCGACGGCTCATCCGGACTGTGACAGGCTGATTCGCCCATGGATCTTCCACCTCTGACCGCCGCTGCCGGACGTCGCGGGCGGCGATGAGCACCGAGGCAGCGCCGCGCACCGTCGCCCGCACGCCCGTCCGGCCCGCCGATCCCGGCCACGGCCGGGCGGTGGTCCGGCGGCGGCGCTGGGGCCTGGCGTTCCTGCTGGCCTGGCTGGTCCAGGTCGCGGTCCGGCTCTGGTTCGACATCGGGCAGATCATGCCGGTGGCCACCCCGGACGAGGCCGGATACCTGTTCGCCGCGCGGGTGCTGACCGGCGGGCCCGACGCCGACATGTCCTACGGCACGGTCTACCGGGGCGGCTACGCGCTGCTGCTGACCCCGGCGTTCTGGATCGCCGACGACCCGGTGAGCGCCTACCGCGTCGCCCTGGTCATCAACGCGCTGATCAGCGCGCTGATGCTGCCGCTGGCGTACGTGCTGCTGCGCCGCCTCCAGGTGACCCGGCGCCGGGCGTTCCTCTTCGCGAACGTGACCGCGCTGCTCCCCGGCACGGTGTTCTACGCCGGGTTCGCGCTGACCGACGCCGTGCTCCCCGTGGTGGTGCTGGCCTGGCTGCTGCTGTCGCACTCCTGGCTGACCGCCAAGGCGTCCACCGCCCGCGTGACGGCCTACGCGGCGGGTGCCGCCTTCCTGGCCGCCTACGCCTACGCCTCGCACACGCGGGGCGTCATCGTGCTCATCGTGCACGCCGGGCTGCTGCTCGTCGCCGCCGCGCTCCGCTGGCGGCCATGGCGGGTGACGGCCGCCGCGGCGGCCACGCTGGCGGTGGCGGCGGGCGCGGGCGCCCTGCTGAACCACTGGCTCCTGCCGCATCTTTACCCGGGCGGGGACAACGATCTCAGCGGCAACCTGATCCGGCGCCTCACGTCCGGCGACGGCTGGGGCTGGATGCTCTCCCTGGGCACCGGCCAGGTCTGGTACCAGGCCGTCTCGACCGGGGGACTGGCCGCCGTGGGCCTGGTCACCGTCGCCGTCATGGCCGTCCGGAGGGACACGAACCTGCGGCTGCGCGTCCTGGCCCTCGCCGTCCTGGCGGTCGTGACGGGCATCGCGTTCGCCACCTCCGGGGCACTCCCGGACGAGCGCCGCATCGGCAACTACGTCTACGGCCGCTACCTGGCGTGCATCACGCCGGTCCTGTTCGCTGTGGGCGCCGCCGTCCTGCTGCGCGCGTCGCGGCGCACGCTCCTCTGGGCGGCGGGCGCCGCGGTGGCCCTGACGACCGTCACCGCGTGCATCGTGCAGTGGTACGCGGGCGACCGGCTCAGCCGGTACACCTTCACGCCCTACGACTTCCCCGAAACATCGTTCCTGACCTGGGACTGGCAGGCGTTCCGGCTCTGGCACGCCACCCTCGCCGGGCTCGTCCTGCTCGGCCTCGCCCTGATCGCGACCCGGCTACCCCGGCGCGGCCCCGCGCTGCTCGCCGGGACGCTCGTCACGGTCAACCTGGTCATGATCGGCACCGCGACGGCGCGGATCGCGCAGCCGCTCGTCCGCGACTTCAGCGCCTACACCGAGCTCACCGGGGTCTCCGACCTGCGGGAACGGCACGACCTGGCGCTCGACTGGAACATCCCGTGGCCGGTCCGGCTGTCGCACTACTACTGGGCCTGGTGGAGCGACGCCGAGGTCTTCGACGCCCGCTACCACGCCCCGCCCGCCAAGGCCGACCTGGTGATCCTCTCGTGGCCCAAGGACGTCCCCCCGGAGCAGACCTGGCGGGGCGGCGCCCCCGCGGGCTGGAAGGTCGCCGACACCCGCCGGACCATCCAGGGCGACTGGGTCGCCTGGACCCGCTGACCCGCTGACCCGCTGACCTGCCGACCCGCCTGCCTGCCCGGCCGGGCCGCCGCCTCGCTCAGTGCTCGGCGGGCGGCGGGTTCCACATTTGCAGGACGCCGTCCGAGGAACGCCACATCAGCCGCCAGCCGGCGTTCGGGTCGGGCCGCCAGCCGCCACCGATCTGCGACTCCTGGCCGCGCCAGCGGGTGTAGAGCATCGGCCCCACCTGCGCCTCCGGCGGCACCGAGCCGAGATCGTGCCGGAAGTCCTTGACCTCGCCCCGCCACACCGGGTCGCCCCACACCGAACGGGTGTAGAACGTCAGCGTCTGGGCGAGCCGCCGGTCGGCGCAGATCAGCCGGACGTCCCGTCCCGGCCCCTTCAGCCAGACCCGCAGCTCGCTCCACGCCGTGTCGCGCGGCAGATCGGGGACGGCCCGCACCGCCGCCACCACGTACGTCCCACCCAGGGCGACCGCCAGGAGGGGCGCCACGACCGTCCGGACGCGGAACCGCGCCACGAACCCGGCGGGCAGCCTCCGCGCCATCAGCGCCACCGAGCCGAAACCGCCCGCCAGCAGCGGCGGGAACACCGCGAACCAGTAGCGCGGCAGCCACGCCCGCAGCGAGATGTCGTTGGGGTCGAGCACCCCCGACAGCACGGTCAGCGGTACCGCCAGCATCAGGAACCACACCAGGCACAGCGCGAGCCGCCGGTCGCGGGTGACCAGCCAGCCCACCGCGGTCAGCGCCAGCGCCACCGTGAAGATCGTCCCGAGCGGGTGCCAGTCGTGCATCGCCCGCAGGAACGAGCGCAGCGCCAGATCGCGCGTCACGTAGTCGCGGGACTGGCCGCCGTGCTCGGCCGCGGACAGCAGCCCGGCCAGCGGGTCGCCCCACACGACCGCGTTGTGGATCAGGTTGGCCGCCAGCACCGCCACCATCGGCGCCCCGACGATCACGTTCTTGCGCCACGGGATCCGCAGCAGCGCCAGATAGGCCGGAATCGCCAGGAAGAGGAACGCCAGGAACTCCCGGACCAGGAACGAGGACCCGAGCAGCACCCCCGCCGCCAGCAGCCACCGCGTCTGGACCCGTCCGGCCCGGCGGCTCGCCACGATCAGCGCCGCCATCCCGAACGCGAACAGCCCGGCGCCCGGCATGTCCGGCAGCATCACCCCCATCGACCAGGTGATCTCGTGGCCGAAGGGGTTGGTCAGGGTGAAGAACGGGTGCACCAGCAGCAGCAGCGCCGCCGCCACCCCCGCCACGTCCCCGAACAGGGACCGGACGACCAGGTAGCAGCCGACGAAGAACAGGCAGCCGCCGGCCGCCGCGATCACGAAGTAGGACGCCTGGCCCGCGCCGAGGACCTCCTGCACCAGCCGCGCCGGCAGCACCAGCCCGATCCGCGTGACCTGGTGCGGAACCTCGTTGAACGGCCACGCCGCCAGCGGCACGTCCGGCCAGTCGCGGGCCCCGAGCCACACGTAGTACGGGTCGAAGTACAGCGGCGGCGTCATGACCACCCACTGCGCCAGCACCGTGCACGCCGCCACCAGCGCCGACAGCCACACCACCCGCCGGGGCCCGCGCGTCCCGAGCCACCGGCTCCGCCGCGCCGCAGGGAGGGTTTCCTTGACGGCCCGCTCGGGGGCCGTGGACTGGGCCATGCCTGGTTTCAGCCTTCGCTGGAGTGCCTGGTGGAATCCCCCGGGCCGCCGTGCCCAGCCGGGCCGGCGACGCTGAGGGGGATCGGACCAGGCTACTCGCGTCGCCGAGCCGCCGATGAGCCCTGTCCCCGATCTCCAGCAACCTTCCAGGGAGCCCGCCCGCCAGGCTCGCCATTGGTGCTGCCCGCGCCGTGGACGCGGCTAGGCTTGGGCCATGTCCTCGCCCAGCCGACACATCCTGACCGCACCCGCCTGGCCGTACGCCAACGGGCCCCGCCACATCGGCCACGTCTCCGGGTTCGCGCTGCCCGCCGACATGTTCAGCCGGTACCAGCGGATGGCGGGCAACCAGGTCCTGATGGTCAGCGGCACCGACGAGCACGGCACCCCGATCCAGGTGCAGGCCGACAAGGAGGGCGTCACCGCCCGCGCGCTGGCCGACCGCTACAACCGGGTGATCGCCGAAGACCTGCTTGGGCTCGGCATGTCCTACGACCTGTTCACCCGCAGCACGACCGGCAACCACTACGCGATCGTCCAGGAGCTGTTCAAGGGCCTGTACGACAACGGGTACATCTTCCCCAAGACCACGATGGGCGCGATCTCCCCGTCCACCGGCCGCACCCTGCCCGACCGCTACATCGAGGGCACCTGCCCGATCTGCGGCTACGACGGCGCCCGCGGCGACCAGTGCGACAACTGCGGCAACCAGCTCGACCCGATCGAGCTGATCAACCCGGTCAGCCGGATCAACGGCGAGACGCCCAAGTTCGTGGAGACCGAGCACTTCATGCTCGACCTGCCCGCGTTCACCGAGGTCCTCGGCCGCTACCTGCGCGGCAAGCAGGGCCAGTGGCGGCCCAACGTGCTGAAGTTCGCGCTCAACCTGCTGGGCGACATGCAGCCCCGCGCGATCAGCCGCGACCTCGACTGGGGCGTGCCGATCCCGCTGGACGGCTGGCGCGACAACGCCGCCAAGAAGCTGTACGTCTGGTTCGACGCCGTCGTCGGCTACTTCTCCGCCTCCGTCGAGTGGGCCCGCCGCTCCGGCGACCCCGAGGCGTGGCGCGCCTGGTGGCAGGACCCCGAGGCGCTGTCGTACTACTTCATGGGCAAGGACAACATCGTCTTCCACGCCGAGATCTGGCCGGCGATGCTGCTCGGCTACAACGGCCAGGGCGACCGGGGCGGGCAGCCCGGCTCCCTCGGCGGGCTGAACGTGCCCACCGAGGTCGTCTCCTCGGAGTTCCTGACGATGGAGGGCAAGAAGTTCTCCTCGTCCCGCCAGGTCGTGATCTACGTCAAGGACTTCCTCGACCGCTACGACGTCGACGCGCTGCGCTACTACGTCGCGGTCGCCGGCCCGGAGAACCAGGACACCGACTTCACCTGGTCGGAGTTCGTCCGCCGCAACAACGACGAGCTGGTGGCCGCCTGGGGCAACCTGGTCAACCGCTCGGTCAACATGGCCGCCAAGAACTACGGCGCCATCCCCGAGGCCGGCGACCTCACCGACGCCGACCGCGCGCTCATGCACCGCAGCCAGAAGGCGTTCGGGGCCGTCGGCGCCGAGCTGGAGCGGTCCCGCTTCAAGAACGCGATCACCGAGGCCCTCGACGTCGTCCGCGACGCCAACAAGTACCTGTCCGACCAGGCGCCCTGGAAGCTCAAGGACGACCCCGACCGGGTCCAGTCGATCCTCCACACCGCCCTTCAGGTAGTGGACGACGCCAAGTCGCTGCTCACCCCGTTCCTGCCCAACTCGTCCCAGAAGGTGTACGAGCTCCTGGGCGGCGAGGGCGAGTGGAGCGGGATGCCGCGCTTGGAGATCGTTTCCGAGGAGGGCGGCCCCGACTACCCGATCCTCACCGGCGACTACGCCACCGCGGCCCGCTGGGAGTCCACCCCGATCAAGCCCGGCGTCCCGCTCGCCAAGCCGACGCCGCTGTTCACCAAGCTCGACCCGTCCGTCGCCGACGACGAGCTGGCCCGGCTGGAGCAGCCGTGACCGAGGACGGCATGGCGGGCAAGGCGTTCCCGCCGCTGCCCGAACGGCTGCCCGTCGACGTCTTCGACAGTCACTGCCACCTCGACCTGGTCGAGGTCCCGGTGTCGGAGCAGCTCGCGTCCGCGAAGGCGGTCGGCATCACCCGCGTCGTCACGATCGGCGTCGACCTGCCGACCTCCCGCCTCGGCACCGAACTGGCCGAGGAGTTCGACGCGGTCTACGCCGCCGTCGCGATGCACCCCAACGACACCACCGGCATCACCGACGCGGTCCTCGACGACATCGCCGACCTCGCCGCCCTGCCCAAGGTCCGCGCCGTGGGCGAGACCGGCCTGGACTACTACCGCGACTGGGCGCCCAAGGCCGACCAGCACCGCTCGTTCCGCGGCCACATCGACATCGCCAAGCGCACCGGCAAGGCCCTGGTCATCCACGACCGCGAGGCCCACGACGACGTGCTGCGCGTCCTCGCCGAGGAGGGCGCCCCCGACCGGGTCGTCTTCCACTGCTTCTCCGGCGACGCCGGGATGGCCCGCGTCTGCGCCGACCGCGGTTACGTGATGAGCTTCGCCGGCAACGTCACCTTCAAGAACGCCCAGCCGCTCCGCGACGCCCTCGAGGTGGCCCCGCTCGACCAGATCCTGGTCGAGACCGACGCCCCCTTCCTCGCCCCCGTCCCCAACCGGGGCAAGCCCAACGCCTCCTACCTGATCCCGCACACCCTCCGCCTGATGGCCGAGGTCAAACAGGTCGACCTGGCCGACCTGTGCACCGCCATCGCCGCCACCGGGGAGCGCACCTTCGGCCCCTGGTGACCCGACACCGGACGCGCCCGACCGGCTACCCGGGCTCGGACGCCACGTGCCGGACGACGCTCACCTTGAAGTAGGCCGAGCCGGCGACCAGGATCGACCCCGAGTAGGCGATGATCCAGACGTCCTCTCCCACCTGGAAGACGTCGCGCTGCTTCTTGGATCCGCCCAGCCGGGGCCGGTGGGTGAGTGCGAGGTGCCGGGCCGCCGCCCGAGCCTGGGCGAGATCGTGACCGACCGGCTGCACCAGGGACACGTACCAGGCGGCGTTCCGGCTCTTCATCTCCTCGACCAGCAAGGCCCACTGTGGCGTCTGTGGCTCTCCGGGATGCATCGTCGCATTATGCCCGGCCGCACCGCCCGGACAGTGCGATCCACGGCTCGGTCAACGCCGCGCGCCCGGCAGCCGGTGCTTCGGGGGCCGGTCGGTCCAGCCGGCGGTCTGCTTCACGGTGAGGTACTGCGTGGCGCCCGCGGGAAGCTCGCGGTTCGTGGCGCCCGGCCGCACGACGACGGCGCGGGTGGCCATCACGAAGTCGCTGGACGGGCTGAACAGGAACTGCCAGTCGATGGTGCCGAGCGCGGGGGTGCGCTCGCGCAGGACGACACCGACCGAGGGCCGGCCGAGCGGGTCACGGACCGTGCCCAGGTTCCGGACGCCGGGCAGACCGGCGAGCATGCGGTACAGCGCGCCGCGTACCGTCGGGGACGGAGTCCGCCCCGGGGAGTCGAGCAGCTTGGTGGCCTCGCGGAACAACCACGCGTCGGGATGCGCCGGCAGACCGCCATGGTCGCGGATCCAGGTCAGCATCGTCATCCTGAGCTCGGCCGGATCTGCGGGCAGGCGTGCGCGATCCCCCTCGAAGATCCTGTCGCCGGCCAGGTCCGGGCCGTCCGGCGGATCCGGGACGGTGATGCCGGCGCGGGGGTTCTCGTCCGGTCCGGGCGAGCCGTCCTTGCGGTACGCCTCGGCGTCGGCCGCGCTGACCGGCTGGATCCGTACCTTTCCAAGGTCTGAGGCGTGCACGCTGTCGCCGTCGATCGGGTCGCGCGGGACCCAGGTCTCGGTGGGAAAGGTGACCAGCAGCGTGTACCGGTGTCCATCGTGGTCACGGCGGAGGAGCTGACCGACCTCGCCTTTGTCGTGCCAGAACCGCTTGGTCCCGGTCTGGTCGGCGCGCTCGGCCGCCACCAGCAGAACCCTGTGCGCGGGCCCGGAAGTGACGTATCGCTGTTCGGGGATGCTCTGGGGCACCAGTACGTGCCACAGCACCGCCGTGATGGCCATCGCCGCGGCGATGGCCGGAAGCGTCCACCGGAGCCGGGTGCGGATTCGCGCAGGAGACGGGCGGGCCGGTTCGTCGATGATGCTCCGCAGCAGCGCCTCCTGCCGCGGGCCGTGGGGCAGGTCGGCGGCGGCCACCGGGTTGGCGGCGGCCAGCAGGGCGTCCAGGTCGTTCATCGGGTGGCCCTCCCCACGGGCGTGTTGTCGTTGGCGAGCAGACCGGCCAGCCGCTTGCGGGCGCGGTGCACGCGTACTTTGAAGGCCGAGGCCGAACACCCGGCCACGTACGCGGCCGTGCGATGGTCCAGTCCCTCCCAGCCGATCAGCATCAGTGCCTCGCGCTCTCCCGGTGGCAGCCGCCACAGCGCGGCCCTCAGCCGTACCTCCTCGACCACGCCCGGCGCGTGGTCGGGCTCGGCCCGGTGGTGCGCTGCCAGGCGGTCCGCCAGGCGTTCCCGGCGACGCACCGACCGGCGGTCGTTGCTCAGGCGGTTGCGCGCCGTCCGGTAGAGCCAGGGGAGGGGATCATTCGGCAGGCGGTCGATGTGGCGCCACGCTGCCGTGAATGTCTCTGCCACCACGTCCTCCGCCTGCGCCTCGCCCGTCCGGCGGAGCACGTATGCCAGCACCTGCCCGTGATGCCGCCGGAACAACGCCGTGAACCGATCGGCTTCATCACCCACGAGATCGCGCCAATAGAGCTCCAACCCGAGATCGTTTCTGCGTTCGTCTCTATAGGTCCGGCACCGGCCCCGTGGTTACATCGTCAGCCCAGGAACCCCAGCACCTGAGCGACCGCGGCGAGTCCGCGGGCCCGGATCAGGACACCTGCCCCCGCGCTGCCGCGGCCATCTCCACCAGCGCGGTGTCGGTCAGATCCCGTAGCCGGTTCCGGACTCCCAACTTGTACGGTGATGTCGGCGACCATTGCTAGATCACCTCAATGTTTCTCGCTACCGTGCACTATTGCCTCGCATACCTCGATTGTCCGACGCTCGTCACGAGGTGAGGGTGTTTTGTCGGATCAGATGTGGGTGAACCGGATGGACGGTTGTGCTTCCCCTGCGGTCGCGGCAACCCCAGCCAAGTGACCCCGGCCGGCGCTGACCCGAAGATGCGCACCGCCCGCAGTCGAGTCTCAGTCGACGGCCCAGTCGGGTCTTCTCATGTCGATATGGGTAAGGGGTAAGTCGCCGTCCATAGTGGCGACCAATCGACACTTGAAAGACCGCAGTGAGAGGAAAATTCCGCCCTCGATGGCGAAGATGCAGGCGGAGGCTCGGCCTAAAGCGCGGGCGCCACTCTGGGGGATTCCGGTTCTCTCACTGAGCGGCCGGTTCATGGTGTTGCTGACCGGGCGCGGTCATGGAACGCGTCGGTGGTCCATGTGGACTTCGGTGGTGCAGTGGCGGGCGAGGGGTGCCTGGCTTTATTGTCTGGCAGGTTAACCGGGCATTCCCCCGCGCCCGGCCGGCCCAGGAGGACATGGTGCGCCGACCCCTCACGACCCTCGCCTTGCCGCTCGCCGCGGCGCTGCTGGCGGCCGGCTGCGGCGGAGGAGGCGGTGGCGGCGCGGCGAAGCCGCAGGGCACCGCCCCCGTCGCGGACGCTCCGCGGACCAGCGCGCCGGCGCCGCGCAAGGTGGTCATCGTCGTCGACAAGAAGCGCACCGAGGCGATGACCACGGGCACCACCGTCCAGGAGGTCCTCGAGCAGGCGAAGGTGAAGCTCGGGAAGCACGACCTGGTCAAGCCCGCGCGCACCGCGCCGTCGGGTGAGCTGATCAAGGTGGTGCGGCTGCTGTCGGCCCCGGTCACCAAGAAGGTGCGGACGCCCGCTCCGACGGTCAAGAAGAAGAGCTCCAAGGTGCCGCCGTGGAGTGAGAAGGAGCTGCGCAAGGGCAAGGACGGCATCAAGATCGTCCAGACGGCCTATGCCAAGCGGCGCGGCAAGAAGGTCACGATCGTGCTGTCGGAGCAGGTCAAGCGGAAGCCGGTGGCGCGGATCCTGGCGGTGGGGCCGCAGTCGGGCGGCGGCGGGTCGGCGGCCCGGCTCAACTGGCCGGGCCTGGCCAACTGTGAGTCGCACAACAATCCGAAGGCCGTCAACAGCGCCGGGTACTACGGGCTCTACCAGTTCTCGATGCCGTCCTGGGCCTCGGTCGGCGGCAGCGGCAGGCCGTCCGACGCCAGCGCGGGCGAGCAGACCTACCGGGCGCAGCTCCTCTACAACAAGGTGAACGGGCGCTGGCAGGGGCAGTGGCCCAACTGCGGGAAGTTCCTGTTCTCCTGACCTGCTCTCCTTTACCCGTTCTGTGGACCTGACAGACTGGAACCGTGGGGGACAGACACGGTTTGCTCGGCCCGGCCGACGTTCGCGAGCTCGCGGAGCGGCTCGGCATCCGGCCGACCAAGACACTCGGGCAGAATTTCGTCATCGACGCCAACACGGTCCGCAGGATCGTCCGGGCGGCCGATCTGGACCCCGGTGACGTCGTCATCGAGGTGGGGCCGGGGCTCGGGTCGCTGACGTTGGCGCTGCTCCCGGAGGTGCGCGCGGTCGTCGCGGTCGAGATCGACGCGGCGCTGGCGGCGGCGCTGCCGGTGACGGTGGCGGCGCGCGAGCCGGAGCTGGCCGGACGGCTGGAGGTCGTCCGGGCCGACGCGCTGCGGATCGCCGGTCCGCTCCCGGGGCCCGAGCCGACCGCGCTGGTCGCCAACCTGCCGTACAACGTCGCGGTGCCGGTCGTGTTGCAGCTTCTTGCCACGATGCCGTCGCTGCGGCGCGCGCTGGTCATGGTGCAGGCGGAGGTCGCCGACCGGATGGTGGCGCCGCCCGGCAGCAAGGTCTACGGGGTGCCGTCGGTGAAGCTCGCCTGGTACGGGTCCGCGCGCAGGGCCGGACCGGTCGGCCGCGCCGTGTTCTGGCCTGCCCCGAATGTCGATTCCGGTCTGGTCTCATTCACCCGGGGAGAGCAGCCCGAGACCACCGCGTCCCGCGCGGAGGTGTTCGCCGTGATCGACGCGGCCTTCGCGCAGCGCCGCAAGACGCTGCGTGCGGCGCTGGCGGGCTGGGCCGGGTCCCCGGCCGGAGCCGAGCGCGCCCTGCGCGCCGCGGACGTTGATCCACAAGCTCGGGGAGAAGCGCTGGACGTGACCTCCTTTGCGCGGGTTGCCCAGTATCGTCCTGGGGGCGCACTGGACGGGAACGAGGCGGAGGATCATGGTGATGGGGCGTTCGCGGACGGGGGTGGCCGTCGTGGCACTTCCCGTGGCGGCACTGGCCGTGATGGCGGTCGCGGCGGGCGGCTGCGGTAGCGGCGCGGGCGCCACACCGAAGATCACGACCACCGCGCGGGCGGGCGTGGCCCCCACACCGCCCAAGCAGGGCGCCTACTTCGGCGCCTGGGTGCCGCCCGACTCGGCCGGCGCCACGTCCGGCCGAGCGAGCGGGAAGCCGCGTGCGGAGACGTCCGCGGGTGGTTCCGGCGCGCCTTCGGGCGCGCCGTCCGGCGGGGCGAAGGGCAGGCCGGTCCCGGGGGCGGTGGGCGGGTTCGAGCATGAGCTCGGACGGCAGCTCGACATCGTGCAGAGCTACCGGGGCTGGAAGTCGGAGTTCCCGACCGAGGGCGACGCCGCGGTCCTGGCCGGGAACCGCTACCTGCTGCTGACCTGGGCCGGTGCCGACACCAAGGAGATCATCCGGGGGAAGCACGACGCGCTGATCAAGGCCCGCGCGCGGGCGATCAAGGCCACCGGCAAGCCGGTCTTCCTGCGCTGGCAGCGCGACATGGACAAGCCCGGTCTCCAGGACCAGAAGATCCACTCGTCCGCCGACTTCATCGCGGCGTGGAAGCGGCTGCGCGGCATCTTCAAGGCCGAGAAGGTCGACAACGTGGCCTGGGTGTGGTGCCCCACGGCCCGCGGCTTCGGCTCCCGCAACGCCCCCGCGTACTACCCCGGCGACGACCAGGTCGACTGGATCTGCGCGGACGCCCAGCCGGGCGGCGACTACGACTACCGGGACCTGTCGGAGTCGCTGAAGCTGTTCACCGAGTGGGCCAGGGAACGGCCGAAACCGGTCATGATCGCAGAGTTCGGGGTGCCCGAGTCCTACGCCGGACGGCGCGCGGAGTGGCTCCGCAAGGCCGCGCAGACCCTCCAGGACCCGCAGGTCAAGGCGGTGGTCTACTTCAACTCCGACGAGCAGGCCGAGGACGCCAGGGACAAGCGCCGGATGTTCTCGGTGGCGGGCGACAAGCAGGCCGTCTCCGCGCTCCGCGAGATCGCCACCACTCCGTACTTCAACCCGCGCAACCTCCCGGTCACCGGTGGCGGCTGATCCCGTACGCTCTGGTGCCGTGACCGCAGTGATTGCACGCGCCGCCGCGAAGGTCAACCTCCAGCTCGGCGTCGGGCCGCTCCGCGAGGACGGGTACCACGACCTGCTCAGCGTCTTCCACGCCGTGTCCCTCTTCGACGAGGTGACGGCCGAGCCCGCCGGGCGGCTGGAGGTGAGCGTCGAGGCCGCCCCGGACGCCCAGGTGGCGATCGGCGAGGTGCCGGTGAACGGCGACAACCTCGCCGTCCGCGCGGCCCGGCTCGTCGCGGCCCGGCTCGGCGTCGAGCCGCTGGTACGGCTGCGGATCCGCAAGGCCATCCCGGTCGCGGGCGGCATGGCGGGCGGCAGCGCCGACGCCGCCGCCGCCCTGGTGGCGTGCGCCCGCCTGTGGGACGACCCGGGGGAGCCCAGGCTCAGCCGGGACGACCTGATCGAGCTCGGCGCCGAGCTCGGCAGCGACGTCCCGTTCTCGGTCCTCGGCGGGACGGCGATCGGCGTCGGGCGGGGCGAGCGGCTCAGCCCGGTGCTCACCCGGGGCACCTTCCACTGGGTCTTCGCGACCGCCGACGGCGGCCTGTCGACCCCGGCGGTCTACGCCGAGTGCGACCGGATCCGCGCGGCCGGGGGCGAGCAGGCGCCCTGGCCGGAGGTCTCCGAGGAGCTGATCGCGGCCCTCGCCACCGGCGATGCCAAGTCCCTCGGCGCCGCGCTCGTCAACGATCTCCAGCCGGCCGCGCTCGCGCTGCGGCCGTCGCTGCGCCGGACGCTCACGGCCGGACGCGATCTCGGCGCGATCGGCGCCGTCGTGTCGGGGTCGGGACCCACCTGCGCGTTCCTGGCCGAGAGCGACGACCATGCCGGCGAGCTGTCGGAGGCGCTGCTCGCCACCGGCCTCGCGGGTTCGGTGGTGCGCTCGTCAGGCCCGGTTTCCGGCGCTACGGTCGTTTGACGGGACGGCCTACCCGCAGGGGCCGGACATCGCGCCCACCCCTCGACCTCCGGAGGCCATCTCATGGCGGGCTTAGTGATTCTCATCCTGCTGGTGCTGATCGGCCTGCCGTGCCTCCTGTTCGGGCTGATCATCGTGGCCATCCTGACCGGCGGGAAGAACCGCGGCATCCAGCCCGGCCGGCCCGGCTGGCACCCGCCGTACCCCGGACAGCCCCCGTACCCGGGGCAGGCCCCCCTCCCCATGCAGGGGCCGCAGCAGGGCCAGGCCCCGTACTCCGAGCAGTCCCCGTACCTGGATCAGCCCACGCAACCCGGCATCCCCGGCCGGCCCTCGTACCCCGGACAGCTCCCGGAGCCTCCGCAGCCCGTGCGGCCTGACCGGCCCCCGCAGGCGGGTCCTGATGATTCGCCCAAGCCTCCTGGCTCCTGACGTTCCCTGCCTCTGATCTGGGGATGGGGGCGAGTGTGCACAAGTACGCACACATGCCCTCGAATCTCACGCGTCCAGGGGCCCCTCGTTGGGCTAACGGACGCCGGTGGAGGGTGAGGCGTCAGGGGCCTGGGTGGTGGGGGGCCGGGGGCCCGCGCGTCCATCCGGTCGCCCGTTGGCACTAGCCTTGATGCTGTCGTGAATCTGATCAACCTTGAGAACGTCACCAAGTCCTACGGGCCCAAGCCGCTGCTCGACGCCGTCTCCCTCGGGCTGGACGACGCCGACCGGGTCGGCGTCGTCGGCCGCAACGGCGGCGGCAAGAGCACCCTGGTCTCCATCCTCGCCAAGGTGGCCGAGCCGGACGGCGGCCGGGTGACCCATGCCCGCGGTGTGCGGCTCGCCTACCTGACCCAGCGGGACGAGTTCGCCGAGGGCGCGACGGTCCGCGGGGTCGTCCTCGGCGACCGGGCCGAGCACGAGTGGGCCGGCGACACGCGCGTCCGCGACATCCTCGGCGGGCTGCTCACCGGGCTCGACCTTGACGCGCCCCTCGCCGGGATGTCCGGCGGCGAGCGGCGCCGCGTCGCGCTCGCCCGGCTGCTGGTGCCCGAGTCCGATCTGCTGATCCTGGACGAGCCCACCAACCACCTCGACATCGAGGCGATCGCCTGGCTGGCCGGCCACCTGAAGAACCGCAAGGTCGCGCTGCTGGTGGTCACGCACGACCGCTGGTTCCTGGACGAGGTCACCGACCGCACCTGGGAGGTCGTCGACGGCCGGGTCGAGCGCTACGAGGGCGGCTACTCCGCGTACGTGCTGGCCAAGGCCGAACGCGCGCGGATCAGCACCGCCACCGAGGCCAAGCGGCAGAACCTGCTCCGCAAGGAGCTGGCCTGGCTGCGCCGCGGCGCCAAGGCCCGCACGTCCAAGCCGAAGTTCCGGGTGGACGCGGCGCAGGCGCTGATCGCCGACGAGCCGCCGGCGCGCGACTCGATGGAGCTCACCCGCTTCGCCACCGCCCGTCTCGGCAAGACGGTCTACGACATCGAGGACGTCCGGGTCCGGGTCGGCGACCGCGACCTGTTCGAGCACCTGACCTGGCGGCTCGGGCCGGGGGACCGGATCGGGCTGGTGGGCGTCAACGGCAGCGGGAAGAGCACGCTGCTGCGCCTGCTCGACGGCGCCGTCACCCCGTCGGCGGGCAAGGTCGTCCGCGGTAAGACCGTCCAGCTCGCGCACCTGTCGCAGAACCTGGAGGAGCTCGACCCGTCCCGCCGGGTGCTGGAGTCGGTCGAGGAGATCAAGCGCCGGATCACCGTCGGCAAGCGCGACTGGACCGCGGGCCAGCTCCTGGAGCGCCTCGGCTTCGTGGGCGACCGGCAGTGGACCCCGATCGGCGATCTGTCCGGCGGCGAGCGGCGCCGCCTCCAGATCCTGCGGCTGCTCATGGCTGAGCCGAACGTGCTGCTGCTGGACGAGCCCACCAACGACCTCGACATCGAGACGCTCACCGAGGTCGAGGACCTGCTCGACGGCTGGCCCGGCACCCTGGTCGTGGTCAGCCACGACCGCTGGTTCCTGGAGCGGATCACCGACCATGTCGTCGCCCTCCTCGGGGACGGCCGCGTCGCGATGCTCCCCGGCGGCGTCGAGGAGTACCTCGACCGCCGTGCCGCCGCCGGATCTCCGGCGCAGGCGGGCACCGCCGCCCAGCCGGCCGCCAAGCCCGGCGGTGCGTCCGGTGCTAAGCCCGCCGGCAAGGCCGCGGGCGGGCAGGACTGGAAGGCCCGCAAGGAACTTGACCGGCTCGAACGCCGCCTCGGCAAGCTCGCCGAGCAGGAGGCCGGGCTGCACGAGCAGCTCGCCGCCGCCGCCACCGACTACGCCCGGCTCCAGGAGCTGGACGCGCGCCTCAAGGAGATCCAGTCCGAGGCCGAGCAGGTCGAGGAGGAGTGGCTGATGCTCGCCGAGGACGTGGGCTGACCCGCGGATCCTCCTGACCACCGGCGACCCGCCCTGGCCCTTGGACGGGGGCTCGGGGGTCAGGGGGTGTGGCCAGCCTCGGTGCCGCTGTCGAACGGGATGAGCAGGGTGCGCAGGAGTCCGGCGAGCGCGTCGCTCTCGCCGGGGCTGAGGCCGTCGAGGATGGCGTGTTCGCGGGAGAGTAGATCGGCGAACGCGGCGTCCACCCTGGTCAGGCCCGCCTTCGTGAGGCTGACCTGGACGCCGCGCTTGTCGGCGGGATCGGGGTGCCGCTCGACCAGACCGGCGGCGGCGAGCCGGTCGATCCGGTTGGTCATGGTGCCGGAGGTGACCAGGGTCGCGCGCAGCAGCCGGCCCGGGCTGAGTCGGTAGGGACGTCCCGCGCGGCGCAGCGCGGTCAGCACGTCGAACTCCCAGGGCTCCAGGTCGTGGGCGACGAAGACGGCGCGGCGCGCGCGGTCGAGATGGCGGGCCAGGCGGGAGACCCGGCTGAGGACGTGCAGCGGCTGGACGTCGAGATCCGGACGCTCGGTGTTCCAGGCATGGACCAGCCTGTCGACCTCATCCTGCATAGTGGACAGCCTACCTGTCTTGATCTCGAGAGAGTCAGGCGTCGTCGCCGTCGGACACGGCCGCGGGGACGGGTGCGGACGCGGGGATGGACGCGGCGGCGGAGCCCGGATCGGGGGCGGCGAGGCCGGCGTACCGCTCGCGGAGGTCCCGCTTGAGGATCTTGCCGCTCGGGTTCTTCGGCAGCGCGTCCGCGAGCACCACGTGCTTGGGCCGCTTGAACCCGGCCAGGTGCTCGCGCGCGTGCGCGAGGACTCGCTCGGGGGTGAGGTCCGCGCCGTCCCTGGGCACGACCACCGCGGTGACGGCCTCGATCCAGCGCGGGTGGGGGAGGCCGAACACCGCGACCTCGGCGACGCCGTCGAGGCCGTGCAGGCATTCCTCGACCTCGCGGCTGGCGACGTTCTCGCCACCGGTCTTGATCATGTCCTTCTTCCGGTCGACCACCGACAGATGGCCGTCGGCGGACAGGATCCCGAGGTCGCCGGAGTGGAACCAGCCGTCCGCGAACGCCTCGGCGGTCCGCTCCGGGTCGTTGTGGTAGCCGAGCGCGGCGTGCGGGCTGCGGTGCACGATCTCGCCGACCTCACCGGGCGGCAGCGGCCGGCCAGCGGGGTCCACGACCCGGGTCTCGACGTTGAGCGAGGCCCGTCCGGCCGAGCCCGCGTGCGAGAGCTGCTCGTCCGGGCCGAGGATCGTGGCCAGCGGCGACATCTCGGTCTGCCCGTAGAAGTTCCACAGCCGCACGTCCGGCAGCCGGCGCCGGATCTCGCCGAGGACCTCCACCGGCATCGCGGACGCGCCGTAGTAGCCCTTGCGCAGGGACGACAGGTCGCGGGTGCCGAAGTCGGGGTGCCGCAGCAGCGAGATCCACACCGTCGGCGGCGCGAACAGCTTGCTGGCCCGCTCGCGCTCGATCGTCTCCAGCAGGAGGGCGGGGTCGGGCTGCGGCAGCAGGATGCTCGTCGCGCCCAGGTACACGTCGACGGAGAAGAAGCAGTCGAGCTGTGCGCAGTGGTACATCGGCAGTGAGTGGACCTCGATGTCGTCGGCGCTCATCTCGCCGTCGACCACGCAGCTCACGTACTGCGCGATCAGCGAGCGGCTGGACAGCATGACGCCCTTCGGCCGCGACTCGGTGCCGGAGGTGTACATCAGCCGCAGCGGGTCGTCGTCGCCGACCAGCACGTCCGGCTCGGTGGCGTCGCCGGGCCCGTCGATCCAGCCCGCCACGTCCTCCCAGCCGGTCCCGGCGACGCCCCGGTCACCGCCGATGCCGCCGCGCACGCCGCCCGTCACCCCGGCGGCGGCCAGGGCCGCGTCCGCGACCGGGACCAGCGCGTCCTCGGCGATCATGCCGGCCGCGCCGGAGTGCGTCAGGATGAAGGCGATCTCCTCCGCGCCGAGCATGAAGTTCACCGGCACGAGGACCGCGCCGAGCCGCGCTGTGGCGAAGACCAGCACCGCGTACTCCCAGCAGTTGTGCGAGAGCAGCGCCAGCCGGTCGCCCTTGGCGAGGCCGCGGGCCGCGAGCGCGCGGGCGGCCCGGTTCACGCCCGCGTCGAACTCGGCGTACGTGGCCCGCCGCGTCCCGTCCACCACGGCGATCCGGTCCGGGTACCGGAGCGCGGTGCGGCGCAGGAGGTCGCCGAGGGCGTGCCGCCGGGCACGGGCGACGAGATCGGACGCCCCGGCGTCCGCGGGGTCGACGGTGTCCTCGCCGGAACGGCCGTTGGCGCTCATCCAAGCCTCCTGGTGCGGTGCTGCTCGCGGGCCGGCAGACCCGTACGCGAGAGCATGCCAGCTCGCCCCGCCCATGGGCAGGGGTGAACCGGCACGGGCGCCGCGCCTGGCTGCCCGTGCGTGGAGGCCCGTGCGTGGAGGCCCCTGCCTGGAGGCCCGCGCCCGGGCCCGTGCCGGCGGCCCGGTCGGCCGCCGGCACGGGAGGTGTGGTCAGCCGCCGGCACGGTCCGGGAGGTCGAGGCCCAGCCCGGTGGCGAGGCGCTCGAGGTGCATGTCGTCGTCGCCGAAGGCCAGCGCCGAGGTCATGGCGTGCCGGGTGAACAGGTGCAGGTCGTGCTCCTCGGTGAAGCCGATCGCGCCGTGCACCTGGTGGCCGAGCGCGCACACCCGCTGGTACGCCTCGCTCACCCACGCCTTGGCCATCGACACCTCCTGCACCGCCTCCCAGCCCGCCGACAGCCGCCAGACCGCCTCGTAGGCGATGAACCGGGAGCCCAGCACGTCGATCGCCATGTCGGCGCAGTGGTGCTGGACCGCCTGGAACGTGCCGATCGACGTGCCGAACTGCTCCCGCGTGGTGGCGTACTCGACGGTCATGTCCAGGACCCGCTGCGCCGCCCCGGTCATCTCCGCGCAGACCGCGGCGGCGCCGAAGGCGGAGATCGCCTCCGGAGCCGCGCCGTCGGTGCCGACGACCCGGTCGGCGGGCACCCGCACGTCCGCGAACCCGACGTCCTGCGGGCGGTCGGCGCCGACCGTCTCGGTGGGACGGAGCGTCACTCCGGGGTCGGTGGCGTCCACCAGGAACGCCCTGGCCTCGCCGCTGCTGTCGCTCCGGCCCCCGCCCCCGCCTCCGCCGCCTCCGCCGTCCGTCCACGCCGCCACCAGCAGGTCGCCCGCGGCGCCCGCATACGGGACGAGCCGGGCGGTGCCGTCGAGCCGGAACCCGTCGCCGTCCGCCGTGGCGACCGGCCCGTCGCCCGGACGGTCCCAGGGGAGCGGGGCGCACGCCAGCACGTGCCCGCGGGAGATGGCGCCGAGCCACCGCTCCCGCTGCTCGGCGGTCCCGAACCGCGCGATCGGCAGGCCGCAGCACGCCACCGTGGTCAGCAGCGGGCTCGGCACCAGCGCGTACCCGAGCTGCTCGAACACCAGGCAGGCCTCGAGGTACCCGGCGCCGAGCCCGCCGTGCTCCTCGGCGAAGGGCAGCCCGGTCCAACCGAGCTCCACCATCTCCTTCCACAGCGCCGCCGAATATCCGGCCGGGTCGTCGCGCACCGCCCGCGCGCCCGCCGTCTCTTTCCGGGCCTCCAGGAGCTCGCGGGCGGTGGACGCGATCAGCTCCTGGTCCTCGGTGAGGGTCAGGTCCATGTCGGCGGGATCTTGTCGGAGCGGACCCACACGCCGGGCCGTTCCTCCCAGAACAGCTGGACGAGGACGCCGCCGGTGTGCTTGGGATGGATGAACGCGTCGCGCCAGGCGGCGCCGTCGGTGCTGCCCTCGTTCTCGCCGAACGTCGGCGTCTCGTGGTGGGCGCAGGCCGCCATGGCGCGGTCCCAGTCGGCGACCTCGAACGTGACGTGGTGCGCGGCGGCGCCGTTGCGGTCCCAGAACCGCTCGATGAACGAGTCCTCGCCGCGCGGCATGATGATCTCCCAGCAGATGGCCGAGCCGGGGATGTTCATCACCAGGTCGGCCATGTCGGGATGCTCGTCGTCCGGGGTCCGCCAGACGTGCGCGAACCCGGCCAGGTCCGCGTACCAGCGGGCCAGCTCGTCGCGGTCGGGGAACGCCTGGCAGACGTGGTCGAGCGCGACGATCCCGAGCGACGGCCCGGTGCCCGCGTCCGCCGCGCCGCCGAGCACGGCCGCGCCGGGCTCGTCGCCGCACAGCCCGGAGCCGCCGGGCCCGCGCAGCCGGAACAGCACGCCCGGCCCGTGCTCGGGCGGCGAGAGCGAGGCCTCGATCCAGCCGCCGTCCGCCGAGCTCGACGGCTTGATGCCGCGTCCCTCCAGCTCGGCGCGGACGGCGTCCAGGTCGGGCACCTCCGCGCCGACGTGGTGCAGGCCGGCGCGGCCCCCGTGGTCGTCGAGGTAGGCCTGGACGGGGGAGTCGTCGCCGGACGGCGCCAGCACCTCCCACGCCTGCCCCCAGCTTCCGGGCACGGCCAGCCGCGCGCCTCGGCAGCCCTCGGCGGGACTGTCCCAGCTCCGCACCCGTGTGAACCCGAACAGCCGCTCCAGCAGCGCGACCTGTGGCTCGAGGTTGGGCGCCACCTGGCCGATATGGTCGATCCGGTAGATCCGCACTGGTCCTCCTCCTGTTCTCTCGCTCGGCGCGGTCAGCTCGGGTGCGGCTCGATCCAGTCGTAGCCGCCGGCGACCAGCTCCTTGACCAGGCGCAGGTTGTAGCGGTTCATCGCCGCGATCCGCTCGGCCAGCTCGCCGACCCGCTTGTCGAACTCGTCGGCCGGGTACACGTCGTTGACCAGCCCGATCCGCAGGGCTCGTTCGGCGTCGAGCCGGACGCCGGTGAACAGCAGCTCCTTGGCGCGCGCCTTGCCGATCCGCTCGGGCAGCCGCTTCACCCCGCCCCAGCCGGGCGCCGAGCCGCCGAACTCGGGCTGGTCGGGGTCGCCGTCCTCGGTCATCTTCGGCCGGTACGGCGGGCGCGCCGACAGGGTGATCTCGACCAGGCCCATCTTGGCGTTCTCCGAGGCCACGATGAAGTCGGCGGCCAGCGCCAGCTCCAGCCCGCCGCCGACGGCGTAGCCGTGCACGGCCGCGATGACGGGGATCGACAGCCGCTCCATCATCGCGAACGTCTTCTCGCCCAGCCGGCCCTGCTCGATCCGCTCCCTCTTGGTGAGCGTCTCGGACCAGCCGAGGTCCATCCCGGCGCAGAAGGCGCGCTCGCCCGCCCCGCGCAGCACCACCACGCAGACGTCCTCGTCGTCGTCGAGGTCGGTGAAGATCTGCCGCAGCTCGCGCATCGTCGTGGGGGTGAGCGCGTTCAGCTTGTCCGGACGGTTCAGGGTCAGCCAGGCCACCCGCTCCTCGATCTGAAGGTCGACGGTCTCGTAGGCGTTCCCGGGCATATGGGCGTTCCTCTCAGTTGGTGGTGACGGTCGGGCGCGGCCGGGGCCGCCGCTCAGCGGCGGGGCAGGTGCAGGCCCCGGGTGGCGATGACGTTCCGCTGGATCTCGGAGGTGCCGCCGAGGAAGGTGGCGGCGACCGAGTCCAGTCGCATGTGGGTGAAGACGCCGTTCAGCGGCGCGTCGCCGCGCCCCCAGAGCGCGGCGGACCGTCCGAACGCGGCGGCGCCGGTGCGCGCCAGCCGCTGGTGCAGTTCGGCACCGAAGAGCTGGTTGACCGACGCCTCGTAGCCCGGCTCCTCGCCCGACGCCTGCCGCGACACGGTGTAGCGGGCCAGGTTGTAGAGCACCCGGACCTCGGTGTGGCGGCGGGCGATCTCCCGGCGCAGGGACGTCCCGGCGCCGGTGCGGGCCACCGCGCGTCCCTCGGCCGACCGCAGGTACCCGACCAGCTCGGACAGCGCCTGCTCGTACTTGATCGTCGCGCCGATGCCGGCCCGCTCGAACCCGAGCGCGGTCATGGCGACGTACCAGCCGCGGTTCTCCTCGCCGACCCGGTCGGCCACCGGCACCCGCACGCCCTCGAAGAAGATCTCGCAGAACGGCGCGTCGCCGCGCAGGTCGGTGATGGGACGGACGGTCACGCCGGGCGCGGCGGCGTCGACCAGCAGGAACGTGATGCCGCGGTGCGCGGGCTCGGCGCCCGGATCGGTCCGGACGAGGACGAACAGCTTGTCGGCGTACTGCCCGAGGGACGTCCACACCTTCTGGCCGTCGACCACGTAGACGTCGCCGTCGCGGACGGCGCGGGTGCGCAGCGAGGCCAGGTCCGACCCGGAGCCGGGTTCGGAGAAGCCCTGCGCCCACGTCGTCTCGCCGCGCGCGATGCCCGGCAGGTAGGCGGCCTTCTGCTCCTCGGTGCCGTGCACGAGGAGGGTCGGGCCGAGCAGGAACGCGCCGATGCCGTTCACCATCGGCACCCGGGCCCGCATCATCTCCTCCTGGAGGATGAACTCCTCCAGCGCCGACAGCCCGGCGCCGCCGTACTCCTCGGGCCAGTGCGGCGCGATCCAGCCGCGCTCGGCGAGCGCCGCGGCCCACGCGCGGGCCCCCTCCCGGCGCTCCGGGTCGTCGCCGACCCGGTCGGCGGGCCAGTTGTAGCCGAGGACGTCCTCGGGCTCCAGGCTGTGCTCGGCCCCGGTGTCGGGCCGGTACCCGGACGGGAACCGGTCGCGGACGAAGGCCCGCGCCTCCGCCCGGAACGCGGCCTCCTCGGCGGTGTCCTCCCAGTTCACTCGGCCTCCTCGGTCCGGTCCCAGGTGGCCGGGGTGATCCCGTGGTCGCCCTGCGCGCGCAGCCGGTACTTGGCGACCTTGTCGGTGGGCGTGCGCGGCAGCTCCGCCACGAACTCCAGGTAGCGGGGGACCATGGACCGCGGCAGCCGCTCCTCGCAGAACGCGATCAGCTCGCCCGGGTCCAGGCCGGTGTCCGGCTGGACGACGACCGAGACCTTGATGTCCTCGTCCTCCAGTTCGGACGGCACGCCGAACGCCGCGCACTCCAGTACCGAGGGATGGGTGTTGATCTCGCACTCCAGGTCGAACGCCGAGATGTTCTCACCGCGGCGGCGGATGGCGTCCTTCATCCGGTCCAGGAAGAAGTAGTAGCCCTCGTCATCCCGCCATACCCGGTCACCGGTGTGAAACCACATGTTCCGGAAACACCGGGTTGTCGCCTCCCAATCGCCGTAATACCCCGTGGTGAGCACGAACGGCTGCTTCGGCCGCAGCACCAGCTCTCCCGGCTCCCCGGGGCCGACCTCGCGGTCGAGGTCGTCGACCACCGCCACCTGGAAGCGCTCGTCGTGCGCCTGCCCGCATGAGCCGAGCCGCCATTCGCCGTACGGGCTGCCGGTGGCGATGCCCGCCTCGGTGCTGGTGTAGGTCTCCACGGCCCGGACGCCGAAGCGCTCGCGCAGGGGCTCGTCCAGGTTGGACTTGCCCATGTAGAACGTCTCCAGCGGATGGTCCTTGTCCTTGGGGGACGGGGGCGCGTTGAGCAGGATCGGCAGCATCGAGAACACGCTCATCGTCACCTGGGCGTCGAAGCGGCGCACGTCGTCCCAGAAGCGGGAGGCGCTGAACCGCTCGACGATCGCGATGGACCCGCCGCCGAGCAGCGCCGACAGCATCCCGTCCCAGAGCGCGGCGGCGTGGAACAGCGGGAGCGGGCAGTAGATCGTCTTGCCCCAGCGGTCCAGGAAGTCCAGCGAGTCCAGCGCGCAGGTCAGCGCGAGCGCGTGCGGGACCATCGCCCCCTTGGACGGCCCCGTGGTGCCGGACGTGTACATGATCGACTGGAGGTCGGAGAAGCGGGCGCCGGACGAGACCGGGTCGTCGCCGTGCGCCAGCAGGCCCGACAGCGGCGTGGCGGGCTTGCCCAGGCCGTCCAGCGGGACGCCGTCCGAGCGGCCCGCCCGGACGATGACGCGGCCGAGGCCGGGCAGCCGGTCCGCCACGTCCGGGAGCCGGTCGGCGTACGGCCCGTCGATGATCAGCCAGCCGGCGTCGGAACTGGCCAGCACGTGCCGGAGCAGCTCGCCGCGGTACTCGATGTTGATCGGGACGGCGACGGCGCCCAGCCGGGCCAGTGCGAAGATCAGGTGGACGAAGTCGGGGCAGTTGGGCAGCATCACGCCGACGTGGTCGCCGCGTCCGACGCCTGCTGCGGCCAGCCCGCGGGCCATCCGGTCGGACATCGAGTCCACCTCGCCGTAGGTGAGCTCGCCTTCCCGGAACTTCAGGAAGGTCTCCGCCCGGTGTGCCCGCGCCTGCGACCGGAGCACGTCCCCGAGGACGAAGCTCTCCAGGGTCTCCTTGCGCATCCGTACCTCCGCTGTCGCTCTCTCGCGGTCGTTCGTGGTGGTGGGTCGCGGCCAGGACACTGTCGATCCGAACACGAAAGGCCAAACCAGGCAACAGGTGCAACAGGGAACAATTTTCTCACCAAGGGCTTCAAGTCCCCCCGCGCGCATGATTGTTGACATCAAGATATGGGCGCGGCATCATGTCTCTTGATGTCGAGACAAGCAGAGGCGCACCCCGCCTGGGACCCCGCGCAGTACGGGGTCTTCGGCGACGAGCGCGGCCGGCCCTTCGCCGACCTGCTCGCCCGGGTCGACCTGGTGCGACCCGCTCTCGTCGTCGACCTCGGCTGCGGCTCGGGCGAGCTGACCGCGAGCCTGGCCGAGCGCTGGCCGGACGCCGTCGTGACCGGTCTCGACGCCTCGCCCGACATGATCGAAGCGGCCCGCGGGCACGCCCTGCGGGGCCGTCTGGAGTTCCGGACCGGCGACGTCGCGGACTGGCGCGCGGACCGGCCGGCCGACCTGATCGTCTCCAACGCGGTGCTCCAGTGGGTGCCCGGGCACACCGCCCTGCTGCCGCGCTGGACCCGCGCGCTGGCCCCCGGCGGCCGGCTGGCCTTCCAGGTGCCCGGCAACTTCGCCGCCCCCAGCCACACCCTGCTGCGCGAGCTCTGCCGGTCGCCCCGCTGGCGCGATGCGCTGGCCGGGACGGTGCACGACGAACCCGTCCTGGACCCGTCCGGCTACGCGGACCTGCTCGCCAGGGAGGGCTGCCAAGTGGACGCCTGGGAGACCACCTACATCCAAATTTTGCCCGGAGAAGACCCGGTACTGGAATGGGTCAAGGGCACCGCGCTGCGTCCCGTCCTGTCGGCCCTGGGCCCGGCCGACACCGCCGAGTTCCTCGACGCCTACCGCGACAGCCTGCGGGACGCCTACCCGCGCACCCCCTACGGCACCGTCTTCCCGTTCCGGCGCGTCTTCGTCGTGGCAGGGCGCCCTGGACCCTAGACGCGATGCCGCCCGCCGTACGAGGGAAGCGACTCGTTCCCCTGCGGTGTGCCAGCTCGAACGGCGGGCGGCATCCGACCCGGCCGCGCGAAGACGCACGCACGATCGCGGCGCGCGCGGCCCCACCGACCCCGGCATCGTGACCCGAAGCCGGTGACCCCAGCCGGTGGCCGCCCGGACGAACTCCGGACGGTCACCGGCACACGTCTTTTCGAAGGGCCGAAGGGGACGGGCGGGCCTCTGCAGCCTGGTGGTCGCGTCCGCCGGGCGCGACGTCAGCGCCGGTGCGGATCTCGACCTCCCAGTCGACCAGGACGGCGTGCAGGCGGCGCAGCAGGCGCCGGAGCTCGGCGACGTGGTCGTGGCCGCGGGCCGAGTGGCGGAAGGCGTTGGCCGCGGCGCGGCGGGCCTCCTCCAGGATCCAGAGCGACTCGTCCAGATCGCGGAGGAAGTCCAGCGCGCAGTCGTCGGCCTGGGTGTCGCGGTCGGCCCGGCGGCCGGTCGTCGGCGTCATCGGGGCCCTCCTCTCGGACTGGTCCCGAGAGTAGGACGAGGGTGTGACAGTTCGCGCCGGAGCGGTGACCGAGGGTCAGTGCCGCGGAGTCGCCTCGGGGGTCTCCTCATGGGCCTCGTCGGCGGACTCCTCAGAGGCATCGTCGCGGCGGCCCTTGCGCTGGGCCTTCTCCGCCTTGGCCGCGGCCTTCTCCTCGGCCTTCTCGGCCTTGTGCGCCGCCTTCTCGGCGCGCTTCTCCAGCCGTTCGAGCTCCTTGCGGCGGCGGCGCGGGTCGAGCGAGGGGCGCGACTCCAGGCCGGACAGGCCGTTCCAGGCGAGGTTCACCACGTGCGCGGCGACCTCCTCGCGCTTGGGCTTGCGCACGTCCAGCCACCACTGCCCGGTGAGCGCGACCATGCCGACCAGCATCTGCGCGTACATCGGCGAGAACCGGTCGTCGTACTCGTGCCGGTCGAACTCCTGGGCGAGGATGTGCTCGACCTCGCCGGCGATCTCGCTGAGCAGGCTGGCGTAGCTGCCGGTGCCGGTGCCGCCGTGCGAGTCGCGCACCAGGATGCGGAAGCCGTCCGGGTGCTCCTCGATGTACTCCAGCAGCGCGAGCGCGGCCTTCTCGAGCTTGCTGCGGTAGTGGATCGCGGAGTTGAGGGCCTCGGTGACCAGGCTGAGCAGTCGTTCGAACTCGCGGTCGACCACGACGGCGTAGAGGCCCTCCTTGCCGCCGAAGTGCTCGTACACCACGGGCTTGGAGACACCCGCCGCGGAGGCGATCTCCTCCACCGAGGTGCCGTCCAGGCCGCGCTCGGCGAACAGTGCCCGGCCGATGTCGAGCAGCTGCTCACGTCTTTCCTTGCCGGTCATCCGCTTCCTGCGGGACCGGGGGGCGGGTTCTGTCACGGTGTCAATTGTGGCGCTCACTCGTACCGTTCGCATTGCTGAGTGGAAGGGGGGGATGCCACATCATGCCTGCTTCGTCCGCTTGGCGAGGCGTTCGGCGTCCGGCCAGCGGACGTCGCGGGCCCAGCCGGCCTTCTCGAACGTCCAGATGACGCGGGCGCTGATGTCGACCTGCCCCTTGAGGACGCCGTGGCGCGCGCAGGTCGGGTCGGCGTGGTGCAGGTTGTGCCAGGACTCGCCGAGCGACGGGATGGCGAGCCACCACACGTTGCGGGACTTGTCGCGGACCTCGAAGTCCTCCTTGCCGAACGTGTGGCAGATGGAGTTGATCGACCAGGTCACGTGGTGCACCAGGGTGGTCCGGACGAAGCCCGCCCAGAACAGCGCGGTCAGCGCGCCGAGCCAGGACATGGTGAGCAGCCCGCCGAGCGCGGCCGGGAGCAGGAACGACACCGCGACCAGTCCGGGGAACCACCGGTGCACGCGGACGATGTCGCGGTCGTTCAGCAGGTCCTTGGCGAAGCGCGGCTTGGACGTGCGGTTGCTGTTGAACAGCCAGCCGTAGTGCGCCCAGACCAGGCCCTTGGCCAGGGCCTTCCAGTCGTTGCCGAAGCGCCACGGCGAGTGCGGGTCCATCTCCTTGTCGGAGTGCTTGTGGTGGCGCCGGTGGTCGGCGACCCAGGTGATGACCGGCCCCTCCATCGCCAGGCCCCCCGCGATCGCCAGGAAGATCTTCAGTGGGCGGCCCGCCTTGAACGAGCCGTGCGTGAAGTAGCGGTGGTAGCCGACGGTGATGCCGCCGGCCGAGACGAAGTAGAAGACCGCGGTGAGGAGCACGTCGCTCCAGCCGAGGAAGCTGCCCCACGCGAGCGGGACCACCGCGAACAGGGCCAGGAACGGGACCCCGGTGAACAGGGCGATGAGTAGGCGTTCGGCGTTGCCCCGCGGCTCCGGGTCGATCTCTGGACGGCCCTGTGGGCGAGGGGGATCGAGGATGGGGGCTGTAGTCATTGCGTCACCGCTTCCTGCTACTCGGGGCAGCCGTACTTACGCCAACGTAACCTACGGTTGCGTAGGTTGGACAGCATCGAATCGTAAATTCGGTGATTTTTCGGTCTCAAGGACATGAAACTCTGCGGAGGGTCAGACCGGTGTCACGCGGATGTGAAGAGAGCTCGTGAAATGGTTCTCGGCCAGGTCAAACGACCGGGCCCCGCCGATGGTTCGCCCGCCGGGCCCCGGTGGACGGCGCGTTCCCGGGGGCGGTCCCGCGGCCGTCCGTCGAGGGGCCGGCCCCGGACCGATCCCCGCCTAACGGATGGGGGAGTGGTGGCGGAACCGGTATCGTGAGGACCGGCCTGGACGGCTCCCCAGAGTGGGAGGTTTGTCCGGGTTTGGCCTTTCCCGGGTCGTCTAAGGGCAGGACTGGTCGTTTTGGTCGATCGTATGGGGGTTCGAATCCTCCCCCGGGAGCAGGGTGCCCGATGTGCCGTCCGGCGGCCCCGGGCCCGCCGGACGGCGGGCTCCGGAAGGTCCGATCGTGACCGCGGGGGACCGGCGGGGTGACAGGTCCCGGCTGGGCGGTATCCTTCGGTTGTCGGGCGTGCCCATGCCCCTGCCGGAACGTCGTTTAGGCAGGTAGGCGGCGTATTGGACGGTCCAAGTGGGGCCGTCGGTTCCGCACCCGACCGAACCCGTCCGCGATGCCGAGGAGCCTCTTCGTGGCTGCCTGCCGTACACGGAGCCGGGCCGCCCGCCCGGCCGCCGTAATCGTCCTCGCCGCGGGCGAGGGCACCCGGATGAAGTCCCGTACTTCCAAAGTGCTGCACGAGCTGTGCGGGCGCAGCATGGTCGGCCATGTGCTGGCCGCCGCCCGCGAACTTGAACCCGAACGCCTCGTGGTGGTGGTCGGGCACCGCCGCGAACAGGTCGTCGCCCACCTCGCCGAGCACGTCCCGGACGCCGAACCGGTCGTCCAGGAGCGGCAGGGCGGCACCGGGCACGCCGTCCGGACGACCCTGGAGCAGACCGGCGACCTGCGCGGCACCGTCGTGGTCACCAACGGCGACCATCCGCTGCTGCGCGGCGAGACGCTCGCCGAACTGGTCGCCACGCACGAGGCCGACGGCAACGCCGTCACCGTCCTCACCACCGAGATGCCCGACGCCACCGGCTACGGCCGCATGATCCGCGCGGCCGACGGGTCGGTCAGCGCGATCGTCGAGCACAAGGACGCCACCGCCGAGCAGCGCGCCGTCAACGAGATCAACGTCGGCATGTACGCCTTCGACGGGGCCCTGCTGGCCGCGGCGCTCAAGCGGGTCACCACCGACAACGCCAACGGCGAGGAGTACCTCACCGACGTCGTGGCGATCCTGCGCGGCGACGGCCACCGGGCCGGGGCGCACCGCGCCGCCGACTGGGTCGAGACGCAGGGCGTCAACGACAAGGTGCAGCTCGCGCAGGCCCGCCGACAGCTCAACGACCGGATCCTGGAGGCCCACATGCGGGCCGGGGTCACCATCGTCGACCCGGCCACCACCTGGATCGACGTGCAGGTCAGCGCCGAGCCCGACGCGATCGTCCACCCGGCGACCCAGCTGCACGGCCGCACCCACCTGGGCGAGGGCGCCCGAGTGGGGCCGGGCTGCACGCTGACCGACACCAGGGTCGGCGCGGACGCCACCGTGGTCAACGCCGTCTGCGTCGAGGCCGAGATCGGCCCGCAGGCGTCCGTCGGCCCCTACGCCTACCTGCGCCCGGGAACCCGGCTGGCCCGCAAGGCCAAGGCGGGCACCTATGTGGAGATGAAGAACGCGCAGGTCGGCGAGGGCAGCAAGGTGCCGCACCTGACCTATGTCGGCGACGCCGAGATCGGCACCGGCTCCAACATCGGGGCCAGTTCGGTGTTCGTCAACTACGACGGCGTCACCAAGAGCCGCAGCGTGATCGGCGACCACGTCAAGGTCGGCAGCGACAACATGATCGTCGCTCCGGTCACGGTCGGCGACGGCGCCTACACCGCCGCCGGATCGGTGATCGTGCAGGACGTCCCGCCCGGGGCGATGGCGGTCGCCCGCGGACGGCAGCGCAACATCGCGGGGTGGGTCGAGCGCAAGCGCGCCGGCACCCCCGCCGCCGACGCGGCCCGCCGGGCCCGCGACGACGCGGCCGGTGAGCACGCCGCGGGCGGCGACTGACGCCCCGCCTCCCGCCGCGTCCGGCGGGACGACAGGCAACCCGCGCATCGCGGAGTCGACTCTTGCGATGCGTGGGGAGTGGGGACAACACCCACGAGAAGCACGTTCCATTTAGGGGGAGTTGTCAGAGGTGAGTGGGATCAAAGCGAGTGGCCAGAAGAAGCTCATGCTCTTCACCGGCCGAGCCCACCCGGACCTGGCCAAGGAAGTAGCCGACAACCTCCACGTCGAACTCACGCCGACCTCCGCGTATGACTTCGCCAACGGCGAGACGTTCGTACGGTTCCTGGAGTCGGTCCGTGGTTCCGATGCCTTCGTGATCCAGAGCCACACAGCTCCCATCAACCAATGGATCATGGAGCAGCTGATCATGGTGGACGCGCTCAAGCGCGCGTCGGCCAAGCGGATCACCGTGGTGGCACCGTTCTTCGGATATGCCCGCCAGGACAAGAAGCACCGGGGCCGTGAGCCGATCTCGGCGCGGCTGATGGCCGACCTGTTCAAGACCGCGGGCGCCGACCGGCTGATCACCGTGGACCTGCACACCGCGCAGATCCAGGGCTTCTTCGACGGTCCGGTCGACCACCTGTTCGCGCTGGACCTGCTGGCCTCGCACTTCGAGAGCCGGCTGGACACCTCGCAGGTCACCGTGGTCGCGCCGGACGCCGGCCGGGTCCGGGTGACCGAGCGGTGGAGCGACCGGCTGGGCGGGGTGCCGATGGCGATCATCCACAAGAAGCGCGATCCGGATGTGGCCAACGAGGTCAAGGTCTTCGACGTGGTCGGCGAGGTCGAGGGCCGGACCTGCGTGGTGGTGGACGACATGATCGACACCGGCGGCACCATCGTCAAGGCCGCCGAGGCGCTGTTCGAGCAGGGCGCGGCCCGGGTCGTGGTCGCGGCGACGCACGGCGTGCTGTCGGGGCCGGCCGTCGACCGGCTGAAGAACTCCCGGATCTCCGAGGTGGTGCTCACCAACACGCTGCCGATCCCCGAGGAGAAGCAGTTCGACAAGCTGACCGTGCTGCCGATCGCGCCGCTCGTCGCGCGGGCGATCAACGAGGTGTTCAGCGACGGCTCGGTGACCAGCCTCTTCGGCGGGCACAGCTGAACCCGCGGCCGAACCCGCGGCCGACCGCACCCGGCTGAACGGGGCCGTCCGGCCCGCGTCCGTCCATCCGTGCCCGGGACCGCGTGACGGCGGTCCCGGGCACGGGCGCGTCCGGGGCCGGCGCCGTTGGGGCCGCCGCCGTTCGGGGCCGCTGGCGTTCGGGTGTGCGACGATCGGCTAGACTTGACCAATCCGCGTATGTCCCGGGTCGTTCAGTGCGGTTCCTCCACCGGTCCCGCACTCCCCGGGGAACGCAAAGAATCTTCGAGGCGCCTGACGCGTCGAGCATCGCCTGATTCGCTCTGTCCGTAGCGGACGTCCATGCCGGACGGCCGTGGATCGCAACAAACGAGGAGTTTCCGCCGTGTCCGAGGTACGCATTGCCGCCGAGCCGCGCACCGAGTTCGGTAAGGGTGCCGCGCGGCGCACCCGCCGGGCCGGCAAGGTGCCCGCCGTCATCTATGGTCACGGCACCGACCCGCAGCACATCTCGCTTCCCGGGCACGAGCTGATGCTCGCCCTGAAGACCCCCAACGTGCTGCTCACCCTCGAGGGCGTCGGCGCCGGCAGCGAGCTGGCCCTGCCCAAGGACGTGCAGCGCGACCCGATCAAGGGCTTCCTGAAGCACGTCGACCTGCTGGTGGTCAAGCGCGGCGAGAAGGTCGTCGTCGACCTGCCGATCAGCATCGTCGGCGACGTGGTGGCGGGCGGCCGGCTGGTCCAGCCCGAGGTGCAGATCTCGATCGAGGCCGAGGCCACCCACATTCCCCAGGAGGTCGAGCTCCACATCGCCGGCCTGGAGATCGACACGCAGGTGCTGGCCAAGGACCTCAAGCTCCCCGCGGGCGCGACTCTGGCCGCCGACGAGGACATTCTGATCGTTCAGATCGTCGACGCGACCGTCTCCACCGAGCCGGCCGCGGCCGAGGGCGAGGGCGCCGAGGGCGAAGGCACCGAGGGCGAGGGCGAGGGCGCCGAGTAGGCGGCCCCCCAGGCGAGACGGCCGCCGATCGCGGCGACCGTCCGACCGACACGGTTTTCCACGGCCTCCGCCGGTGCGCGCACCGGCGGAGGCCGTGCACGTCCGCGGGCCGGGGCCGTCCCCGGAGACACAGCGGTTGAAAGGGAGTACCGGTGAGCGCGGATCTCTGGCTGGTCGTGGGCCTCGGCAACCCGGGCCCGTCGTACGCCGGGAACCGGCACAACGCCGGGTTCATGGTGCTCGACGTGCTGGCCGGACGGGCCGGCGGGCGGTTCAAGTCGCACCGGTCGCGGTCGGAGGTGCTGGAGGGACGGCTCGCGGGCGCCCGCGTGGTGCTGGCCAAGCCGCGCACGTTCATGAACGAGTCGGGCGGGCCGGTGAAGGGCCTCCGCGACTTCTACAAGGTGCCGGTCGAGCGGCTCGTCGTGGTGCACGACGAGCTGGACGTCCCGTACGGGACGCTGCGGCTCAAGCAGGGCGGCGGTGACAACGGTCACAACGGGTTGCGTTCTATCACCCGATCGCTGGGTGGAGACAAGAATTACCTGCGGGTCAGGTTCGGAGTGGGGCGACCACCCGGCCGGATGGATCCGGCGGCGTTCGTTCTGAAGGATTTCTCGGCCGCCGAACGCAGGGAACTCGAGCTGAACGTCGATCGCACCGCCGACGCCGTCGAGGGAGTGCTCACCGGCGGTCTCGAGGCCGCGCAGAACACTTTCCACGCCGGTTGACCGCTCCGCAGGGGGGCGCCCGCGCGGCCGGGAGCGGCCGGTGCCGCATGGCTCCCGCCGAGGGGCAGGCGAACGTAAGATGCATCACACGCGGGCTTGGGATGTCGTGTGAACCCCGCGTGCCACTCGGCCGTCTTCGGGGTGGAACGTGTGTGACGGGGCGCGCGTGTCAGGAGTTGGTGAGGTGTTATGGCCGTCGTTGACAAGGTCCGGCATGATTCGGCGGCCGGCCACGAGCAACGGCGCGTCCAAGCGCCGAGCTGGAGCGGGTGGTATCGCCGCTTCGCCGGCGGGCTCGACTTCTTCAGCATGCTGATGGCCGGAGTGATCGCCTTCCTGCTCCGCTTTCCCGGCATTCCAGGCGATCCGACCGTACCGTATGTCGCCCTGACGGTCGCGCTGCCCGTGCTGTGGCTGCTCACCCTGATGCTGTGCCGGGCCTACCAGCCGCGGTACATCGGCGTCGGGTACGAGGAGTTCCGCCGGGTCCTGCACGCCGGGTTCATCCTCACCGCGTCCGTCGCGATCGTGGCGTACGCGACCAAGACCGAGGTCGCCCGCGGGTACGTGGTGATGGCGTTGCCGTTCGGCACGTTCCTCAACCTGGTGGCGCGCTACCGGCTGCGCAAGTGGCTGCACCGCAAGCGGTGGAACGGCGACTGCATGCGGCGGGTCGTCGCGGTGGGGCACCGCACGTCGGTCGCCGACCTGATCAAGCTGCTCCGGCAGAAGCGCTACCACGGCATGGACATCGTCGCGATCTGCCTGCCGCCCGCGCTCGCCGCCGGCGACGACGCGATCGGCGAGGTCGAGGGCGTGCCGGTGCTCGGCCACTTCGGCCAGGCGGCGGCGGTGGTCGACCAGGTCGGCGCCGACTCGGTCGCGGTGCTGGCCTGCCCCGAGATGGACGGGTCCGCGCTGCGCCGGCTGGCCTGGCAGATCGAGCGCGACGACGTCGAGCTGGTGGTCGCGCCCGCGCTGATGGACGTCACCGGGCCGCGGATCTCGATCCGGCCGGTGTCGGGGCTGCCGCTGCTGCACGTCGAGCACCCCGAGTTGGACGGCGGCCGGAAGGTCGTCAAGAGCCTGTTCGACCGGACCGGGGCGCTCGCCGGGCTGGTGCTGCTCAGCCCGCTGCTGCTGCTCGTCGCGTTCCTGATCAAGGTGACCACCAGCGGGCCGGTGCTGTTCCGGCAGGTCCGGGTGGGCCGCGGCGGGCGGCACTTCACCGTGCTGAAGTTCCGCACGATGGTGACCGACGCCGAGGACCGCAAGGTCGAGCTGCGCCAGCACAACGACAACGACGGCGTGCTGTTCAAGATCAAGGAGGACCCGCGGATCACCCGGGTCGGCCGCCGGCTGCGCCGCTACTCGCTGGACGAGCTGCCGCAGCTGATCAACGTGGTGCGCGGCGACATGTCGCTGGTCGGGCCGCGTCCGCCGCTGCCCGAGGAGGTCGCCCAGTACGGCGGCGACGTCTACCGGCGGCTGGTCGTCCGGCCGGGGCTGACCGGGCTCTGGCAGGTGAGCGGGCGCTCCGACCTGACTTGGGAGGAGTCGGTCCGGCTCGACCTGCGGTACGTCGACAACTGGTCCCTGGCGCTCGACCTCCAGATCATGTGGAAGACCTGGTCGGCGGTGGTCCGCGGCTCCGGCGCCTACTAGTTAGGGTGAGATCGTGACCACGTCCGTTCCACGCAGACTGCCGCGTGGCCGGCACGCGCTGTCCCGCGAGGAGGTCGCCCGCGCGCAGCGCGGCCGGCTGATCGCGGCGATGGCCGAGGCGATGAGCGAGCAGGGCTTCGTCAACACCTCGGTGGGCGATGTGCTCAAGCGCGCCGGAGTCTCGCGGCAGAGCTTCTACCAGCTGTTCTCGTCCAAGCTCGACTGCTTCATGGCGGCCTTCGACGAGGCGACCCGGCGGCTGGAGGAGCGGCTCGACGCGGTCGTGTCGGGACCGGGCGGGCCGTTGGAGCGATTCGAGCGGGGCATCACCACCTACGTCGAGATGCTGGCCCGCGAGCCGGCCTACGCGCGGCTGTTCGTCGTGGAGGTGTACGCGGCGGGTCCGGAGGCGCTGGCCCGTCGGGCCGAGTTCCAGGAGCGGCTGTCCGGTCTGCTGGCGCCGGTGCTGGAGGCGCCCGGCGAGGAGGGCCGGTTCGGCTGCCGGGCGATCGTGGCGGCGGTCAGCAGCATGGTGACCGTCCCGCTGCTCGACGGCGACGCCGGTGCGCTGCGCGAGTTGGGGACGCGCATCAACGCGCATGTGCGCACGCTCAAGGAGCACGGCGTCCTGTAGCCCCGCGAGCGCGGGTCCGCCGGTTCCGCGAGCGCGGTCCCTGAGGGGCTCGTCCCGGGTCAGCGGCGCTTGCGGAGGAACGGGCGGCGCGGGGGGTCCGGCTCGATGCGCAGGGCGGTGATGACGGTGGCCAGCATCTCGTAGTGCCCGGCCAGCATGCACAGCTCGACGCACTCGGGCTCGACGAGGTGCGCGCGCAGGAGCGCCCAGGTGGCGTCGTCGAGGTCCTGGTGCTCGTGCAGGTGGTCGATCGCGGTCAGCAGCGCGCGCTCCCGGGGCGTCCAGCCTTCGGCGCCGGGGCCGGAGGTGATCCGCTCGACCTCGGCGGGGCCGATTCCGGCCCGGCGGCCGAGCCGGACGTGGTGGTCGAACTCGTACCGGCACGCGCGCAGGTGCGCGACACGCAGGATGACCAGCTCGCTCTCGCGGCGCGGCAGCCGCCCGCCGGGCATCAGCGTCCCGGCGAACCACAGCCAGGCGGGGAAGAGCCGGCGGTGCCGGCCGAGGGTGCGGAACAGGTTCGGCGGGCCGGTCCCGGCGACCAGTCCCGAGACGCGGGTGAGCGCCCAGGCGAGCGGGCCGATGTCGGCCGGCCCGCCGGGGCGGACGCGGGCGGTCACGGGACGTCCGGCTGCTCGGTGGTGAGCGCGACCCGCTCGTCCCGGGCGATCTCCAGGGCCTCGCGCAGCCGTCCCTGGACGACGTGGTCGATCACGGGCTGCGCGAGCATCCGGGCGGGCAGCACGGCCGCGACCCACCAGGGCGCCACGACGCGGGCCGACCGCCAGGCGATGCCGCGCTCCAGCGCGTCGATCCCGGCCTTGAGCGGGGTGACGCGGGAGACGCGGGAGATCGCGGTGCCGGAGCCGAGCAGCGTCTCGGCCGCGCGGGTGCCGAATCCCCGGCTGGTCATGTCGGTGTCGAGCTCGGCGAAATAGGCCACGCCGGCGCGTGCGCCGTAGGGGCGCAGCTCGCTGCGCAGGGTGTTGCCGAGCGCCTCGACGGCGGCCTTGGACGCGCTGTAGGCGCCGAGCAGCGGCAGGTTGGCCGCCGCGGCGGCCGACGCGACCGCCAGGGCGTAGCCGCGCGGGTGCGCGATGTGCGGGCCAGCGATGCTCAGGGTGTTGTAGGTGCCGAGCACGTTGACCCGCATCGTGCGCTCCATCACCCCCGGGTCGCCGCCGATCATCGGCAGCTGCGCGGCGACGCCCGCGTTGGCGACGACCGCGTCCAGGCCGCCGAGGGCGCGCACCGTTCCGGCGACCGCCGCTTCGACCTGGGCGCGGTCGGTCACGTCGCAGGGCCACCACGGCGCGTCCCCGCAGCGGGCGGCGACGGCGGCGAGGGCGTCCGGTTCCAGCCCGGCCAGCGCCACCCGGGCGCCGCGGGCGTGCAGCCGTTCGGCCAGCGCCGCGCCGATGCCGCGGGCGGCCCCGGTGATCAGCACTCGGCGGCCCGTGAGTGAGGGCGTGCGATCGATTCGTCCCACTATGTTCCCGACCATGCCGGGACGGTACCACCAGTAAACAAGAGCGTTTATTTGACTGTGCGCGGCAGCGCGTCCGCGCCGGCGACCGGCCTGCTGATACTCCCCGCGGGGCGGCGCTTGGGGCGCACGTGAGAATGTGTACCCAACAGACCAGTCGAGTCGGGAATGTGATCATGACGGAGACCCCCGGAGACGACCACGCGCTGGCGGGCGAGCTCGCCGATGCCGCGGGGCGCCTGCTGCTGGAGGTGCGCGACGAGGTCGGCTTCGCCGACGCGCGCGTCCTCAAGGACACCGGCGACCTGCGGGCGCACGAGTACCTGATGGCGGCCCTGGCCGAGCGCTGTCCGGACGACTCGATCCTCTCCGAGGAGGGCCGGGCCTCCGTCGCGGGCAAGCGCGCCCAGGGCGCGGCGGCCGACCGGGCGCCGACCGGCAACACCGCCGACGCCGTGCGGCTCTCCGCGGGCCGGGTGTGGATCGTCGACCCGCTGGACGGGACCCGTGAGTTCTCCGAAGAGGGCCGCCGCGACTGGGCCGTCCATGTGGCGCTCTGGGAGAAGGGACGGCTGACCGCCGGCGCCGTGGCGCTCCCCGCCCAGGGCCGGACGCTCCGCACCGCCGCCCCCGGAGGCGCGCTGGTCGTCAGGAACGCTCCGGGCAAGCCCGGCGGCAGCTCCGAGTCGGCACTGCACGCGCCCGCGCCCGAGACCGGCAGGCTGCGCATCGCCGTCAGCCGCACCCGCCCGCCCGAGTTCGTCCGGCAGCTCGCGGACCGGCTCGATCTCGACGTCGAGCTGGTCCCGATCGGCTCGGCCGGCGCCAAGATCTCCGCGGTGCTGCTCGGCGAGGTCGACGCCTACGTGCACGCGGGCGGCCAGTACGAATGGGACTCGGCCGCGCCCGCCGCGGTGGCCCTCGCCGCCGGCGCGCACGCCTCGCGCGTCGACGGTGACCCTTTGGTTTACAACCGGGAGGATCCCCGGTTGCCGGATATCCTGGTGTGTCATCCCGTGTCGGCATCGATGCTGCTGTCCGGCATCAGGGACGTCCGCGACGCCCTGCCGAAATGACCGGGCGCCGCGACCAGTGACATCCCGACCAGCGACATCCGAAGACAACGGTGCATCTGTCAGAGAGCGTGGAGAGAAGCCCCATACCATGCAGCGCTGCGATTATGTCCTGTCCCAGTTGGACGTTCTGGAAGCCGAGTCGATCCACATCATCCGGGAGGTGGCCGCGGAGTTCGAGCGGCCGGTCCTGCTGTTCTCGGGCGGCAAAGACAGCATCGTGATGCTGCGGCTGGCGCAGAAGGCCTTCTGGCCGGCGCCGATCCCGTTCCCGGTGATGCACGTCGACACCGGTCACAACTTCCCCGAGGTGATCGAGTACCGCGACCGGCGGGTCGCCGAGCTGGGCCTGCGGCTGGTGGTGGCCTCGGTGCAGGAGTCGATCGACTCGGGCCGGGTGGTCGAGGAGACCGGCCGCCGCGCCTCGCGCAACCGGTTGCAGACCGTCACGCTGCTGGACGCGCTGGAGGAGCACGGGTTCGACGCGGCGTTCGGCGGCGCGCGCCGCGACGAGGAGAAGGCGCGGGCGAAGGAGCGGGTGGTGTCGTTCCGCGACGAGTTCGGGCAGTGGGACCCCAAGAACCAGCGGCCCGAGCTGTGGAACCTGTTCAACACCCGGATCAGGCGCGGCGAGCACGTGCGGGTGTTCCCGCTGTCGAACTGGACCGAGCTCGACATCTGGGACTACGTGCGGCGCGAGAGGCTGGAGCTCCCCTCGATCTACTTCGCGCACGCGCGCGCGGTGTTCGAGCGCGACGGGATGCTGCTGGCCGACCTGTCCTACGCCAACCGCGGCGAGGACGAGCCCGCGTTCGAGGCGACCGTCCGCTACCGCACGGTGGGCGACGCGTCGTGCACCGGCGCGGTGAAGTCGAACGCGGCGGGGCTGGACGAGGTGATCGAGGAGATCGCGGCGACGCGGATCACCGAGCGCGGCCAGACCCGAGCCGATGACCGGGCCAGCGAGGCCGCGATGGAGGACCGCAAGAAGGAGGGCTACTTCTGATGCCCGGCAAGCAGATGGACATCCTGCGGTTCGCCACCGCGGGCAGCGTCGACGACGGCAAGTCGACACTGATCGGGCGGCTCCTGTTCGACTCCAAGTCGATCTTCGAGGACCAGCTGGAGTCGGTCGAGCGCACCTCGGCGGACCGCGGCGAGGAGTACACCAACCTGGCGCTGCTGACCGACGGCCTGCGGGCCGAGCGCGAGCAGGGCATCACCATCGACGTGGCCTACCGGTACTTCGCGACGCCGCGCCGTAAGTTCATCATCGCCGACACCCCCGGGCACATCCAGTACACCCGCAACATGGTGACCGGGGCCTCCACCGCCGATCTGGCGATCATCCTGGTCGACGCCCGCAAGGGGATCCTGGAGCAGTCCCGGCGGCACGCCTTCCTGACCACGCTGCTGAAGGTGCCGCACCTGGTGGTGGCGGTCAACAAGATGGACCTGGTCGACTACGACCAGGACGTCTACCGGCGGATCTGCGACGAGTTCACCGCGTTCGCGTCCAAGCTGGAGGTCGGCGACCTGACCTTCATCCCGCTGTCGGCGCTGCACGGCGACAACGTGGTCGAGCGCAGCGTGAACATGCCCTGGTACGAGGGGTCGTCGCTGCTGCACCACCTGGAGCACGTCCACATCGCCTCCGACCGCAACCTGATCGACGTGCGGTTCCCGGTGCAGTCGGTGATCCGTCCGCACGCCTCCACGGACCCCGACCTGCACGACTACCGCGGCTACGCGGGCCAGGTGGCGGGCGGGGTGCTCAAGCCGGGCGACGAGGTGGTGCACCTGCCGTCCGGGCTGACCACCACGATCACCCACATCGACGGCCCGGCCGGCCCGGTCACCGAGGCGTACGCGCCGATGTCGGTGACGCTCCGGCTGGCCGACGAGATCGACATCTCCCGCGGCGACATGATCGCGCGGCCGAACAACCGGCCCGAGGTCGCCCAGGACCTCGACGCGATGGTGTGCTGGATGACGCCCGACCGGCAGCTCACCCCGCGGATGAAGCTGGTGATCAAGCACACCACCCGCACCGCCCGCACCCTGGTCACGGGCCTGCACTACCGGCTCGACGTCAACACCCTGCACCGCGACGAGAACGCCACCGGCCTCGGCCTCAACGAGATCGGCCGGATCGGGCTGCGCGTCACCCAGCCGCTGTTCGTCGACGACTACGGCCGCAACCGCCTCACCGGCGGGTTCATCCTCATCGACGAGGCCACCAACAACACCGTCGCCGCAGGAATGATCACCGGAGCCCGCTAGAACACGCCCCCGCCGGACCGGCCATCCGCCGGTCCGGCGGCATCGGAGGCCGGCTGCCGGTAATGTCAGAGTCCAGCCGGCACCGCACCCTGGAGCCCCCTTGAGCATGCTCGTCCCCCCGGGCCCGTTCCCCCGGACCGGCCCGTGAAGGCGCTGGTCCTGGCGGGCGGCGCCGGGTCCAGGCTGCGGCCGATCACGCACACCTCCGCCAAGCAGCTCGTCCCGGTCGCCAACAAGCCGGTGCTGTTCTACGGGCTGGAGGCGATCCGCGACGCGGGCGTCCGCGAGGTCGGCATCGTCGTGGGCGACACCGCCGCCGAGATCGAGCAGGCGGTCGGCGACGGCTCGGCGTTCGGCCTCCAGGTCACCTACCTGCCGCAGGACGCGCCGCGCGGGCTCGCGCACGCCGTGCTGATCGCCCGCGAGTACCTCGGCGACGACGACTTCGTCATGTACCTGGGCGACAACTTCGTGGTCGGCGGCATCGACGGGCTGGTCGACCGGTTCCGCGCCGAGCGTCCGCAGGCGCAGATCATGCTGACCCGGGTGTCGGACCCGAGCGCGTTCGGGGTGGCCGAGCTCGACTCCGAGGGCCGGGTGGTCGGCCTGGAGGAGAAGCCCGAGCATCCCAAGAGCGACCTGGCGCTGGTCGGCGTCTACCTGTTCAGCTCCGCCGTGCACGAGGCGGTCGCGCGGCTGAAGCCGTCCTGGCGGGGCGAACTGGAGATCACCGACGCGATCCAGTGGCTGCTCGACCACGGGCACCGGGTCGAGTCCACGGTGATCTCCGGCTACTGGAAGGACACCGGCAACGTCACCGACATGCTGGAGGTCAACCGGCTGGTGCTGGAGAGCGTCGAGCCGTCGGTGCGCGGCGAGGTCGACGCGGCCAGCGAGCTGATCGGCCGGGTGGTGGTGGAGGCGGGCGCCACCGTCACCGGGTCGCGGATCGTCGGCCCGGTCATCGTCGGCGCCGGATCCCGCGTCCGTGACTCCTACCTCGGCCCGTTCACCTCCATCGACCGCGACTGCGCGGTCGTCGACAGCGAGATCGAGTACTCCATCGTGCTGCGCGGCGCCTCGATCGTCGGCGTCGGCCGGATCGAGTGCTCGCTGATCGGCCGCGAGGCCGAGGTCACACCCGCCCCGCGCGTCCCGAAGGCGCACCGGCTCGTCCTGGGAGATCACAGCAAAGTGCAGATCGGCACATGACCCGCATCCTGGTCACCGGCGGCGCCGGTTTCATCGGCTCGCACTACGTCCGAGAGCTGCTCACCGGCGGCTACCCGGCCTGGGCGGACGCCGAGGTCACCGTCCTCGACCGGCTCACCTACGCCGGCAACCTCGCCAACCTGGCACCGGTCGAGGGCCGGTACGCCTTCGAGCACGGCGACATCTGCGACGCCGGGCTGCTCGCCCGGGTCGTCCCGGGCCACGACGTGGTGCTCAACTTCGCGGCCGAGTCGCACGTCGACCGGTCCATCGCCAGCGCGGGCGAGTTCGTCCGCACCAACGTGCTCGGCGTGCAGACCCTCATGCAGGCGTGCCTCGACGCGGGCGTCCCGCGGGTGGTGCAGGTGTCGACCGACGAGGTGTACGGCAGCGTCGAGACCGGCTCGTGGGACGAGGACGCGCCGCTCGCGCCCAACTCGCCGTACTCGGCGGCCAAGGCGGGCGGCGACATGATCGCGCTGGCCTACTTCCGCACCCACGGCCTGCCGGTCAGCCTCACCCGCTGCGGCAACAACTACGGGTCGTACCAGTACCCCGAGAAGGTCATCCCGCTGTTCGCCACCAACCTGATGGACGGCGGCTCGGTCCCCCTCTACGGCGACGGCGGCAACGTCCGCGACTGGATCCACGCGGCCGACCACTGCCGCGGCATCCAGCTGGTCGCCGAGCGGGGTGCGCCGGGCGAGGTCTACCACATCGCCGGCACCGCCGAGCTGACCAACCTGGAGCTCACCGGGCGGCTGCTGGACGCCCTCGGCCTCGGCTGGGACCGGGTGGAGCGCGTCGCCGACCGCAAGGGCCACGACCGGCGCTACTCGCTGTCGGACGCCAAGCTGCGCGCCCTCGGCTACGCGCCGATGGTCCCGTTCGACGAGGGGCTGGCCGGCACCGTCCGCTGGTACGAGGCCAACCGCGACTGGTGGGAGCCGCTCAAGAACAGCGCCGGACGGGACCGGTGACGGCGGGCTGGCTGGTCACCGGCGGCGGCGGGATGCTCGGCACCGACCTGGTCGCCCGGCTGCGCGCCGCCGGCCACGAGGTCGCCGCCCCCGCCCGCGACGTCCTCGACCTGCGCGATCCGGAGTCCGTCCGCGCCGCACTGGACCGGCACCGGCCGGCGACCGTGGTCAACTGCGCCGCCTGGACCGCCGTCGACGACGCCGAGACCGACGAGGACGCCGCGCTCGCCGTCAACGGCACCGCGGTGCGGCACCTCGCCGCGGCCTGCGCCGGCACCGGCGCCACGCTGGTGCAGATCTCGACCGACTACGTCTTCGACGGGACCGGGTCCGGGCCGTACGCCGAGGACGCGCCCACCCGTCCGGCGAACGCCTACGGCCGCACCAAGCTCGCGGGCGAGCGCGCCGTGCTCGCCGCCGGCACCGGCTACGTGGTGCGCACCGCCTGGCTGTACGGGGCGCACGGCCCCAACTTCGTCCGGACGATGGCGGGCCTGGCCGCGACCCGGGAGACCGTCGACGTCGTCGCCGACCAGCGGGGGCAGCCCACCTGGACCGGCGACCTCGCCGACCAGGTCATCGCGCTGGCCGGTTCCGCCGCGCCGCCCGGCGTCTACCACGGCACCAGCGGGGGCGGCACGACCTGGCACGGCCTGGCCCGCGAGGTCTTCACCCTGCTCGGCCTCGATCCCGGCCGGGTGCGCCCGACGACGAGCGACCGGTTCCCGCGGCCCGCGCCGCGCCCGTCCAACAGCGTGCTCGGCCACGGCCGCTGGCCCGCCGCCGGGCTGCCGCCGATCCGCGACTGGCGCGAGGCGCTCCACGCCGCCTGGCCGGAGTTGCGCTGACGGGCGCTCCGGCAACTCCTGGTAAAGAGCGGCGTCTCTAGGCGCCGAGTACGGCGTAATAGTCGAGGCACTGCCGGTAATCGGGGAGCAGGCCGGAGTCGCGCGCCTCGGCGAACGAGGGGGCGGCGGCGTCCTTGGCCGACAGGGCCGGCTCGATCCCGGCCGGCCACTCGATGCCGAGCTCGGGGTCGAGGGGGTGCACGCCGTGCTCACGTTCGGGGCTGTAGGACTCCGAGCAGAGGTAGACCACCGTGGCGTCATCGGTCAGCGCCATGAACGCGTGGCCGAGACCCTCGGCGATGTAGAGGCAGCGGTGCTCCTCGTCGTCGAGCCGCGCCGCCTCCCACGTGCCGAACGTCGGCGACCCGACGCGCAGATCGACGACCACGTCGAGGATCGCCCCCCGGACGCAGGTGATGTACTTGGCCTGCCCGGGCGGGACGTCGGCGAAATGGACGCCGCGCAGGGCACCGCGGGCCGAGATCGAGCAGTTGGCCTGTGCGAGGTGCAGGGGATGCCCGGTCTGCTTCTGGAGCAGGTCGCTCCGGAACCACTCGTGGAACGAGCCCCGGCCGTCGCCGTGCACACGGGGGGAGAACGAGAAAGCGCCTTTGATGCCGAGTGGATCCACATGCGCAAGAATGCCACACGGTTCCCCGCAGATATGGACGTCACATGAGAGCTGAGAGTGGAAGCGCCCACCCGAGGGCTTTCCTCCGGGCCGCGGGCCGCGTCGGCGCGGCGTCCCTGGCCGTGACGGCGACGGCGGCGACGACGGTGACCGCCGCTGCGGTGGCCGGGACCGCCGAGGTCGCCGAGGTCGCCGGCACCACCGGGGTCACCGGCGTCGTGGAGGCCGCCGGGATCGCCGGGATCGCCGCGGTCGCGGACGCCGCCGGAGACCCGGTCGCGCGCCCGGCGCCGACGGTGTCGCCCGCGCCGACGACCGCGTTCCGGCCGTCCGACGCGAGGCTGGCGAGTCCCGCCGGGCTGGTGGCCGGGGTGGCGCATCCGGACGTGTGGTGGACGCTCGGCGCCGGCGGCGGCAAGGCCCGGCTGTTCGCCCTCGGCGCCGACGGCCGGACCCGCGCGGTGTACACGCTGTCCGGGGTGACCGGCCGCGCGCCCGACGCGCTCACCATCGTCAAGGGCGCCTCGGGCGGCGCCGGCCTGTTCCTCGGCGACCTGAGCAGGGGCCGCAAGGGGAGCCTCACCCTGTACCGCGTCGCCGAGCCCGCCACACTCGCGGACGGGACGCTGCCCGCCAAGCCGTACAAGGTCGGCTACCCCGACGGGGGCCACGACGCCGCGACCCTGCTCGCCGAGCCGCGCGAGGGCCGGATGTACATCATCACCGAGGCCGCGTCCGCGGCGGCCGTCTACGCGCTGCCCGGCGCGCTCGGGCCGCAGGTGAACGGGCTGACGCGGCTGCGCACGCTGCCGTTCGGGGTGCGCGGCGGCGGGTTCGCGCCGGACGGCCGGGTCGTGCTGCGGACCACCGCTGACGTGCGGGTGCTCGCCGGGATCCGCGACAAGATCACGCAGGTGATCCGCACCGCCGCGCAGACCGGGACGGAGGTGTTCGGCGTCGCCGCCGACGGGCGCCGGGCGCTGATGGCCGACCGGGGGTCCCGGCCGGTGTTCCGCGCCGTGCCGCTGCCCGCGCCGGCGAAACGGGCCGCGTCCCGCGCGGGCGGGGCCGACGCGCCGCCCGCGGGCCAGGAGGAGAAGGCCCCGGTGTCGTTCCCGGCGAAGTCGGGGCCGCCCGGCGGGCTGCTCGGCACCGGCGCGCTGGTCGGGCTGGGCCTGCTAGGCGTGCTGGGTGCCGTGTTCTACCTGGTGGGACGGCGGCGCAGCGGCTGACGGCCCGCCGGGAAGCGCCGGGTGGCCGGATCCGGCGTGCCGCTACTCGGCATATCCCGAATCGGCGTACCCGGCGTCGGTGTACTCCGGATCGGCGGGGCTCGCCGTCACGGTCGGGCCCGCCGCCGCGAGCGGACCGGCGTGCTCGGCCGCGTCATCGGGCGGGTCGCCGCCCTGGCGGCGCAGCGTCTCGGTCCACGCGATCAGCAGCAGTAGCCAGATGCCCGAGACGTTGGCGGGGGCGGCCAGTCCCTCGGTGGTCATGCTGTCGGCCAGGAAGAAGCCGAGGATGCCGAGCAGCATGCCCGCGTCCGACCGGAGGGTGCGGTGCCGGGCCAGCATGAGCAGCACGAACCCGAGCGTCAGCAGCAGCCCGGCGAAGATCGCGGCGCCGACCGCGCCGTTGTCGACCAGCGCGTTGATGAAGGCGTTGTGCCCGCCGCCGAGGCCGATGTCGTCGAGGAACAGCCCGCGCGAGGCGCCGAGCCCGCGGCCGAAGACCGGGGACTCGGCGTAGGCCTTCATCGCCAGCGCCCACAGGTCGGTCCGCGAGTTGAGCGAGGCCAGCTTCTCGGTCGTCTCGCCGCGCGCCACGAACGCGAGGATCGTGTCGGAGAAGGCCAGCACGCCGAGCGCGGCCACCGCGGCGCCCAGCACCAGCACGTCGACCCGGCCCCGGGGGCCGCGCGCGGTGAACAGCAGCACCACGAGCCCGGCCGCGCAGCCGAGCGCAGCCCCGCGGGTGCCGGTCATCACCAGCGCGCCCACCAGCACGGCCATGGCGCCGGCGTAGAAGGCCGGATGCCAGAGCCGCTCCTGGGGGGCGTTCCAGCGGATCAGGTAGCCGACCGTGAGCAGGACCGCGATGCCCAGGTAGACCCCGGCGATCACCGGATGGACGAACAGCCAGTTGAACCGGTCCTCGGTGTGCTTGGTGCGCGGGAACGGGTGCGCGACGCCGATCGCGACCGAGACCAGCACGATCGCGATGAAGGTGTGCGCGAGCCGGCGCAGGTCGGCGCGGGTGGCGCGGGTCGCGAGGGTGTGCGCCACCAGCATCGTGATCAGCAGTTGCCCGCCGCGGACCACGCCGAGCGACTTGAACGGCGACCACAGCGAGGACATCGCCACGAACCCGGCGAACGCCCACCCGGCGAACAGCAGTCCGGTGGTGCGGCGGGTCGGTAGACGCAGCCCGAACCGGTAGACCAGGAACAGCGCCGCCAGCCCGTAGATCCCGATCTCCAGCAGCACCGTCAGGTCGGCGCTGCCGCCGACTGCCTGGTCGATGTCGCGGCTGCGGAGCTTGTAGTCGCTGGCCAGCATGATGGCCAGCGGCAGCACGAGCGTCCATCGTCCGGCCGAGGGCGCGGGCGGTCTGCGGCGCGGGAGCAGGCTGGTGACGGGCACGTCAGGACTCGCTGATCCAGGCGCCCATGTGCCGGGTGCCGGCGGGCCGGTCGAGCAGCCCGGCGATCGCGCCCGGGAGCGGCCGGGCCGCCGAGCCGTCGGCCTCGGAACGCAGGGCAGGTTTGAGCGCGCCGTCCGGTCCGGTGCCGTGCTCGGTGCGGTGCGTCCGGCCCTGCGCCTCCTGGCCGGTGGCGGAGCGGAAGTCTCCGAGGTCCGGGAACGTGCCGGACGCGCCGCCGTCCTTGGGCCAGAGCACCAGCCCGCGCGGCGAGACCGAGCCCGGTCGCACGTACAGGTTGCCGTTGAGGGTCAGGCCCATCTGCGCGCCGCTGCGCTGGTGGGAGTGGTCCTCCACGCACAGCAGGCAGTCGACGGAGCCGACCCCGGTCGCGGGCCCGTCGAAGGCGTTGTTGCTCATCGTGATCTTGCCGGTGAGCCAGGTCATCTCCGGATCGGGCTGCTTCTGCCGGGGGTCGCGGCCGGGCGTGCCGGGGACGCCGGGACGGCGCTTGTCCTGCACCAGGTGCACGCCGCGCGCGTTGCGGGCGAAGGTGTTGTTCCAGATCTGCACGTCGGAGGTGTTGTTGACCTTGAGGCCGGTGCCGCCGTTGTCGCGGACGACGTTGCCCGCGACCACGGCCTTGGCGCTCAGCTCCAGCGCGATGCCGTGGTCGGCGTTGCGCGCGACGCGGTTGCCGGTCAGCGTGATGTCGTAGACCGACTCGTCGAGCCAGAGGCCCTTGCCGAAGTTGTCGGCGGTGAGGCTGCCGGTGACCGTCACGCCGCGGGACCGGGTGACCTTGATGCCGCCGGAGACCGGGGAGTACTTGAAGTGCTCCACGTTGTTGTGGGTGCTGCGCACGCCCTTCAGCCGCAGGTCGTCGGCGTAGTTGGCGTGCACGCCGAGCATTCCGCTACCGGTGGTGGTGACCTGCTGGACCCGGGCGCTCCCGGCCAGGACGCTGAGGCCGGTGGTGGCCGAGTCGGTGACCGCGATGTTCTCGACGGTCACGTTGGGCGCGACCACCTTGACGCTGCCCATCTGGGGGAGCGCGGTCGCGTAGCGGCGCACGCCGATCCCGCGCAGCACCGTGCCGGCGCCGCGGATGGTGATCGCCTCGTCGAGGGTGCTGGCCCGCACGTCGTGGCCGCGCGGGTCGGCCCCCATGACGAGCCGCCGGGCGCCCTCGTCGACGTAGAAGGTGCCGCCCTTGACCTCGCCGCGCGAGCCGACCTGCCGCTGCGCGCGGCCGTCGATCCAGACCTGGTCGGGGTGCGCGGCCATCGGGTGCTGGGGCGAGACGAACTGGAAGTCGTCGTCGCCGCTCGCCGCGGCGCCCGCCGTGTAGGTGGGGCTGGCGTCGAACCTGGCCGTCCAGCCGTCCCTGACCCACGCGCCGCCGCGCGGCGTCCACGCCTCGACGGGGGAGCTGCCGTCGAACCAGACGGCCTCGCGCGGGTGGGACTGGATGGTCAGCTGCTTGCCCGCCGGGACGGTCACCGACTCGTGGTAGACGCCGCCGCGCACCACGATGGTGTCCTTCGTGCGGGCCTTCGCGATCGCCTTGGCCACCGTGCGCAGCGGCTTGCCGGCGCTGCCCGCGGCCGAGTCGCTGCCCGACGGCGACACCACCAGCGCCCCGTCGGGCACCTTGTAGTCGGTGCTGCCGACGGCCGCCGCGCCGGACGGTCCGGCCGGAGGGGCGGCCGAGACGGAATGGATCGCGCGCGGAAGCTGCCAGCCGAGCACCCCCACCCCGATGACCACGGGCAGGGCGAGCACCTTGACGATCAGCGCTCGCTGCGAGCCGCGCGACCTGGCCGCCACCTGACCCCCTGGGCTGGGTTCCATCATGAAGCTACCCTTTTCAGTGCTTGAGCGAGCCCGCGAAGACGGCCGTCTTGTGAGTGGCGTCGAAGCTGACGCCGAGCACCACCGACTTGTAGCCCGTCGCGGGCAGGTCGAACGCATACGACGCGGTCCGGTTCTTGCCCGGTGCGACCGTGCCGTAGAAGTCGTTGAGGTTGGCGTAGGAGGTGGGGGTCGCCTGCTCCTGCCGGGGCCCGTACTTGGCGAGCACCTTGACCTTGTTGAGGTCGAGCGCCTTGCCGGATCCGTTGGTGAAGCGCAGTGTGAAGATGGTGAGCTGCTTGCCGGTCATCTCGCCCGGCCCCTGGGCCTTGTTCTTCACATAGCGGACGTCGCTGACCGCGACGGTGACCTTGTCGTCGTAGGTCACCGGCTTGCGCAGGCCCGTCGTCGACTTCAGCGTCAGCGACCCGGGAGCGGCGGTGGCGTCCTTCGGGGCCTGCTCGCTCGGCGGCGGGGGCGGCGGCCCGGGCTTGTCGGCGGCCTTGTCCTTCCCGCCCGAGCAGCCCGTCAGCGCCAGCGCCAGCGCCAGCACCGCGCCTGTCGCGGCCAGATGCTTGGGCGGACGCGATCCCGGGTGGGACATGCGGTCTCTCCTCGATCTTCGATGCGGGATTGGGGATGTGTCCAGGAACGGCCGTGGCGGAGGAGGCCGGAAGACCTGGAGTTAGCGACAGGTTACTCTTTCATTACTTCTGTGACCGTGGGGTCTCGGGAGCTTTTGGGGCAGGGGAACCATCTCGTGAGATCTCAGTCGCTGCCGGGCCTTCCACCCCGGAGAGCGCGCCGCGCCCGCCGCGCGGGAAGAGCGGCCGTCGCCGTCGTGACCGTCCTTTCGACCGCGCTGCTCGGTGCCGTGGCCCTGCCCTCCGGGGCGGCGATGGCCGACACCGCTCCACCTGCCGCGCCACCGGCCACGGTGACCGCCGACCCGTTGCCGACGTGGCAAGTCAACGGTGTCGTGTGGAGCATGGTCACCGTTGGCGACACGGTATACGCGACCGGTAACTTTACCAAGGCGCGCCCGCCCGGCACGGCAGAAGGCGATGAGAAGGAGGTCGCGCGGGGCAACATCCTGGCGTTCGACCTCGCGACCGGCGACCTGGTCACCTCGTTCGACCACTCGCTGAACGGGCAGGGGCTGCGCATCGTGGCGTCCCCGGACGGCAAGCGCGTGTACGTCGGCGGCGAGTTCACCACCGTCGACGGCCAGGCCCGCTCGCGGATCGCGGCCTTCGACACCGCCACCGGAGCACTCGACACCGCGTTCGCGCCGACGGTCTCCGCCAAGGTGCGCGGCATCGCCGCCTCCAACACGACGGTCTACCTCGGCGGCAACTTCTTCAACGTCAACGGCAAGTCGCGGAGCCGGCTCGCCGCGGTGAAGGCGTCCGACGGCGCCAACATCGACACCTGGAAGCCGACCGCAGACGACGACGAGGTGATGGCGCTGGCGCTCGCGCCCGGCGGCGACCGCGTCCTGGTCGGCGGCAAGTTCCAGATGCTGAACGGCGCTGCGAAGGTCGGCGTCGGGGCGATCGACGCCACCAGTGGCGCCAGCGCCCCATGGAGCAGCCGCCCGATCCCCACCAAGACCGGTACCAACGCGCTGTCCTGGGTGACCGACCTGTACGTGTCAGGCGACACCGTCTACGGCGCCGCCAACGGCGAGGGCTACCACTGGTACGACGGACGGTTCGCGGCCAAGGCCGCTACCGGCGACCTCGTGTGGCTCGACAACTGCTACGGCGCGACGTACGGAATCTTCGCGCAGGGCCAGTCGGTCTACAGCGTCTCGCACGCGCACGATTGCGCCTCCCTCGGCGCGTTCCCCGAGACCACCCCGCAGACCTGGCACCGGGCGCTCGCCGAGACGGCCTACCCCACCGGCACCGACCAGGCCGCGCCCGGCGCTAACAGCAACTACAACAAGCAGCCGATCCCGAGCCTGTTGCAGTGGTTCCCGACCCTGGCGATGGGCGCGTTCACCGGGCAGTACCAGGCCGCTTGGTCGGTCACCGGCAACTCCGACTTCATCGCGCTCGGCGGCGAGTTCCCGCGCGTGAACGGCAAGGCCCAGCAGGGGCTGGTGCGGTTCGCGCTCAAGGACAAGGCGCCCAACAAGACCGGCCCGCAGGCCGACGAGGTGGGCACGCCCACCGCGCAGAGCGTCCCCGGCGGGGCCCGCGTGTCCTGGAAGACCACCTGGGACATGGACGACGCCACGCTCAAGTACGAGGTGCTGCGCGACAACGGCACCACCCCGGTCGGGACGGTCCAGAAGGCCAGCACCTTCTGGGACAAGCCGACCGTCGCGTTCACCGACTCCGGCGCCCCGGCGGGGACCTCGCACACCTACAAGATCCGGGTCTCGGACGCGGCCGGCAACGCCGTGACCAGCCCGGCGTCCAACGCGGTCACGCCCGGCGCGGGCGGCGGCGCGGCCGGGCCGTACTCGGCCGAGGTGAACGGCGACGGCGCCCAGGCGTACTGGCGGCTCGGCGCGGGCGGCGACCGCACCGTGTACGACATCGCGGGCGCCAACGACCTCACCCTCGCCGCCGGCGCCACGCGCGGGCAGACCGGCGCCATCGCGGGCGACGACGACAAGGCGGTGCAGTTCAACGGCACCTCCACCGGCACCTCCGGCAGCGGCGCCGCGCCCACCCCGGGCGGCTTCAGCGTCGAGGCGTGGGTGAAGACCACGTCCACGACCGGCGGGAAGATCATCGGGTACGGCAACAAGGCCGCCGGCGCGAGCAGCAGCTTCGACCGGCACCTGTACCTGAGCAACGACGGCCGCGTCCTGTTCGGCGTCTACCCGGGCTCGGTCAAGACGGTGCAGAGCGCGGCGGGCTTCAACGACGGCAAGTGGCACCACGTCGCCGGCACGCTCGACGGGCAGGCCGGGATGAAGCTGTACGTCGACGGCGCGCAGGTCGCGGCCGACGCCGACGTCACCAGCGCCCAGGCGTACGCCGGGTTCTGGCGGGTCGGCGGCGACGGGCTCGGCGGCTGGACGTCCGCGCCCACCAGCGGCTACCTGAACGGCGCCATCGACGAGGCGGCGGTCTACCCGCAGGCGCTGACCGCCGCGCAGGTCGCCAAGCACCATGGGCTCGGCGCGGGCACGGTCACGCCCAACAAGCCGCCGGTGGCCGCGTTCACCGCCGCGTGCGAGCAGCTCGTCTGCGCCTTCGACGGCTCCGGCTCGGCCGACCCGGACGGGACGATCGCGAGCTACGCCTGGGACTTCGGCGACGGCCAGACCGGTACCGGCGCCAAGCCGTCGCACACCTACGCGGCGGCCGGCGACCACACCGTCAAGCTCAAGGTCACCGACGCCGACGGCGCGACCGACGAGGTCACCCACACCGTCACGGCGCGATCGCGGACGCTCGCGGCCGACGCGTTCGGCCGCACGGTCGCGTCCGGCTTCGGCACCGCCGACACCGGCGGCGCCTGGACGGGCGTCGGCGCGGCGGGCGGGCTGTCGGTCGCGGACGGCACCGGCCAGATCACGATGGCCGACCCGAAGGCGTCGGCGGGCGCGTACCTCAACGACGTGTCCACCGAGTCGAGCGACCTGACCCTCAAGGTCGCCACCGACAAGGACGGCACCGGCAACGGGGTCTACTTCTGGGCGGTGGGACGCCGGGTGAACGGCGCGGGCGAGTACCGGGCCCGCATCAGGTTCCGCCCGTCCGGCGTCGTCTCGCTCCAGCTCAGCCGGACCGACACGGCGCAGGCCGAGACCGCCATCGGCGCCGAGCAGACCGTCGCGGGCCTGACCTACGCGCCGGGCCGGGCGCTGCGGATGCGGCTCCAGGTCACCGGCGGCTCGCCGACCACGCTGAAGGCCAAGGTGTGGGCCGACGGCGCCGCCGAGCCCGACTGGCAGGTCACCCAGACCGACGCCACCGCCGGCCTCCAGGCCGCCGGCTCGGTCGGGGTGCGGACCTACCTGGCCGGGAATGCCACCAACGCGCCGGCCACGGTGTTCGTGGACGACCTCGCGGCGGTCACCGAATAGGGCCCGTACGGCACACGACTCCTGAAGGCGCCCCGGGGTTTACCTCCCGGGGCGTTTTCTTTTCTTTACCCGCCAGGACGCCCTGACCTAGGGGGACGATTAGATGCGCATCACAATTTCATAAGTTGTGGGCGAGTCGGATCGGGCCAAGCATTACGATCTCCAGACCGTGTGGCCGTAGGGGCCGCACGGGGTTATGGGCAGGGGAACCGACTCGTGAAAGCTGCAACGCGTCAGCGCCGGATCGGAGTACTGGCGTCCGCCACACTTCTCGGCGCTGCCCTCATCCCGGCCGCGAGCGCGACGGCCGACACCGCCCCGGGGAAGGGGCTCCCGGCGACCGTGACCGCCGAGCCGCTGCCGACCTGGCAGGTCAACGGCGTGGTGTGGAGCATGGTCACCGTCGGCAACACCGTCTACGCGACCGGCAACTTCACCAAGGCGCGCCCGCCGGGCACCGCCGAGGGCAACGCGAAGGAGGTCGCGCGGCGCAACATTCTGGCGTTCGACCTCACCACCGGCAACCTGATCACCTCGTTCAACCACTCGCTGAACGGGCAGGGGCTGCGCATCGTGGCGTCCCCGGACGGCAAGCGCGTGTACGTCGGCGGCGAGTTCACCACCGTCGACGGCCAGGCCCGCTCGCGGATCGCGGCCTTCGACACCGCCACCGGCAAGCTCGTCGCCGGGTTCGCGCCGAAGGTGTCCAACAAGGTGCGCGGCATCGCCGCCTCCAACAGCACCGTCTACATCGGCGGCAACTTCTTCAACGTCAACGGCAAGTCGCGGACGAGGCTCGCCGCGGTGAAGGCGTCCAACGGCGCCAACATCGACACCTGGAAGCCGACCGCCGACGACGACGAGGTGATGGCGCTCGCGCTCGCGGGCAGCCGCGTCATCGTGGGCGGCAAGTTCCAGAAGCTGAACGGCACCAACAAGGTCGGCATCGGCGCGGTCAACACCGCCGACGGGTCGCTGGGCAAGTGGACCAGCCGCCCGATCCCGACCAAGCTCGGCAAGAAGTTCTCCTATGTCACCGACCTGTTCGTCTCCGGTGACACGGTGTTCGGCTCCGCCAACGGCGAGGGCATGCACTGGTACGACGGACGGTTCGCCGCCAAGACGGCCGGCGGCGCGCTGATGTGGCTCGACAACTGCTACGGCGCCACGTACGGCGTCTTCGCGACCGGGCAGACGGTCTACAGCGTCTCGCACGCGCACAACTGCGAGTCGCTGGGCGCGTTCCCGGACACGACACCGGAGACCAACCACCGCACGCTCGCCGAGACGCGCGCCGCGACCGGCACCGACAAGGCGCCTCCGGGCACCAACAGCAACTACAGCAAGCAGCCCGTCCCGACCCTGCTGCACTGGTTCCCGACCCTGGCGATGGGGTCGTTCACCAAGCAGTACCAGGCCGCGTGGGCCATCACCGGCAACGCCAACTACCTTGCGCTCGGCGGCGAGTTCCCGCGCGTGAACGGCAAGAGCCAGCAGGGCCTGGTCCGGTTCGGTATCAAGGCCAAGGCGCCCAACAAGTCCGGCCCGGTCAAGGCCGACCTGGCGGTGCCCAAGGCGAGCACCGTGGCGCTGACCAAGAAGATCAAGGTGTCCTGGAAGTCCACCTGGGACATGGACAACCGCACCCTGAAGTACGAGGTGCTGCGCGACAAGGGCACCACGGCGATCGGCACGCTGTCGCAGAGCTCCGCGTTCTGGACCCGGCCGGAGCTCAGCTTCACCGACGCGAACCCGCCCGCGGGCAAGCACACCTACAGGATCCGGGTGACCGACCCGCTGGGCAACTCCGTCACCAGCGACGCCAGCGGTTCCGCGGGCAAGTGATCCGGAAGTACTGACCAGGGTCCCCCCTGACCCGTTCGCGCCCCGGTGGAGGACCACCGGGGCGCGAGCTCGTCTCACGTCAGGGCCAGATCCGGCTGCCCGCCGGGTGAGTCGCCCGTGCGGCGCGGGGCCCGTCCGCCTGACCACATCCGGTCAGGCGGACGGGCCCCGCGGATCATTTGCGGGGACGGACGGTCTTGCGGGTCAGGCGGCGTGCGGCCAGGTCCTCGCAGAGGCGCTCGTACGAGGCCGCCACGTCGTCCCACACGTAACGCTCGGCGGCGCGCTTCCGGGCCGCGGCGCCGCGGTCGGCGGCCTCGCCGGGGGCCGCCTCGGCGGCCTCGACCTCGGCCGCCAGGGACGCCGCGTCACTGAAGAAGCGGCCTGCCTCCGCACCGAGGACCTCGCGGTTGAAGTTGACGTCGTAGGCCACCACGGACGCCCCGGCCCCCATCGCCCGCAGGAGGGACGGGTTGGTGCCGCCGACCGAGTGCCCGTGCAGGTAGGTCAGCGCGCCCGCGTACAGGGCGTCGAGGAGGTCCTGGTCCCAGACGCCGCCGAGGAAGGTGATCCGCGGGTCGTCGCCCGCGAGCTCCTTGACCTCGGCGGTATAGGCGTCGGCGTACGGGGCGGAGCCGACGACCACGAGCGGCTTGGTGGCGCCGCTGCGCCGGTAGCCCTCGACCGCCACGTGGACGTGGTTCTCCGGCTCGAAGCGGGCGACCACCAGATGGAAGCCGCCGGGCTCGTAGCCCGCCTCGGCCAGCTTGGCGGTGTCGGTCTCGTGCAGGATCGGCGCGCCGTAGGCGATGAAGACCGACTCGGCGGCGAACCGCTCGCGGTAGTAGTCCTGGATGCCGACCGCGTCGGCGATCAGCGCGTCCGACCAGCGGACCGAGAGGGACTCGGCGGCGCGGTAGTAGCGCCGTCCGGTGCCGCTCCACTTGGTGCGCTTCCACTCCAGGCCGTCCACGTGGGTGGCCACCGGGACGCGCAGGGTGCGCAGCACCGGCAGGAGCGGGGAGTTGGCCGCGTTGAAGACCAGCGCCACGTCCGGACGGCGGCGGGCTGCGTGCAGGACCGACAGGCCGGTGTGGCTGAGGGTCTCGGCGACCTTCTTCTTCACCGCGGGCAGATGGACCAGCTTCATTCCGAGGTATTCGGGCTCGGGGTGCCGTTCGCCCCGGCAGTAGACGGTGACCTCGTGACCCGCCGCGGCGAGCCGTTTGCCGATCTCCTCCACCGCCGTCTCGAAGCCGCCGTACCTTGCCGGCACGCCGCGAGTCCCTACCATGGCGATGTGCACCCTGGCCCCCAGTCTGTTTACGTTGCCTTTTGTGCTAATCCGCACAGGCTATGCGGAAGGTGCGATGCGTCTCGGCGGTAAACGAGAGTTAATCTGAGAGCGGCGGGAGACTGGTATCCGGTGAACCCGCACGATCGTGAAGGTGGGGATGTGGGCGCACGAGACGCGAAGTCCGTCGTGGTGCTGGCGCACCCGTCACCCGATCTCTACGGCTCGGACCGGATGCTCATCGAGTCTGTCCGGGCGCTGGCGCCCGACTGGCGGGTGCTGGTGACGCTGCCGGCGGGCGGGCCGCTGTCGGCCGCACTGGCCGAGGCCGGGGCCGAGATCGTGATCCTGCCCGTGCCGGTGCTCCGCAAGGCGTACATGTCGCCGCTCGGGCTGGTGCGGCTGGCGTTCGCCGCGACGCGGGCGCTCCCGGCGGCGTGGCGGCTGCTGCGCCGCGAGCGGGCCGCGGTGCTGTACGTCAACACGGTGACCATCCCGCTGTGGCTGGTCGCGGCGCGGCTCGCCCGCGTCCCGGCGCTGTGCCACGTGCACGAGGCCGAGGACGGCGTGCCCCGCCCGGTGCGCGCCGCGCTGTCGCTGCCGCTGCGGCTGGCCCGCACGCTGGTGGTCAACAGCCGGGCCAGCGCCGCGGCGCTCGGCGGCGCCGGCCGGCGCGGCCAGGTGATCTACAACGGGGTGGACGAGCCCGGCCGGGTGACCGAGCCGCGCGCCGAGCCGGGTCCGCCGGCCCGGATCGCGCTGGTCGGACGGCTGTCGCCGCGCAAGGGCTCCGATGTCGCGGTCCGGGCCGCCGGACTGCTCCGCGAGCGCGGGTACGATACGTCCCTGACCCTGGTCGGCGACATCTTCCCGGGGTACGAGTGGTTCGAGGCCGAGTTGCGCGAGGCGGCCTCCGGCGAGGTGGTCTTCGCGGGCTTCCGGCCGTCGGTCTGGGAGTCGTTCGCCGAGGCGGACATCGCGATCGTCCCCTCCCGGGTCGAACCGTTCGGTAACGTCGCGGTCGAGGCGATGCTGGCCGGCCGGCCGGTGGTCGCCAGCGCCACCCAGGGGCTGGTCGAGATCGTCACCGACGGCGAGAACGGCGTCCTGGTCCGGCCGGACGACCCGGCCGCGCTGGCCGACGGCATCGCCCGCCTGCTCGACGACTGGAACGGCGCGCTGGCGATGGCCAAGCGGGCCCGAGCGGACGCCGCACGGCGGTTCGGCAAGGACCGTTACCACCGCGAGCTGCGGGAGGCCGTCCGCAGCCTCGCCGCCCCTGCCCACGCCCTCACGAGGACTCAGAGCCGCTGATGACTGCACAGACTCCCGTCCCGGCCACTCCGGAGATCAGTCTCGTCGAGGCCGTCTGGCGCTACCGCCTGATGTCGCTCATCATCGTGCTGGCGTCCGTGCTCGCCTCGGTCGCCGCCACCCAGATCATGTTCAGCAGCGTCACCGCCACCGCGCGGTTCGCCGTCACCGACCCGACCAACAACAACAACGTGCTGCGCATGGGCGTGGTCTCCGGTCAGGGGTACGCGACCTACACGGCGCAGCGCGCCGCGTTCGCCGGGTCCGCGCCGGTGCTGGCCCGCGCCGCGCAGATCGTCAAGGAGAAGAGCGGGCCGGCGCTGACCGGTGAGCAGCTCCGCGGCCGGGTGAAGACCTCCAGCAAGCCCGACGGCGGCGTGGTGATCGTGACCGCCGGTGGCGGCGACATGGCCGAAGCGGCGGCGATCGCCAACTCGGTGCTCCAGGCGTACAAGGAGGTCACGGTCTCCACCAACGTCACCAAGCTGGACGAGCAGATCAAGAACATCCAGGGCATGGAGCGCAAGGTCACCCAGGACCTCGAACTCACCCCGAACGCCGGCTCCCGCACCTACCGGACGCTCGCCGCCCAGCTCACCAAGCTCCAGACCGAGGAGAGCGGCCTGCTGTCGGCCCGGTCCAAGACCAACGACGGCCTCCAGTTCCTCGACACCGCCGACCCGACCGCCGCGTCCGGCAGCAAGCTGCCACAGAACGCCGTGATCGGCCTGGCCATCGGGCTGATCGTGGCCTGCGTGGTGTCGTTCCTGCGCGCCTCGGCGCCGGGCCGCCGCACCCGTCCGGCGGGCGCGTTCGGCGCCCCGGTGGAGGGCGGCCCGCTGGGCGGCGGGCCGGTGAACGGGGGCCAGGTGAACGGGGGCCCGGTGAACGGCGGGCTGCCGGGCTCCGGGCCGATCCCCGAGCTTCTGTCGGGACGCTCGAGCGCGGTGGGCGGCCGGCACTCCGAGGAGTCCGCCCGCGCCGCCGAGCAGGCGCCACCGCCCAACGAGCGGCCCCGCGGGGCGCGCCGGGCGCGGGGCCGCCAGGCGCCCCCGCCGACCGACCGGTCCGGCCGGGTGTGGACCTCCGAGGAGGTGCACGGCCTCGCCGCCACCGCCACCTCACCGGCGTCCGCCACCACCGCGCTCCCCGCGACCCCGCCGCCGGTCGACATGGACCACGACCTGAAGGGGCTCAACGGGGTGAACGGCTCCCGCGGCCGTCCGACGGGCCGCGCCAACGGGGCGGCGCCGCGCGGCAAGTCCCCGTCGCCCTCGCAGTCGCCGGGCGCGCAGGGCACGCCCGGCTCGCGCGGCAAGGGCTCGCACGCCAAGGGCCGTCCCGACAAGCTCGCCGACGACGACAAGCCCTCCCCGGTCGAGCCCCTCATCGACCCCTTCGCCGAGGGCGGCGACCCGACCCGCACCGCCGAGGACATCGGCCGCGCCGCCAAGCGGGCCAAGCCCGCGCCTGGCAGGCGCGCCCCCGACAAGGGCTCCGGCAAGGGCAGCGGAGACTCGTCCCTGATGCATTACGACCTGGACAGGTGAGCCCGGCCGCAGCGGGGCGCGTCGCGGGGAAGGTCGGGCGTCTTCTGGCGTCGGCCGGCGGCGCCGTCACCGTCCAGTTCGTCACGGCGGGCGGCAGCCTGCTGGTCCAGGCCCTGGCGGCCCGCACCCTCGGCGCGTCCGGCTACGGCGCGTACGCGCTGTTCTTTGCCGTGCTGGTGATGATCACCTCGGTGCAGACCAGCTGGGTCGGCGACACCCTCACCGTCTACGACCGGTTCGAGCCGCGCATCCGCGGCGCGCTGCTGCTGTCGGTGGCCGGCACCGTGGTGGCCGGCGCCGCCGTCGGCGCGGTCGTCGCGGTGGTGATGGGGCTGGCCGGACCGGCGGGCATCGCGCTGTTCGCGCTGCTGGTCGCGCTCTGGCTGCTGAACGAGACCGGGCGGCGGATCTTCACCGCGCGGATGGAGTTCTGGCGGCTGACGGCCAACGACGCCTGCTACCTGCTGACGACGCTCGCGACCCTCGGCGCCGCCCTCGGCCTCGGCGCGGACGCGTCGGTCGAGCTGCTGCTCGCCGCGATGTGCGTCGGCTGCCTGTCCTCGATCGCGCTGGCCCGGCTGCGGCTGCCCGCCGCCGAGTACGCGCGGGCGCCGCTGCGCGGCACCGCGTTCCGCGAGATCGCCGGATTTGCGTGGTGGCGATCGATCCAGGCGGGCATCCGGCCGAGCGCGCTGCTGGTCGCCCGCATCATGATCGCCGGATTCGCGTCGACCGCGGCGCTGGCCGGGGTCGAGGCGGCGCGGCTGCTGCTCGCGCCCGCGCTGACCTTCGTGAACGGCGCGGGCTGGTTCCTGCTCGGCGACTTCGCCGAGGCCGAGCGGGCCGGCACGCCGATGCGCGCCCGGCAGGCGGTCCGGGCCTGCGGCCTGATGGCCGGGATCGCGCTGGTGATGAGCCTGGCCGGCATTCTGCTGGTCGACTGGCTGGGTCCGCTGGTGACCGGCGGGTCCTTCGAGGTCGACCGCACCGCGCTGGCCGGATGGGGCGTCTACGCGGTCTGCTTCGCGTGCACGCTCCCGCTGGCGAGCCTCGCCACGGCGCGCAAGCGGTCCCGCACGGTGTTCACCATCCGCGGCGTCGAGAGCGTCACCGGGCTGCTCGTCCTGACGGCCCTGCTGATCTCCGACCCGGCGCACGCCGCGTACGCCCCGTACTGCCTGGGCGGCGGCGGGCTGGTATCGGCGGCGCTGCTGTGGCGGATGCTCCGCAAGGGCGACCCGCCGCGCGAGGCGTCGTCCACCGCGGTCTCCTCAGAGGGACACCTCGTCGGCTGACCCGGTCGGTCCGGTCGGCGCCGCGGCCCCGGCCGGGCCGGCGGGTGCCGTGCGTCCCGCGCTCGCGTCCACCGGGCCGGCGACGGCGGCGTGGCGGCGGCGCAGCACGAGCCAGGCGCCGGTGGCGGCGGCGACCAGGCCGACGAGCGTCCAGGCCAGCGGGACGGCGCCCAGCCCGAACATCTTGAGCGCGGAGGCCACCAGGACCACGGCCAGGACGCGGCGGATCAGGCCGCCGGGCGCCCGCGAAGAGATCTTGGAGCCGAGGTAGACGCCGGGGATCGAACCGGCCAGCAGCGCGACGGTGACCTCCATGTGGAAGTCGCCGAACAGCAGGTGCCCGAGCGCGGCGGCGAACACCAGCGGCACCGCTTGGAGCAGGTCGGTGCCGACGAGCTGGTTGGCCTTCAGCGCCGGGTACAGCGCGAGCAGCGCCACGATGATCAGCGAGCCGGAGCCGACCGAGGTGACGCCCACGACCAGGCCGCCGACCAGCCCGACCAGCACGGTCGGCACCGGCCGGACGACGATCTCGGGCGCCGCGCCGCCGCTCCCCTCGTCGCCGGTCCCGCCGTCCGCGCCGCCGCCCCGTCCGGCCGTGCGGGTACGGTCGCGCATGGCCTGGTAGCCGCGGAAGACCAGGCCTGCCGCGGCGATGAGCAGTGCGACGCCCATCGCCTTCTGGATCAGATCCTGTATCTGGTCGCCGCCCCCGAGCGCGCGGGCCAGCAGGACGCCGGAGAAGGCCGCGGGGACCGAGCCCACGCACAGCCAGGCCACCAGCCGCAGGTCGATGGTGCCCTGCCGGTAGTGCACCGCACTCCCGATGGGTTTCATGACCGCGGCGGCCACCAGGTCGCTGGAGACCGCGGCGAGCGGGCTGACGCCGAAGAAAGTGACCAGCATCGGCGTCATCAGCGCTCCGCCGCCCATGCCGGTCAGCCCGACGACGATGGCGACCAGGAACGAGCCGAGCGCCATCGTCCAATCGAAGTCCATCGCTATGACCTACCGGGTATATAGGAAAAATCGATTACCAGGGTAAGCACATGACCAGGCGGGACGTCCACCCGGGGGGTCGAATCCCGGGCGGCGGGCCGGACGGGCTCAGGCGGTGCGGACCCAGCCGCCCTCGACCAGCAGGTCGAGCACCCGGGCGACGGCCTCGTCCGGTTCGAGCTGCGAGGTGTCGAGCACCAGGTCGGCGTCGCCCGGGGCCTCGTACGGGTCGGAGACGCCGGTGAACTCGGGGATCAGCCCGGCCCGCGCCTTGGCGTACAGGCCCTTGCGGTCACGGCGCTCGCACTCCTCCAGCGGTGTGGCGACGTGGACCAGCACGAAGTCGCCCGCCGCCGCCACCATCCGGCGCACCTCGGCGCGGGTGGCGGCGTACGGCGCGATCGGCGCGCAGATCGCCACGCCGCCGTGCCGGGTGACCTCGGCGGCGACGTAGCCGATGCGGCGGATGTTGGTGTCGCGGTCCGCCCGGGAGAACGTCAGCCCGCCCGACAGCAGCCGCCGCACCACGTCGCCGTCGAGCAGCGTGACCGTCCGGCCGCCGCGCTCGATCAGGGCGTCCGACAGCCCGCGCGCCACCGTCGACTTGCCCGACCCCGACAGCCCGGTGAAGAACACCGTGAGGCCGCGCTCGAACTTGGGCGGACGGGCCACGGCCAGCTCGGCGGCGACCGCCGGGGGTGTGAACCAGTCGGGGACGGGCTCGCCGCGGTCGAGCAGCTCGCCGAGCCGTTCGGCGGTCAGCTCGGCCTTGACATGGTCGGGCGCGATGCGCGCGACCGGTCGCCACACCTCGACGTCGGCGTCGTAGGCCCACGGCTCGGGCACGACCACGTCCGTCGCGGCGCCCTCGGCCTCGCTTTCGGCCAGCAGGTGGGTCGCGCCGTAGGCGGCGGCGACGTGCGAGCGCAGCAGCACGTCGCGCGCGTGGTCGTGGTCGTCGCGGGCGGGCAGCGGCACCGGGATGATCCGGGCGCCGTCCGGCAGCTCCCTGCGCACCGCGAGCAGCGCCCGCACCAGCGCCTCGTCGTGCTCGCCGCTCAGCAGCGGCAGCACCAGCACGCGCGCGGAGAGCCGCTCGGCGACCTGGCGGAGCTGCCCGAGCTGCTTGCGGTGCAGCGGCTCGCGGGTGGCCACCGCGAGGACGGGGCCCTCGTGGGGTTCGATCTCGTCCGGGCGGCGGCGCAGGCCGTGGAACGGTCCGTGTGCCGGTGCGCGCAGGGCCTCCAGCGGGCCGGCCAGCCGCCGCCCCTTGGTCGTCGGGTCCTGCCAGGACTCGGTGACCTCCAGCACCGCGAGCGGCACGCCCTCGGGGTCCTGGAGCACGACCCGCTCGTGTCCGGTGAGCTCCTCGGGGACCGCGAGGGTGACCGGCACCGGCCACGGGGTGCCGTCGGCGAGCCGCCCGCCCGCGATCACCATGGCGGCGTCGAACGAGCCGAGGAAGCCGGTCAACGGCCGGTACACGCCCGACAGGAGCAGCTCCAGATCGGCCAGCGCCACCGGATCCGGCGTCCAAGTGGGCAGGTCGCGCAGCGTGTCGGGCAGGCCGGCTTCGGCGGTCACCGCGGTCTCCGATCCCGCCCGGGTCCGGGACCCGGGCTGGTGCAGGTCAAATAGGGGTTTCCGGAGAAAATACCGAGGCCGGCGGGTGCGCGCACCTCGGCGCGGCGGCGGGGGCCGGGGGGGAGCGGTCAGATGACCCGGGCGAACCGGTTCTCCGGCTTGCGGATGATCAGGGTCACCTCGCTGTGCGCTGTGGTGAGGCGTCCCCGGCTGAGCGCCGACACCAGCCGGCAGAGCACGCCGGCGAGTCCGGATCCGGTCCCGAGCGCCTCGACGGCGTCCCGTGAGGTGTACTCCTCGGAGATCACCAGCCCGCGCATCACGCAGTACGCGTGCATGCCCTGCCGGGACGCCACCCGGTCGTAGATCGCTGGAGGCGGCGGGACGAACCGCCGCGCGGCGGCCCTGCCCGCGGCGCGCGCGGACCGGGAGCGGCGGGCGGGACGGTGCAGCCGGTTCCACAGCCGCTCGCGCAGGCGGCGCGGCAGCCTGCGGTCGAGGAAGCCGAACGCGGTGTCGCGGTCGCGCAACCGGAGCAGCAGCAGCCCGCCGGGCTTCATCGCGGCCACGAACCGGTCGAGCACCAGCTCGGCGTGCGGGACGCGCTCGACGAGGAACGGGGCGTGCACCACGTCGTAGGCGCGCGGCGGCATCGGCACCGTCCTCAGATCGCCCAGGTGCCAGCCACCGAGGTCGGTGCGGGCCCGGGTGTGCGCGCGCAGCGCGGGGTCCTCCACGTCGACCCCGGTGGACCGGTGCTCGCGGTCGCCGAGGTCGAGCCCGTCGCCCCAGCCGCAGCCCGCCTCCAGGATGTGGATCCGCTGGAGCGGCTTGTCGGCGGCGTACTGGCGCGCGCGTTCCGAGAACAGATCGCCGTCGTTGACCGGCGGCGTACGCAGATCGGTCACAGTCTCGCAGCGTAATCGCCCCACTGCGCACAGTCCGGTATTTGCCGGTTCTCGGTGCGGACGTGTCGCCGTCCGCGACGGTGTCATCGCAGTTCAGTGCGGGGTTTCGCCAGTGTTCACAACCATGACATCGGGGTGGTAAAGAGCTGCTAACGTACGTCTGATCCGCGACGGAACCGGTGGGCCCGGTCGCTTCACGGGCAAGGGGGATGCATGCACGGGGTGGTCGGTTTCTCGCCCGGGGTCTTCGACCTCTTCCACGTTGGGCACCTCGACGTGCTGCGCCGGGCGGACGCGTCCTGTGACCGGCTGGTCGCCGGGATCCTGACCGACGAGCTGGCCGAGCGCCTGCACGGCGCCCGCCCCATCGTCCCGCTGATCGAGCGCATGGAGATCGTGGGCGACGTCCGGCACGTCGACCGGGTCGTCCCGCTCGACGAGGCGGACCTGCGCGGCGTGATGGCCGGGCTCGGCGCCGCGACGCTGTTCACCGGCCGTCCCGACGCCCTGGTGCCGGAGGCCGCCGAGCGCGGGCTGGCCGGCGCCGGAGTGCGCGTGGTGCGGTTCACCGGCACCACCGAGACCGCGAGCCCGGTGCTGCGCGCCGCGCTGACCCGTGGCGGCGGCAGCGGCTCGGGCGGGCGCGCGGCGGGCGACGAGCGCAGAAGCTCGGTCGCGTGAGCGCCCCCGTCCAGGACGGCCCGCGCGCCGGCGAGGCGCCGCGCGGCTTCGGCGAGGCGCTGGCGCGGCTGTCGTCGGCGCAAAAGACCACCAAGGGCGCGCCCGCCTACTCGCGCTTCGTCAACCGCAAGCTCGGCCGACTCCTGGCCGCCGTCTCGTACGTAGTGGGGCTGACCCCCAACCAGGTCACCGGCATCAGCGCCTGCTTCACCTTCGCCGGCATCGCGCTGATCGCGCTGGTCGACCCGGCGCCCTGGCTGGGTGTGGCGGTCTGCCTGGCGCTGGTGGTGGGGTACGCCTTCGACGCCGCCGACGGGCAGCTCGCCCGGCTGCGCGGCGGCGGGTCCCCGGCCGGCGAGTACCTGGACCACATGGTCGACAGCCTCAAGATCTCCTCGCTGCACGGCGCGGTGCTGATCTCCTTCTACCGGTTCTTCGACCTCGACCGGTCCGCCTACCTGCTGATCCCGCTCGGGTTCACGGTGGTCGCCGCGGTGATGTTCTTCGGCATGATCCTCAAGGACCTGCTGGCCCGCGCCCGCCGGGCCGCCACCGGCGCGGCGCCGCCGCCGGCCGCCGCGCCGTCCACGCTGCGCTCGCTGCTGGTGATCCCGACCGACTACGGGCTGCTGTGCGTGGCGTTCCTGCTGCTGGGCGCCCCGACGGTGTTCCTGCCGCTGTACGCGCTGATCTTCGCGGGCAACCTGCTGTTCCTGCTGGCCGCGTCGGTCAAGTGGTTCCGCGAGGTGGAGCGCCTGTGACCGCCGCGGGCCCCGGCCGGACGGGCGTGGTGGGCTACGTGCCCGGCGCCTACGACATGTTCCACATCGGGCACCTGAACATCCTGCGCCGGGCCCGGGGGCAGTGCGACCACCTGATCGCCGGGGTGGTGACCGACGAGGTGCTCGAACGGGCCAAGGGCCGCGCCCCGATCGTCCCGCACGCCGAGCGGATGGAGATCGTCGGCAGCATGGGCTGTGTCGACGAGGTCGTCACCGACGTGTCCAGCGACAAGGTCGTCATGTGGGAGCGGCTCGGTTTCGACGTGCTGTTCAAGGGCGACGACTGGAAGGGCACCGAGAAGGGCGACCGGCTCGTCGCCGATCTCGGCGCGCGCGGCGTGCGCGTCGTCTTCTTCCCTTACACGGTGCACACCTCCAGCACGGCCCTGCGCCAGCTCATCACCGGCAACGGCTGCTAGACAGTGTTCAAGCCCGGCCCAGCGTCCTCGCCTGGCCGCTGAGACGCTGACCGCCCTTGGGCTCGGGCCGCCCCGCGATCTGCCCCCTAGTGGGCGGAGTCGGTGACGTCCACGGTGCGCGGGGTCAGCAGCCAGACCACGGCGGCGGTGACGAGAAGCAGGGCCCCGCCCGCTAGGCTCGCCCACTCCAGCGAGCCGGTGAAGGCGTGCTGGGCCCTGGCGACCAGCTCCGGCCCGGCCGCGCCGAGATGGCGGGCCGACTCGATCGCCCCGCCGAGCGATTCCCTGGCCTCCCTGGCCGCGCGGCCGGTGACGCCCTGCCCGGCGAGGGCCCGGAGGGTCAGATCGGCGCGGTAGACGACGGCGGCCACGCTGCCCAGCACGGCCACGCCGAGTGCGGCGCCGAGCTCGTAGCTGGTCTCCTCGATCGCCGCCGCGCTGCCGGACCGCTCCGGCGGCGCCCCCGCCATGATCACCGCGGACGCGATGGCGAGCGAGCCGAGGCCCGCGCCGACCAGCAGCAGCGACACCGCGACCGTGGCGTAGCCGAGCGGCTGCGGCCCAAAGAAGATCACCAGGAAGCCGGTGCCGCTGACGGCCAGCCCGCCGGCCAGCACCGGCCGGGCCCCGATCCGGGCGGCCAGCGGCGGCGCCAGCGGCGACATGATCGCCGCGCCGGCCGCCTCGGGCAGCAGCCGGACCCCGGTCTCCAGCGCCGAGTAGCCCTGGACGAGCTGCATCCACTGCGCCATCAGCAGCATCGTCGCGGCCAGCGCGACGCTGGTGGTCAGCGCGGTGAGGGTGCCCGCGGTGAACGCCCGCCCCTTGAACAGCCGGACGTCCAGCATCGGGTCGGGCCGCCGCAGGCACCGCCGGACGAACCAGGTCAGCGTGACGGCGGCGATGGCGGCGGCGGCGAGCGCGTCGGGCGCGGCCGGGCCGTCCGCGCCGAAGTGCTTGATCGCGTACACCAGTGTGACCATGCCGACGATGGACAGCGCGGTGCCGGCCGCGTCCCAGCGGCCCGGCCGGGGGTTGCGCGACTCGGGCAGCAGCCACCGTCCGGCCACGATCGCCACGGCCATCACGGGCACGTTCGCCAGGAACGCCGCGTGCCAGCTGAACGCCTCCAGCAGCGCCCCGCCGAAGATCGGGCCCAGGGCGGCGCCGAGCGCGGCCATGGTGGACCACACGCCGAGCGCGACCGCGCGCTCCTTCGGGTCGGTGAACAGGTTCCTGATCATCGACAGCGTGGACGGCATGATCATCGCGCCGCCCACGCCGAGCAGCGCGCGGACCGCGATCACCGCGCCGGCCGAGTCGGCCGCCAGCACCGCCAGGGACGCCAGCCCGAAGATCGAGAACCCGGCCAGCAGCATCCGCCGCCGGCCCCACCGGTCGCCGAGCGAGGCCGCGGTGACCAGCAGGCCGGACACCACCAGGGAGTAGACGTCCACCATCCACAGCAGCGAGACCGCGCTCGGCCGCAGGTCGGCGGAGAGCTCCGGCAGCGCCACGTTCAGGACGGTCATGTCCATCACGATCAGCAGCAGGCTGGCCGACAGCACCGCGAGCCCGGCCCAGCGGCGCGGGTGCGGCGGCGGCGGGGACGCGGCGGAGGCGCCCGCCGGGGACCGGGCGACGGTCATGGACGTTCCCCCGAACGGTCACGCGGGGCGCCGGTCCCATGCAGGAAGGTGGTCAGCAGCAGCCGCTCCACGTCGCGGCGGGCGACGTCGCCGCGCCGCAGGCCCTCGCGCGCGGCGATCAGCATCCCGCAGACGATGTTGGAGATCCAGCGGGCCGGGACGTCGTCGCGCAGCACCCCGGCCCGCTGGCACGCGGTGTAGAACGCGACCTCCCGGTCCACCAGCTCCTCGGTCCAGGCCATCAGGTCGGGGAGGTTGTTGATGAAGTGGTCGGTGAGCGCGAAGCCGTACTCGTCGGCGTCGGCCACGTACGCGCGCATCATCGCGGTCAGCGCGGCCTCCATCGCCGCCGGGTCGCCGGACGAGCCCGCCGCCTCGACGCCGGCCGCGCGCAGGGAACGCTCCCAGCGCGAGGTGGCCCGCTCGCCGAGCGCGTGCAGCAGCGCCTCGCGGCTGGCGAAGTGGCGGTGCAGCGTGGCCCGGCTGACGCCGGTGGCCTCGGCGATCTCGGCCATGGAGGCGCTCGGGTCCTCGTTCAGGTGCCGGGTCGCCGCGGTGAGGATCTTCTCGTCGGTCTTCATCTGCGTCCACAAGGTCTCGTATGCGACAAATGCGTCTCATATGGTACATCGTCGTCGCGCCGCCGACGTCCGTGCGGGCCCGCTGCGGGCCCGGCGCGGGCCCGGTGCCGCGGGCGTGCGGCCCTCCGCTTGCGCGTAGGCTGGTATGGACGCCGGGCCCCGTGCGGGATTCCCGGGTCTTCGGGCTGCCCCGAGGCTGGACGGGGGGCCCGCGTGGAGCGCCATACCGGCGTGCTCCCTCGGCGGGGCTGATGATTAGCGGGCGAGTATGACCCTTTCTGGACTGGTTGACCTGGCGTGCACCGATCCCGGGCTGGCACGCGCCCTCGACACCTTCACGGGCGACGGGCCGCGCGCCGATCACGAGGTCGTCGCGCCGTCCGCGCTGTGGCCGATCCTGGCGGCGGCGCTGAGCCGCCGGCTGGACGGCGGCGTGGTGCTGGCCGTGACCGCCACCGGGCGGGAGGCCGAGGACCTGACCACGGCGCTGACCAGCCTGCTCGACCCCGAGCGGGTGTCGCACTTCCCGGCGTGGGAGACGCTGCCGCACGAGAAGCTGTCGCCGCGCTCCGACACGGTCGGGCAGCGGCTGGCGGTGCTGCGCAGGCTGGTGCACCCGGGCGCCGCCGACGGCGCCGGGGGCCGCCTCAACGTGGTCGTGACCCCGATCCGCGCGGTGCTTCAGCCGATCGTGTCCGGGCTCGCCGACCTGGAACCGCTGCGGCTGCGGTCCGGCGACGACGCCGACCTGGACGAGGCCGTCCGGGGCCTGGTCGACGCCGGCTACCACCGCGTCGACCTGGTCGAGAAGCGCGGCGAGATCGCGGTGCGCGGCGGCATCCTGGACGTGTTCCCGCCCACCGAGGAGCACCCGCTCCGGGTGGAGTTCTGGGGCGACACGATCGAGGAGATCCGCTACTTCAAGGCCGCCGACCAGCGCTCGCTGGAGGTGGCGCAGGACGGGCTGTGGGCGCCGCCGTGCCGCGAGCTGCCGCTGACCGCGACGGTCCGCGAGCGGGCCCGGCTGCTGGCCGAGCGGCATCCGGCGCTGGAGGAGATCCTCGGCCGGATCGCCGATGGCGACACCATCGAGGGCATGGAGGCGTTCTCGCCCGTCCTCGCCGACAGCATGGAGCTGCTCACCGACCTGCTGCCGGAGGGCTCGGCGCTGCTGGTGTGCGAGCCCGAGCGGATCCGCACCCGCTCGGTCGAGCTCGTCCGCACCAGCCAGGAGTTCCTGGAGGCGAGCTGGGTCAACGCCGCCGCCGGGGGAGAGGCGCCGATCGATCTCGGCGCCGCCGCGTTCCGCTCGCTGGAGGAGGTCCGCCTGCACAGCGCCGAGCTGGGCCTGACGCGCTGGACGGTCACGGCGCTGACCTCCGATCGCGTCATCGCCGGGGAGGCGGGCGCGGGGGCCTCGGACGAGGCGCCGGCCCCCGACGGCGCGGGGGCCGCGCTCCGGCTCGGGGTGCAGCCGGCCGAGGCGTACCGGGGCGACACCGGACGGGTGGTCGCCGACCTCAAGGGCTGGATCGACGGCGGCTGGCGGGTCGTGCTGGTCACCGCCGGGCACGGGCCGGCCGAACGGCTCGTCCAGCTCGTCGGGGAGGAGGGCCTCGGCGCCGTCCTGACCGAGATCGCCGAGCCGCCGCGCCCGGCGCTGGTCAACGTGGCGACCGGGCTGCTGGAGAACGGCTTCAGCTGGGACTCGATCAAGCTCGCGGTGCTGACCGAGACCGACCTGTCCGGGCAGAAGTCCTCCACCAAGGACATGCGGCGGATGCCGTCCCGGCGGCGCGGCGGCATCGACCCGCTCCAGCTCCGGGCGGGCGACTACGTGGTGCACGAGCAGCACGGCGTGGGCCGGTACGTCGAGATGGTCAGCCGCACCGTGCAGGGCGCGACCCGCGAGTACCTGATCCTCGAGTACGCCAAGAGCGACCGGCTGTTCGTCCCGACCGACCAGCTCGAGGAGCTGACCCGCTACGTCGGCGGCGAGGCGCCCAGCCTGCACCGGCTCGGCGGCGCCGACTGGCAGAAGGCCAAGTCGCGGGCGCGCAAGGCGGTCAAGCAGATCGCCGGCGAGCTGATCCGGCTCTACTCGGCGCGGATGGCGAGCCCGGGGCACCCCTTCGGCCCCGACACCCCGTGGCAGCGCGAGCTGGAGGACGCCTTCCCGTACATGGAGACGCCCGACCAGCTCGCCGCGATCGACGAGGTCAAGGGCGACATGGAGAGGCCCGTCCCGATGGACCGGCTGATCTGCGGCGACGTCGGCTACGGCAAGACCGAGATCGCGGTCCGCGCCGCGTTCAAGGCGGTGCAGGACGGCAAGCAGGTCGCGGTGCTGGTGCCGACGACGCTGCTCGTCCAGCAGCACCTGTCGACCTTCTCCGAGCGGTTCGGCGCGTTCCCGGTGGTGGTCAAGCCGATCTCCCGGTTCCAGACCGACAAGGAGATCGAGGAGACGCTGCGCGGCCTCGCCGACGGCGTCGTCGACGTGGTCGTCGGGACGCACCGCATCCTGTCCTCGCAGACCCGGTTCAAGAACCTCGGCCTGGTGATCATCGACGAGGAGCAGCGGTTCGGCGTCGAGCACAAGGAGGAGCTGAAGCGGCTGCGCACGCAGGTGGACGTGCTGGCGATGTCGGCCACCCCGATCCCGCGCACGCTGGAGATGGGCCTGACCGGCATCCGCGAGATGTCCACCATCCTCACCCCGCCCGAGGAGCGGCACCCGGTGCTGACCTTCGTCGGGCCGTACGAGGAGAAGCAGATCGCCGCGGCGATCCGCCGCGAGCTGCTGCGCGAGGGCCAGGTGTTCTTCGTGCACAACCGGGTCAGGTCGATCGACAAGGTCGCGGCCAACCTCGCCCGGCTCGTCCCGGAGGCGCGGATCGCCACCGCGCACGGGCAGATGAACGAGAACCAGCTCGAACGCGTCATGGTCGACTTCTGGGAGAAGAACTACGACGTCCTGGTCGCGACCACGATCGTGGAGTCCGGGCTGGACGTGCCCAACGCCAACACCCTGATCGTCGACCGCGCCGACATGTACGGGCTCTCGCAGCTGCACCAGCTCCGCGGCCGGGTCGGGCGGGGCCGCGAGCGCGCCTACTCCTACTTCCTGTACCCGCCGGAGATGCCGCTCAGCGAGACCGCGCACGAGCGGCTCGCCACGCTCGCGCAGCACACCGAGATCGGCGCGGGCATGTTCGTGGCGATGAAGGACCTGGAGATCCGCGGCGCCGGCAACATCCTCGGCGCCGAGCAGTCCGGGCACGTGGCCGGGGTCGGCTTCGACCTGTACGTCCGGATGGTGGGCGAGGCGGTCCGCGACCTGAAGGAGGGCGGTGCCGAGCCGGCGGCCGTCGAGACCAAGGTCGAACTGCCCGTCGACGCGCACCTGCCGCACGAGTACGTGCCGGGCGAGCGGCTGCGGCTGGACGCCTACCGGCGGATCGCCGCGATCACCTCCGAGGACGAGATCGCCGGGGTGCACGAGGAGCTGAAGGACCGGTTCGGGCCGCTGCCGGTCCCGGTGCTCAACCTGCTGGAGGTCGCGCGGTTCCGGGCCAAGGCGCGCAAGGCCGGGCTGACCGACGTCACCGCGCAGGGCACCTTCGTCAAGTTCGCGCCGGCCGACCTGCCCGACTCCAAGCAGGTGCGGTTGCAGCGGCTCTATCCCAAGAGCATCATCAAGCCCGCGACGAGGACGCTGCTGGTGCCGGCGCCCAAGACCGCACCGCTCGGCGGGCGCCCGCTGCGCGACCAGGAGCTGCTGAAATGGGCCACCGACGTGGTCCAGGCACTGTTCCTGGAGCCCGCGCGCGCCTAGGCTGGCGAAATTCTCAAAATGATCATCGATGAGATGGGGATCCCGTGTTCGGTACACCCGTGAGGGTCGCGGCGGCCGTCGTGGTGGCCGCCGGCGCGCTGGCCGGCTGCGGCGGCGGCCCGGTGAAGATGGGCGCCGCCGCGCTCGTCGGCGACGACCGGATCAGCGTCACCACGCTCGACCAGGCCGTACGGGACTGGCAGCGGCAGTTCAAGACCGACCAGAACGCCAACCAGATGCGCGCCGACCCGGGCAACCCCGAGCAGCAGGTCGCCAGTGACACGCTGTCGGAGTCCGACCTGCGCGGCGCGCTGGCCGTCCTGGTCAACTTCCGGATCGGCAAGAAGGTGGCCGCGAGCAGCGGCGTCCACATCAGCGAGACGCAGGTCGACCAGGTCATCGCCTCGCTCGACCGGCAGGGCGGCGCCGGGTCCACCACGCTGGCCAACGGGCTGCCCCGCTCCTACACCCGCGAACTGGCGCGCTTCCTGGCCACCCGCGACCAGGTCGCGGCGAAGGCCGGCGCCGACGGGAACCCGCAGAGCCCGCAGACCATGCAGGCGCAGCAGCAGACCGCGCGGCTGTTCATGGACACCGCGAACGGGATGAAGATCAAGGTCAACCCGCGGTTCGGCTCGTTCGACCCGAACCAGGTCACGATCCGCCCGGTCACCGCCCGGCTGTCCGCCGCCGACCCCGGTATCCGCTGATCATGCGCCTGATCCTGCTGGCCACCACGCACCGCGTCGCGCCCGGCCTGCTCACCTGGAAGGCGTGGGAGACGCTGCGCTCGGCCGCCCGGGTGCTGATCCGCCACGACCACCCCCTGCTGCCCTACCTGCGGGACGCCGGCGTCCACCCGGAGGAGGTCACCGACCCCGATCCGGCCGGGCTCGTGGCCGCGGCCCGGCGCGGCGACGTGGTGTGGGTGGCGGCGCCCGAGGGCGACGAGCGGCTGATGCGCGACATCGGCGCGCTGGTGGTGGCGGCCCCGCTCGACGTCGAGGTGCTGCACGGGTCCTACGACCTGCCCGGCGCGCGGCTGCTCGACCTGGTCACCGTGATGGACACGCTGCGCCGCGAGTGCCCGTGGGACGCCGAGCAGACGCACGCCTCGCTCGTCCCGTACCTGCTGGAGGAGTCCTACGAGGTCGTCGACACCGTCGAGTCGGGCGATCTCGGCGGGCTGCGCGAGGAGCTCGGCGACGTGCTGATGCAGGTCGCCTTCCACGCCGTGGTGGCCGCCGAGCGCACCGACGAGACGGCCTTCACCATCGACGACGTGGCCGCCGGCATCGTCGACAAGCTGGTCCGCCGGCACCCGCACGTGTTCGCCGACGTCGCCGTCACGGGCGCCGACGAGGTCACTGCCAACTGGGAGCAGATCAAGGCGGCCGAGCGGGAGGCCAAGAGCGGCGCCGAGGCGTCGGTCTTCGACGGCGTCCCGATGGGGCAGCCCGCGCTGTCGCTCGCCGCCCAGCTCCAGCGCCGCGCCGCCCGGATCGAGGCCCCCGCCGAACTGGCCGTCCTGGCCGAGAACGCCGAGGCCACCGATGGTTCGGGGATCGGTGCCCGGCTGTTCGAGCTGGTCTGGCTGGCCCGCGAGCAAGGACGTGATCCCGAAGCCGAGTTGCGGGCCGTCGCGCGGGTATTCCATGATCGTGTCAGGGCTTGGGAGCGCGAAAAGGACGGGTAAAGCGCTCGCCCGCGTTCGGAAGATCGCCCGTGGGGTGGTCCGGAAGAGCACACCCCTTTACGCTGGGCCCGTGCTGGGTGGGGCGGGAGACGGCGACGGTCGGCCTGCCGACCCTGCCTCCGGCGCAAGAACGCCCGGCGCGAGGCGGCCGGACGCGGGACGGCCCGGCGCGAGGCGGGGACGCTCGTTCGGGTCCCGGTCCTCGTCCCGTGCCGACAAGGTGCGTGCGCTGCGCGGCCTCGGCGGGCTCGGCGTCCTGGCCGGTTTGATCGTCGCCCTGATGCTGCTGCCCGCCGTGTTCACCACCGGGGTCGGTGCCCGCGACGCCGCCGACTGGTTCGAGCGGGAGCCGGACGGGCTCAGCACCTCCGGCGTCCCGGAGCGGTCCACGATCCTCGCGGCCGACGGCTCGACGCTCGCCACCTTCTTCTACGAGAACCGGGTGGACGTCCCGCTCGGGCAGATCGCCCCGATCGCCCGCCGGGCCGTGCTCGCCATCGAGGACAGCCGCTTCTACGAGCACGGCGCGCTCGACTCCCGGGGCACGCTCCGGGCGCTGGTCAGCAACCTCGGTTCCGGCGAGGTCACCCAGGGCGGCTCGGGCATCACCCAGCAGTACGTGAAGAACCTGCTGCTCACCCAGGCCGACACCGCCGCCGAGCGGAGCGCGGCCAAGGAGATCTCCACGGCCCGCAAGGTCCGCGAGCTGAAGTACGCGGCGGCGCTGGAGAAGCGGTTCTCCAAGGACGAGATCCTCCGCCGCTACCTCAACATCGCCTACTACGGCGACGGCGCGTACGGCATCGAGGCGGCGTCCCGGCACTACTTCTCCAAGCCCGCGTCCCGGCTCGACCTGAACCAGGCGGCGCTGCTCGCCGGGATCGTCCGCTACCCCTACGCCTACGACCCGACCCGGCACGCCGGCGCGGCCAAGGCGCGCCGCGACACCGTGCTGAGGCGGATGGCGGGCCTCGGCTGGCTCGACCGCGCGCAGGCGGAGGCGACCCTGCGCACGCCGCTCGGGCTGCGCGTCCAGGAGACCCACAGCGGCTGCGTCACCAGCAAGGCCCCGTTCTTCTGCGACTACGTGCAGCGCGAGATCCTCACCAACCCGGTGTTCGGCAAGGGGCGCAAGGATCGGGAGAAGCTGCTCAAGCAGGGCGGGCTGACGATCCGTACCACCCTCGACTGGCGGACGCAGAAGGCGGCGCAGCGTGCGGTCGACCGGCACGTCCCGCGCAAGAACTCGGCGCGGAAGGCCGCCGCGCAGGCGCTGGTGCAGCCGGGCACGGGCCGGGTCCTCGGCATGGCCGTCGACCGCGGGCTCGGTCCCGACAGGGAACGCGGCAGGACCTGGATCAACTTCGCCGCCGACGCCTCGCACGGCTCCAGCATCGGGATGCAGTCCGGCTCGACCTTCAAGGTGTTCACGCTGGCCGCCGCCCTCGAACAGGGCATGCCGTTCGGCACCAGGCTGATGGCTCCGCGCGGGTTCACCCCGGTCGGCTACCGCGACTGCGACGGGCGCCGGGTCGGCGATCCGGGCGCGTCGCTGCGCAACTCCGCCGACGGCGAGGGCGGACGGCCGTTCAGCCTGGTCACCGGCACCCAGCACTCGGTCAACACGTTCTTCCTCAACCTGGAGCGCCGGGTCGGGCTCTGCGACACCGTCAAGATGGCCGAACGCCTCGGGATGCGGCAGGCCAACGGCAAGCCGCTCCAGCAGTTCCCGTCGTTCACGCTCGGGTCCAACCCGGTGTCGCCGCTGCGGCTGGCCGCCGCGTACGCCGCGTTCGGCGCCCGGGGCCGCTACTGCGGGCCGGTCGCGATCACCCGCGTCACCGACGCCGCGGGGCGTCCGCTCAAGGTGCCCGGCGCCGGCTGCAGGCAGGCGGTCGACAAGGGCGTCGCCGACGCCGTCAACCACGTGCTGCGCGGCGTCCTCACCAAGGGCACCGCCAGCGGGATGGGGATCGGGCGGCCCGCCGCCGGCAAGACCGGCACGGTCGACGACTTCTCCGCCGCCTGGTTCGCCGGCTACACCCCCGACCTGGCCTCGGCGGTCTGGGTCGGCGACCCGCGCGGCGGCTACCGGCACCCGATGACCAGCCTGTGCATGGACGGCCGCTGCTACGGGGCGGTGTTCGGCGCGACCATCCCGGCGCCGATCTGGCAGGACACCATGCGCGCGGCGCTCGCGGGCGACCCCGCGGCGCGGTTCCACCGTCCGCCCGTGCGCTTCTTCAGCAAGGGGTCGGGGGAGGAACCGCCCAAAAGGCCCAAGGACGCGAAGGGCAGGAAGGGGAAGCCCCGCAAGGGCGGCCCGAAAAGGGACGGACGGAGCCCGGACGCGGGCGGACCGGGCACGCCCGGCGTCCCGGGCGTCCCGGGCGCCCCAGGGGCCCCGGAGGCCCCCGGGGCCAGGATCGGCCCGGACAGCCCGGCCGGCGTCCCGGAACCCAACTGACCCCGGCTCCGTGTGGCGGGGCCGCCCATCGGGTAGATCGTCCGCGGACGACCTTTCGCACGTCTACCGGGGGATCACATCCATGCGCGCCATCGCCGTGTCCGAATACGGGGCCACCCCGTCGCTGATGAACGTGCCGCGCCCCGAGCCGGGGCCCGGCGAAATTCTGGTCAAGGTGGTGGCCGCCGGCCTCAACCCCTTCGACTGGAAGGTCGTCGACGGCATCCTCAAGGACACCGTCGAGGCGTCCTTCCCGATCGTGCTCGGCACCGACGGCGCGGGGGTCGTCGAGGAGGTCGGGCCGGACGTGACCCGGTTCCGTCCCGGCGAGCAGGTCTTCGGCGGGTTCCAGGACCTGGCCCGCGGCACCGGCACCTACGCCGAGTACGCGATCGGACGGGAGGACGCCCCGATCGCGCAGATGCCCGAGGGCCTGATCTACACCCAGGCCGCCGCGGTGCCGACCGCGAGCACCACCGCGTTCAACCTGGTCCGTGAGGCCCAGCTGGACGAGGACCAGACCGTCCTGGTGGTCGGCGCGACCGGCGGCGTCGGCCAGGCCGTGGTGCAGCTCGCCGCGAACCAGGGCGCGAAGGTCATCGCCACCGCCCGCGAGGACATGGCCGAGGAGATGCGCGGGCTCGGCGCGGCCGAGATCGTCGACCACGCCCGCGGCGACCTGAACGGGCAGGTGCTGGCCGCGCACTCCGACGGCATCGACACCGTCATCGACATGGTCAGCGACAAGGCCGGCGTCGAGCGGCTCACTACGCTGCTGCGGCCCGGCGGCACCTACCTGAGCACCATCTGGTCGCTGAACCCGGACGCGTTGGCCGCGCAGGAGATCCGCGGCGTCAACCTCCAGAACTCCTCCAGCACCGGGCTGCTGGAGGAGGTCGGCGACCTGATCGAGGCGGGCAAGCTGAAGGTGCGGATCCACCGGGAGGTGTCGCTGGAGGAGGCGCCCGCGGCGCTCGCCCGCAACCGCGCCGGGAGCTCCCGTGGCAAGACCGTGATCCGTGTCTGACGCCGTCGCGGCCCCATGACCGAGCGTTCCGTCGCGTCCCGCGCGGTGCCGGAGGGGCTGCGCAGCTTCCTGGCCACCGAGACCGGCAGCACCAGCGTGCTGCTGGCCGCCACGGGGGCCGGGCTGCTGTGGGCGAACCTGCCGTTCGGCGACTCCTACGAGGCGTTCTGGCACACCCGCCTGTCGGTGACCCTCGGCGCGGACGCCTTCTCGCTGGACCTGAGGGAGTGGGTCGACGACGGGCTGATGGCGCTGTTCTTCTTCGTCATCGGCCTGGAGATCTCCCGCGAGATCACCGTCGGGCAGCTCCGCGACCGGCGGGTGTTCGCGGTGCCGTTCGTGGCGGCGCTCGGCGGGATGGCCGTCCCCGCGCTGCTGTACGCGCTGGTCAACATGGACGGGCCGGGAGCGGGCGGCTGGGGCGTTCCGATGGCCAGCGACACCGCGTTCGTGCTGGGGCTGCTCGCGGTGATCGGCACCCGCTGCCCCGAGCCGCTGCGGGTGTTCCTGCTGACCCTCGCGGTGGTCGACGACGTCGGCGCGATCCTGGTGGTCGCGGTGTTCTACACCGAGGACCTGTCGGTCGTCGCGCTGCTGGTCGCGGTGGCGCTGTTCGGCCTGATCGTCGCGCTGCGCTGGCTGCGCGTCTGGCGCGGGCCCGCCTACGTCCTGCTCGGCCTCGGGGTGTGGGCGGCGATGCTGGAGAGCGGCGTGCACCCCACCCTGGCCGGGATCCTGCTCGGCGCGACCGTGGTGGTGTACGCGCCGAAGGACCACCAGATCCTGCGCGCCGGCGAGCTGGTGCAGGCGCTCTCGCGCGAGCCGAGCCCGGAGCTGGCCCGGCAGGCGACCCGCAGCGTCCAGCGGACCGTGTCGATCAACGAGCGGCTCCAGCTCCGGCTGCACCCGTGGACCGGCTACGTGATCGTGCCGATCTTCGCGCTCGCCAACGCCGGCGTGGTGCTGAACGGCGACACGCTGCGGCAGGCCGCGACCTCGCGGGTCACCCTCGGCATCGTCGCGGGCCTGCTGGCGGGCAAGTTCGTCGGCGTCGCGCTCGGCACCTGGATCCCGCTGCGCTTCAACTGGGGCGACCTCGGCGGCGGGCTGGTGTGGGGCCAGCTCCTCGGCGGCGCGGCCGTGTCGGGCATCGGGTTCACCGTGTCGCTGTTCATCACCGGCCTCGCCTTCGCCGACGACCCGGCGCTCCAGAGCGAGGCCAAGATCGGCATCATCGCCGGGTCGCTGCTGGCCGCCGGGCTCGGCTTCGTGATCTTCCGGCTGGCCTGGAACCGGGGCGCGGCCTGCGCCCCGCCCGGCGCCGTCCCCGTGACCGAGGCCGAACGCGAGCCGCTCGCGCCGGTCACGCGGCGGGACCACGTTCTCGGCCGCGCGGACGCGCCGGTCACCCTCGTCGAGTACGGCGACTACGAGTGCCCGTACTGCGGCCAGGCGTTCGGAGTACTGGAAGACCTCCAGGACCAGTACGGCGACCGGCTCCGGTTCGTGTTCCGGCACTTCCCGCTGCGCGAGGTCCACCCGCACGCCTTCTCCGCGGCCCTCTGCTCGGAGGCCGCCGCCGACCACGGGGTGTTCTGGGAGATGCACGAGGTGCTCTTCGGCCACCAGCTCGCCCTCACCGACGCCGACCTCACCGCCTACTGCGAGAGGTTCGGGTTCGATCCCTGGGAGGACCTCGACCGCCACCGCGACCGCGTCAACGCCGACCGGGAGTCGGGCGAGCGCGCCGGAGCCGCCGGGACGCCCACCTTCTTCATCAACGGGAACCTGCACGAGGGCCCGCACGACCTGGCCTCGCTCGGCGCGGCGATCGACGCCGCGCTGGCCGGCCGGGACCCGTCCGGGGCGTGCCACATCGGGGGAGAGACATGAACGACCACGACCGGCGGGCCAGGCTCCGCGAGATCGACACCGACCTGCGCGCGTTGCGCGCCGAACAGGTCGCGCCGATGGAGGGCGCGGGCGACTCCGGCGACGAGGGCCAGAACCTCCACGAGCGCGAGGAGCTGGCCGGCCAGATCGAGGGCCTCGAGGCCGAGCGGCAGCGCCTGGCCGACGCGCTGGACGGCCGGGAACAAACCTGACGTCCTCCCGGTTCAGTTGCGTGACGCAACCAGCAGGGAGGCGACGTGACCGCTTACGAGGAGTTCCAGCGGGCGACGATGTTCTTCGACGCCCGAGACTACTCCGAGGCCGCGCGCGTCCTGGCCCGGGTCGAGGCCGGGGACCCCGGGAACCGGGCGGTGGTCGAGCTGCTCGGCCGGGCCTACTTCCACAGCGCGCAGCTCGGCCGGGCCGAGGAGACGCTCCGTCGCCTGATCGACCTGGACCCGGGCAACGCCTGGGCGTACGAGGCGCTCGCCCGCACGCTGGAGCGGCGCAGCCGTCCCGCCGAGGCCCGCCGCTTCCGCCGGCTCGCGACCGCCATGGGCGCCGAGACGTCCGGCGAGATCGAGGTCTCGGTCACCGCCGCGGATCTCGCCTGACGCGAACGGCGGCGTGCCGCCCTGGATAGGGGCGGCACGCGCTCGGCGCCTCGGCCTCACGTGCCGGCGACCGACGGACGGGTCACGTCGCGGTAGAGCTGGAAGAGGCTGAAGTGCTCGCTCACCTCCGCATGCTCCTCCAAGAGTGACCAGCACTGCGCGACGAGTTCGCGGGCCTGCGTGCCCGGCCAGGGCTGGCACAGCAGCTGCGGCGGCAGGAGGGGGTCGGGCTCCATCGCGCGGGTGAACTCGGCGGCCAGTTCGATCGCGATGGTGAGCCACTGGGTGCTGGGGAGTTCGGTGCCCTCGTGGAGGCGGCGCAAGCGCGGCCGGGCGACGGAGGCGAGTCGTTGGTAGCGGTCGGCGATCTCGTCCTGTGGCCAGAGGGCACGGGCGAGCGCGGCGGGGTCGCGCTCGTCGCCCTGGCGCAGGCTGTCCGTGGTGAGCAGCGTGAGGTGGTCGAGGACGCCGAGGTGGCGGGCTTGGGCCTCGACGTGCGGCTCCCAGGCGTTGGGGCTGATGTAGAGGCCGCCCTGCACGGGGGCGCCGCCGAGCCGGGTGAGCGCGGCCCGCAGTGCGTCGCGGGCGGGACGGGCGGTCTCGGGGACGGCGAAGGCGACCAGATGCCAGACGCCGTCCCAGGGGGCGAGGCCCGCGTCCTGCTGGAAGGCGTGGGCGACGAACTCGATGTCGGGCCCGAGGGTCTGCTCGGTGATGCTGGTGGCCCGAAGGACTGCCTTGCGCCCCCGGCCCTCCTGGGTGAAGCGTCCCTCGGTGACCAGCCGCTTGACGCACAGCCGCACCTGCTGGTCGGTCATGCCGAGCAGCGGCGCGATGGCGTAGAGCTCGGCGGTGTCGACGGTGTGGTCGATGCGGATCAGCGCCTCGACGAGCGTCCGGGTGGGGACCTGGACGGCCGGTTCCGGCACGCGGGATGAAGCCGTTCCGGCCATGGAGTAGTGGGCCCTTCGTCCGTCGTTGACGTTGCGGAGCATACGCGCCTCACACCGCCCACCACGTGCACGCCGGAGGTGACCGCGCGAGGAGCGCGTCGTCTCTCCTGCTTTCGCTTCACCGGTCCGGGGTCACCTCGATGGCCACGCCGTCGCGGAGGCCGTCGTTGCCGGCCAGGTCGGGTATGTGGCGGGCCAGGTCGAGGAAGAAGCGCTCGGCGTCGATGGCGATCTCCGGCGGGTGCACGCCGAGGCGGTCGCTGGTGCCGTCCAGTAGTTGCGCGAGCCCGAGCGCCAGGGGCAGACCGGTCGCCTCCGCCATGTCGTTGATCAGCGCCGAGGCGCCGGGCGTGTCGGCGAGCCGGGCGAGAGCGGTGACCCGGCGGCCGTCGCGGGTGCCCGTGGCGGCGGCGAAGAACGGGGGCAGCGACCCGGGCCCCTTGAGGGTCATCGCACCCATCGTGGCCCGCAGTGCGCGGGCCGCCGAGGGCTTGGCCAGATCGGTCGCCGCGGTCTCGTTGGTGAGTTTTCCCGCGTCGATGTCGCGGCGCAGGACGTCGAGGTAGGCGAGCGTGCCCCGGGTGACGACCATGAGGTTGGCGGCTTCGCCGGCCGGATGGAAGCTGCGGTGCAGGGTGACCGGCTCGGGGTGTCCGACGGTGTAGGCCGTGCCGGAGCGTCCGGCGGAGACGGAGAGGGCGACCGGCAGGAGTGGACGCCGGTGGACGAGTTGCCCACCACTGATCACCGTCACCTTCCCGCTGATCTGCTCCATCCAGTGCACGGCGGCCGCGCTGGGGCGCCCGCCGGTGTCGGTCAGCTGCTCGTCGTCCCCGCCGCTGCCGGAGACGTCGACGGGCCATGCGGTGTACAGGTCCTGGACGTGGTCCAGCTCTCGGACCGCGCGTGCGGCCAGCAGGTTGCTGACACCCGGGCTCGCGCCTATGCCGACCACGGCGCGGATCCCGGCGTTCCGGGCCTCCCCGTCCAGGTCGAGCATCTGCAGGGTCGGCTCCCAGTCGTCGCAGATGTCCAGGTAGTGGGTACGGGTCGCGATCGCGGCCCGCAGCACGGTCAGGCCGAAGCGGTAGTACGGGCCGACCGTGTTGAGCACGACGTCCGAGCCCTCCAGAGCGGCGTGCAGGGCGGCGCTGTCGGTGACCTCCACCATGAGCGCCCGCACCGGGGCGCCACCGGTGCCGTCCTCGGCGAGCCTGCGCACCAGCGCTTGGGCCGCCTTCAGGTTCCGGTCGGCCACCACGATCTCGGTGACGCCGGGAAGCCCGGCCGCCACCCGTACCGCCACGGCGCCCATCGCTCCTGAGCCGCCGAGAGCCAGAATCCTCATCCGTCCACCCCGCATATCTCATACATATCGATCGTAGCTATAACGATCGTATCTGATATGAACGTTTGTTGCCGAGAAGGAGGAGGAACATGACCGACCCGCACACCACGGACCCGCAGTCGATCAGCGGGCGCAAGCCGTACACCGATGGGTGGTCTGTGGGAGCCGGCGGGAACGGCCGGAAAGGGTCAGCGGGGGAGGCGGAGGATGAAGCGGATGCCGGGGGTGGCGTCGGCGCGGTCGGTGATGGTGAGGGTGCCGTGGTGGGCGTCCGCGATGTCGCGGGAGATGGCGAGGCCGAGGCCGGTGCCGCCGGCGTCGCGGTGGAGGCCGTTGGACAGGCGGGTGAAGCGCTCGAAGACGCGTTCGCGGTCCTCGGGGGCGATGCCGGGGCCGTCGTCGGAGACCTCCACCACGGCGGTGTCCGGGCCGTCGGTGCGCAGCACGATGGTGACCGCGGACTCGGCGTGCCGGTCGGCGTTGTCGATCAGGTTGGTGAGCAGCCGGCCGAGCTCGGACCGGCCGCCGCGGACGATCACCGGCTCGTCGGCGATGACGGTGACGCGGGTGCGGCGGGGACGGCTCAGCACCTCCTGGTCGGCGAGCTCCAGCAGGTCGACGGGTTCGATCTCGAGCTCGCGCTGGGCCTCGAGCCGGGCCAGCGCGAGCAGGTCGTCCAGGACGGCGTGCAACCGCTCGGCGTCCTGGAGCGCGGACCGCATGGGGTCGCGGAGATCACCGTTGTCGGGCTCGGACAGCGCGATCTCCAGCTCCATCCGCAGGGCGGTCAGCGGGCTGCGGAGCTCGTGCGACACGTCGGAGACGAACGCGCGCAGCCGGGCGACCGCCCGCTCCAGCCGGTCGAGCGTGGCGTTGATGCTGGTGGCGAGGCGGGCGACCTCGTCCTGGCGGGGCGGCACCGGCACCCGGCGCTCCAGGTCGGTGGCGGTGATCTCGTCCAGTTCGGCGCGGATGGCCTCGACCGGGCGCAGCGTGCGGCCCGCCGCGTGCCACGCGCCGTACCCGACCATCCCGCTGATCAGCGGGACGAGCAGCGCCAGCCCGGTGGCGATCAGCGGGCGGGGCAGCAGCCCGGGGTCGTTGTCGAGGGAGTAGACGACCCGGCGGTTCCGGCCCTCGCCGACCCCGAACGCCATGATGAGGAAGCAGTCGCCGTTCGGAGCCTGGACGTCGCAGCTCTGGCCTTGGCGGAAGGTTCTGTCTTCGGCCAAGGGGAAGTTCACCGGGGGGAAGCCGGCCATCCGCGGGCTGGCGGCCAGGATGTGCCCTTGCGCGTCGACGACCTGGACCCGGTCCTGGGTGCCGTTGAGGACGCGGGGGGCGAGCCGGCCCTCCTGGACGAGCGTGGTGACCTGCCGTCCCACCCTGCCCATGTACAGCCTGTTGTTGTCCGCCGCCTCCCGCCGCACCAGCACCATGAGGACGATGTAAAAGGCGATGGCGAGCAGCCCGGCGACCAGGGCCGCGGTCACGGTGACCCGGATCCGGATCGTCGGGTTGCGCAGCGGCCAGGTGAAGCGGCCCACGGTTCCCCCCGGTGCAGAGACGCGTCGGGGGACGCGGCAGAGCCTATGCCGCCGGGGTCCCCGTCCAGGGGCGGACACTCCGGGACGGGGCGGATCGGATCACCGCGCGTCCAGTCCCCAGCGGACCCGGATGGCGCGGTCCACCAGGCCGAAGAGCTGGTCGATCACGATCCCGATGATCAGGATGACGATCATGTAGGAGATCATGTCGGCGGTGTTGCTCAGCTCCCGGGCCTGCGAGAGCAGCACGCCGAGCGAGGTGGTGTCGCCGATGATGACCAGCAGCTCGCCGGCCATCAGGCTGCGCCAGGCGAACGCCCAGCCCTGCTTGAGCCCGGCCACGAACGACGGCAGCGACGCGGGCATGATCAGATGCCGGTACAGGTTCACCCCGCGCAGCCCCATCACCTTGCCCGCGCGCAGCAGGATCGGCGGGGTGTAGTCGACGCCGGCGATCAGCCCGTTGGCGATCGAGGGCGCCGCGCCCAGCACCACCACGAACAGGATCGCGCTCTCGCTGAGCTGGAACAGCAGGATGGCCAGCGGGAACCAGGCGATCGACGGCATCGTCTGGAGCCCGGTGATCAGCGAGCCGAACGCGCGCCGCAGCACCCGCGACTGCGAGACCACCGCGCCGATCAGCACGCCGACCACGGTCGCCACCGCGAACCCGATCACCGCGCGCCGCATGGTGAGCGCGAGCGACTCCCAGAACCGGGGACGGGTGATCTGGTCCCACAGCACCGGCAGCGTCTCGGCCGGTCCGGGCAGGACCCAGCTCTCCTTCCAGCCGCTCCAGACCACCACCTGCCAGGCCGCCACCGCGATCAGCACGGCGGTCAGCATCGGCCAGACCACCGACCAGACCCGGGCGAGCGGGTTGCGGCGCGTCCCGGCGGCCAGCTCCAGCGCGTCCAGCCCGGCGAGCTCGCGGTCGAGCCGCGCGTCCCGTCCGGACGGTTCGGGCGCGGCGCCGGGGTCGGGCTCGGTCCGGGTGTCATGCGCCATGGCGGCCGACCTCCTCGCGGAGCCGGTCGGTGATGGACGCCGCGAGCGTCGCCACCTCCGGCGAGTCGATGCGCCGGGGACGTTCCATCGGCACGGGGAACTCCTGGACGACCCGTCCGGGACGGCTGCTCAGCAGGACCACCCGGTCGCCGAGCCGGACGGCCTCGCGCACGTTGTGCGTGACGAACAGCACGGTCAGCCCGCGCTCCCGCCAGATCCGCTCGATCTCGTCGTGCAGCAGGTCGCGGGTCATCGCGTCGAGCGCGCCGAACGGCTCGTCCATCAGCAGGACGGTGGGCCGGCCGCCGCCGGTCTCGTCCACCGTGAGGGCGAGCGCGCGGGCGAGCGCGACGCGCTGCCGCATGCCGCCGGAGAGCTGGTGCGGGCGCTTCCCGGCGAAGTCGCCCAGGTGCACCGAGTCGAGCAGTTCGGCGGCGCGGGCACGGCGCCGCCCTCTCGGGACGCCGCGCATCTTCAGCGCCAGCTCCAGGTTGGCGGTGACGTTCAGCCAGGGGAACAGCGCGGGCTCCTGGAACATCAGCGCCACCCGCGCGCCGCCGAGATCGATCGTCCCGGCGCTCGGCGCCTCCAGGTCGGCGACCAGGTTGAGCAGGGTGCTCTTGCCGCACCCGGACGCGCCCAGCAGGCAGACGAACTCGCCCGGGGCGACGTCGAGGGACACCTTGTCGAGCGCGAGCAGCGCCGCGCCCCCGGTCCCGAACATCTTGGACACGCCCGCGAGCCGGACCGCCGCGGTCCGGCTCGGGACGGCCTGAACGGCCTCGGTCATCTGTCGCTGACCTGTGCCTTTCCGCCTGCCTTCAGCACGCCGTTGAGGGGCCCGAGCTCGTAGATCCCGTCCAGTTCGGTCTTCTCCAGCAGGCCGATCTCCTCGGCGTGCCGGGCGCCCTGGATGAGCGAGGACGCGACGGGGTCGGTGGTGAACTCGATCTGCTTGAACGCCGAGTCGAGCACGCCCTGCTCGAGAGGCTTGCCGCTGAGCTTGGTGAGCTGGTCGTTGACGGACTTCTCCGCGCCGGCCCGGTCGGAGTTGATGGAGTCGGTCGCCTCGACGACGGCTTCCAGGAGCTTCCTCACCTGGTCGGGGTGCTTCTTCAGGTACTCCTGCTTGACGATCAGGTTGGTGATGACGAACTTGCCGCCGGGCCAGAGCGTCTTCTCGTCGAGCAGCTTCTTGCCCTTGCTCTCCTGGATCAGCCGGGACGCGAACGGCTCGGGCACCCAGGCGCCGTCGATCGCGCCCTGGGCGAACGCCTGGAGCGTCGTCGCGTTCTCCTGCGGCATGACCTTGACGTCGCCGCTGCCGTCCTTGTTGGCGGTCAGGCCGTTCTGCTTGAGCCAGTAGCGGATCGCGACGTCCTGGGTGTTGCCGAGCTGCGGGGTGGCGATCTTCTTGCCCCTGAGGTCCCGGACGCCGTTGATGCCCGGCCTGACGATCAGCGAGACACCGCCGGAGGCCGCCCCGGAGATGATCTTGATGGCCTTGCCGTGCGACTTCGACCAGGCGTTGATGGACGGGTTGGGCCCGACGAACGTGGCGTCCACCGCGCCGGAGAACAGCGCCTCGACGGCGGCCGGCCCCGCGTTGAACGAGGCGGTCTTGGGCGCGGTGCCGAGGTGCTTGGCGAAGATGCCCTGGTCGATTCCGACCAGGGCGGTCGCGTGGGTGATGTTGGGGAAGTAGCCCAGGCGGAGCTGGCCGGGCGCGCCGGAGCCGCCGTCGCCGTCGTCCCCACAGGCGCTGAGCGTCCCCGCGCCGGCCAGGACGGTCAGGGCTGTGGCGGCGATCCGGCCGCGGAACCTGCGATGCATTGTCGGGTTTCCCTACTTATCAAGTCTGTTTGACGTGCACAGTAGACAATGTAGGTAATCAAGGCGTCAAGTCGCTTGCCTGGCACGATTTCGTGGCGGGCGTCCGATTTGGGTACGGCGTGCCCGGTGGGCGCGGCGGTGGGCGCGCGGATAGGCTCGAGACCCGAACACCACTGAACACGTCTGAACAGGGAGTTGCCCGTGTCGTCGATCGACGCCGTCCTTGCCCGGGAGATCCTGGACTCCCGAGGCAACCCGACCGTTGAGGTCGAAGTGCTGCTCGCCGACGGGACCGAGGCCCGCGCCGCCGTCCCGAGCGGCGCCTCCACCGGCCGGTTCGAGGCCGTCGAGCTGCGCGACGGGGGCGAGCGCTACGGCGGTAAGGGCGTGGCCAAGGCGGTCAAGGCCGTCAACGAGCTGATCGACGAGAAGATCGTCGGCTTTCCGGCCGACGAGCAGCGGCTGATCGACCAGGTCCTGATCGACCTCGACGGCACCCCCGACAAGTCCGAGCTCGGCGCCAACGCGATCCTCGGCGTGAGCCTCGCCGTCGCACGGGCCGCCGCCAACTTCGCCGGGCAGCCGCTGTACCGCTACGTGGGCGGCGCCAACGCGCACCTGCTGCCGGTACCGATGATGAACATCCTCAACGGCGGCGCGCACGCCGACACCAACGTCGACGTCCAGGAGTTCATGATCGCGCCGATCGGCGCGAGCACGTTCTCCGAGGCGGTGCGGTGGGGTGCCGAGACCTACCACGCGCTGAAGTCGGTGCTGAAGGCCAAGGGCCTGAACACCGGGCTCGGCGACGAGGGCGGCTTCGCCCCCGAGCTGCCCAGCAACCGCGCGGCGCTCGACCTCATCCTCGAGGCGATCGGCAAGGCCGGCTTCACTCCCGGCCGCGACATCGCGCTCGCGCTCGACGTGGCCGCCACCGAGTTCCACGCCGACGGCCGCTACGCCTTCGAGGGCGAGAAGCGGACGGCCGCCGAGATGGCCGCCTACTACGGCGAGCTGCTCGACTCCTACCCGCTGGTCTCCATCGAGGACCCGCTCGACGAGGAGGACTGGGCCGGCTGGCAGGCCCTCACCACCGAGCTCGGCGACCGGGTGCAGCTCGTCGGCGACGACCTGTTCGTCACCAACCCGCAGCGGCTCCGGCGCGGCATCGAGTCCGACACCGCCAACGCGCTGCTGGTCAAGGTCAACCAGATCGGCACCCTCACCGAGACGCTCGACGCCGTCACGCTCGCGCAGACCAGCGGCTACCGCTGCATGATGAGCCACCGGTCCGGCGAGACCGAGGACACCACCATCGCCGACCTCGCCGTGGCGACCAATTGCGGCCAGATCAAGACCGGCGCCCCCGCGCGCAGCGACCGGGTCGCCAAGTACAACCAGCTCCTGCGCATCGAGGAGCTGCTCGGCGACACCGCCCGCTACGCCGGCGCCGCCGCGTTCCCGCGCTTCGAGGCGCGGGGCTGACCGGCGGCCGGGAGCCCGTCATGGCCAAGGGCGACGACCGCGCCGGTCCCCGGGGAGAGCGCCACGGCGACTCCCCGGGGGACGGCGCGCGCCGGGCCAATCCGGCGCTGACCAGCCGTGCCGCGATCCTGGCGGTCGTGATGTGCGCGATCGCCCTGAGCCTGGCCTACCCGGTCCGCGAGTACATCGCCCAGCGGCAGGAGATCTCCGATCTCCAGCACAAGGAGGCGGTCGCCCGCAAGCAGGTGGAGGAACTCAGCCTCCGCAAGCAACGGCTGGGCGATAAGTCGTACATTGAGCGTGAGGCGACGCGAAGGCTCCATTACTGTCGGCCAGGGGTGAAGTGCTACATCGTCCTTGACGGCAGTGGTGGGAACGGGCAGCAGGCCAAGAAGGGCGGCAAGACCAGCAAGCCGCCGTGGTACGAGACGCTCTGGCGGTCGGTGGAGGCCGCGGACCGGCCCCGCTGACCCCGGGCCCAGGCACGAGACGGATCCGGTGATCCGCGGGTGGGGACGAAGATGATCGACGAACGCGACACCGCCGCCGTGGCGGCGCAGCTCGGACGCGAACCGCGCGGCCTCCGCCGGGTGGCGTACCGCTGCCCGTGCGGGCTGCCCGCCGTCATCGAGACGGCGCCGCGGCTGCCGGACGGCACGCCGTTCCCGACGCTGTTCTACCTGACCTGCCCCAAGGCCGCCTCGGCCATCGGCTCGCTGGAGGGCGAGGGGACGATGCGCGGCATGCAGGAACGGCTCGGCGACGACCCCGGGCTGAAGGCCGGTTACGACGCCGCCCACGACGACTACCTGGCCCGCCGCGACGAGGCCGCCCGCGAGGACGGCGTCGAGCCGCTCCCGGCGGGCACCCAGAGCGCGGGCGGCATGCCCGAGCGGGTCAAGTGCCT